>JAKZUA010000244.1:0-12352 GCA_047516825.1 Dehalococcoidia bacterium
TATACCTAAAGGTATACCAAGATTTGCCGGATTATAGCGGATGTCCCTGGACGTTACAAGACCTCAATTAGGGCTGTTGAGACTGGAATAGATAGACCAACAGGACTCTGTGAGACTTCCTAGGACGTTGTTGGAACAATATCTGGCGGAGGGGGTGGGATTCGAACCCACGATACCTTGCGGTATAACGGTTTTCAAGACCGTCGCATTCGTCCACTCTGCCACCCCTCCTGGACCCCGTGTAAAATGGGAAATCCCCAAACTGCTTCGTCCCCGGATGTCAGACCCGAGCAATGGTTTTTCTAGATCAGGGCTGTTCCCCATTTTAGTACCAGCCCCATCCAGCGTCCAGCACCTGGGCATCAGTCTCTGTCCCTACCCGGCCCCGTTCGCATAGGGCCTGCTCCGGCCTTCCCGTTAACCACACCTTCACCGCGCCTCCACCGTGCAGAACGCGCATCTTTACATTGACGCCGTACTCTTAAGAATTATAAGCAGCATGATGCGGGTTTGCGCTGGGCAATGGCGGCCTCGGCCAAGCCGGGCTCCGCGTCTTTCCAGTTTCACGAAGACGCTGAATATTCAGTCAGGCTGGTATTCCAGCGGAGAATAGGAGCAAAGAATTGCTTACAGCGGGTCTTAGAAAGGCTCTCGGCATGCCCAGAAACGGATTCGGCGGTGCTGACGGCCGGCCGGGGTTTACGCTGACTGAGTTACTTATACTAATCGGGGGTTTCACCCTCATGGTCGTCGCGGCCGTTCCCGCTTACTCCTACTTTCTGCGCAGTCCGGGCGAGCAAGGGCCGCTGGTCAGCAGACCCACCGCATTGCTGGCCGATGCCGAGGTCCAGGCTGCCGAGCTACTGACGGTGCAGAGGGCCATGGACGGTATGATGGCCAGGGGTCAAATCGTGGAGGTGGAACCCTCGCCGATGCACGGCACCTATAGCTTCGACGCCCTTCCCAGCGGCGCCGGCGCCGAGCCTCTCTATCCGGACTTCCTCCGGACTGAAGCAGGTTTGACAGATTGCGTTTATATGTGGACCAGTATTGGGCAGGTTTACCAGTTTACCTGCCCTTAACCGGCTGATCGGCTAACAGGGTTTGCCGCTGGGACTCTCCTACTGAATTTTCAATCGCCGTAGAGCCCCACGTCCGAGAAGAAGGGCTTTCGCCAGTCCGGGTCTTGCTCCCCCAAGAGGATGCTGGTGTGGATTCGGCAGGCCCGCAGCCAGAGCACGATAATAGCGTTATTGATTATCTCCTGAGGAAGTCGCCGGCCGTGGTTATCCAAAGCCCATTGCCCGTAGCCAGCGGCGAAGAAGTCCTCCAGGAATTTGGTCGGCTCAGCCTCGGAAGAACAAGCCTCCAGTATCTCTATCGGGGCGTCCGAGCACAACATACCCGAATTCCCCTGCGCCATCTGAAGGTATCGCCCCTCTGTCCCCGGCTCTATCGCCAATCCCTTTCTGGCTCGTCCTCTTGCTGACCGGATTTTTACTGCCGAATGTATTCCCACAGACAGTTGACCCACGCCTACCCCGCCCTGGGCCGAGACCTAGCCCGGGCATTCCCTACAGGTTCATTTGGGGCACCATGTAGTTCTTCAGCTTCTTATAAATTTGCAGGCGGCTGCGTTGATTGTCGACCACCAACAGCCGGTCCTTGGCGGAATCGAACATCACGCTGGTCGGTACGGCGAATCGCCACTCCGATTCGGCATTGAAGGGGGAGACTTCCCGGCGCCGCTTGATGTAGTCGGCGTTGGCGTCTACGGTCATCTGAGCCCACTTGGACAGCTGCTCCGCGTCACCGATTAGACTAATGATGAAGTTGCCTGCGGCGTCAAACACGTGGACCCGCCCCGGATGCTGCCCGTTATGGCTCCAGTCGCATACGTAAACATCACCCTCTGGGTCTACCGCAACGCCCGTGGGCAGATGAATTTGGCCCCGTCCGGTTTCCGGGCTGCCGAATTGGGCCAGCCACTCCCCGGCTGCCGTGAACTTTTGCACCCGATGGTTAAGGTGGTCGGCCACGTAGACATTTCCCTGCTGGTCGGTGGCGATGCCCCAGGGACCGTTAAACTCCCCGTTCGCTGATCCCAACTGGCCCCAGCTGGACAGCAAGCTGCCGTCCCGGCTAAACTTCCGTA
Source organism: Dehalococcoidia bacterium (assembly GCA_047516825.1). Taxonomy (GTDB): domain Bacteria; phylum Chloroflexota; class Dehalococcoidia; order Lucifugimonadales; family UBA3495; genus JADFQT01. The sequence continues at coordinate 2,156 of JAKZUA010000244.1, forward strand.
CCTCGTGGCTAAGCCCATCGGTTAAATATATGTTGCCATCGGGACCTAAAGTAATGCTGGCTACTCCGTGGGCTTGACCATCCTCTCTTCCCAGAGTGCTCCACTTCCGCAGATACTTTCCGTCTTGGTCGAACACACTTATCTGGTTCAGCCATTCGTCGGAAACGTACACCCTCTCCTCATCGTCAATGACCACCCCCGAACCCCAGATGAACTCACCATCGCCGCTTCCGTACTTGCTGAATTCCCCAATGAACTCCTCACCACCCGGCTCTGGGCCAATGGTTACCTTGCTGACTCGGGCCCCGACACCGGTGCGATTCCAAGAAACGTTGCTAATGCTCTCGCTTCCCCTATTTACCACGTAAACCGCGTCGTCCTTGCCCAGGGCGCACGCCACCGGCTGATTGAACCCCATGCCGGATTGCGCGCCCCGTCCCACGGAGTGGCTGAAGTCGTAAGCTCGACCCGCTGCTACTTGCGTAAGCATTTGGCCCTCCCTATAGGTAATAGGTTTACTATTGGCGCTATCCCAGATTGTTGTCCCGAAACTCGTGCTTTATCACAGAGGGCCAGCAGACTCGAGTCCCTGGCCCCCTTCTTGACTATTCTTTGGGTTAGGCTACTCAGACAAAGCTGGGTTTTTCGTAAGTCCCGCCGACCAAGGGATTGGCGTCCAGCCCCATCCAATCCTCCAGGATGGTGGAGTACAATCCCCGGAAATCTAGGTTGGGGACCAGGTCTCCCTGTTCCAGGTCCTCCGGATTGGTGGAGGGATACTCGCCGTATTCCCCGCCTTTAATCCCTTCGCCGATGACGAAGGCCGCGCCAGCCGCCCCGTGGTCGGTGCCCGAGCCGTTGTCGTGCACCCTGCGTCCGAATTCGGTGAAGAGCAGCATTATGACGTTATCGCCGGCATCGTGCTCCCTTAGGTCGTCAAAGAAGCTCTCGACGGCGTTGGAGACGTCGTGCCACAGCTTGTCATGCATACCAACCTGGTTGGAGTGGCTGTCGAAGCTACCGTGGTCGCAGTACAAGACCCGGGTACCCAAATCGGCCATGTGTACCTGCGCTACTCCCCGAAGCTTGCGAGCCAGCGGTGTATCGGGATATTCCACCGTGGAGGAATATTGGACCGGAGCCACTTTGAGAATGTCGGCCGCCCGGAGGGAGTCCAGGCCGGTCTGACTAAGATAGTCCATCACAAAACCGCTACCGATGGTGGGAGAGTAGAGGCGGGTAAACCGGTCCAGAATTTTGCTCCGTTGCCCGGTTTCGGTGATGCCTGGCAGCATGCCAAAGGTGTCCAGGTCGTCCACGCAGGCCACCGGCACGCCGGGCAGCGCCAGGGCTCGTGGCAAACTGGGACCAAAGCTCACCGCGGTTACCACATTCTCCTTGTTGGGGTCCAGCTCCTTGGTCGCCCGTCCCAGCCAACCCTCCGTTCCCAGTTTGTCCGGCTCGCAGGTGTGCCAGATGTCCATGGAGCGGAAATGGGAGCGGGGCGAGTTCTTATAACCAACGCCATGAATAATGGCCACATTACCCTGCTCGTAAAGCCGTTTCATCGGCCCCATTTCCGGGTGAAATCCAATCTTGTCGGTGATGGGTAGAATGCGGTCTTCGGCTACCCCAACGGCCGGGCGGTTGTCGCGATACCGCGGGTCGGTATAGGGAATCACGGTATTGAGGTAATCATTACCGCCGGTAAGCTGAAGCACTACTACTACCGGCTCTTTCTTGGTTGAAGCCATTGTTATATCCTCCTTGGGTTTGTCGGGGGCGAGCCAGACGCTTAGGCGTATTGGTAATCCCTAAGGGAGACTATCAGCTGCAATATTTCACCAACCCGTTCCGAAGAACCGGCGGCGTCGGATCCCCAGTTCAGGTCACCGCCAATATTGGCGTGGTCCACCAGTTCCCGCCGGGTCTCCTCGTTAACCTCCAGCGGTCCCATCAACTCCAGGCAGGCGTCCACAAACGCCTCCGGAGTTTGGCTGTTCTGCCTCTTAAGCCGGTTAATCATGGACTGCACCCCGGGACGGCTGGTATTGCCCACCATATCGGCGGTAAAGTTGATCCTTCTCATCAGCGAGCCGCTGTTGATCCATTCAGTGCCGGTGTGCCAGCCCTCAACGCTGGGCGGGTTCAGCAGGTCCTGTCCCATGTAGTTGGGCTGCCGGGATATTTCGCCGATGCCCGGGGCCGGAAATTCAAATCCGCCCACCAGCTTAAGAGTCCCCACCACTACCTCCGCCGGGCTCTTGAGACGGGCGAAGCGGGCGTTTTTGAAGAAGTCGGAGTTGAAAAGCACCCGTAGGGTAGATCGGATGTCGTAAGCCGAATCCACCAGCGCGTCGGCCAAAGTATCGATGGCATCCTGGTCCCGAGGCGGGGTAACGGCCCAAGCCGGCACCTGAGCCTCGTCAGCTACAAAAAAGTTGTAAAGATGGCGAGCGATGAAGGAGGTAGAAGCCGGATGGGCGCAGATAATGTCGATGACATCCTCGCCATCAAAATTGCCAGTCTCACCCAGGAAAGCCTTCTCACCATCATCATGGTCATCCGCCCGATAGGTGAAGTGCCAATCGTGACGACCAATGGGCCCTCGGGGCAGCTTGGGTTCTATGGTCCAGCCGGTGAAGGCCCGGGAGACTTCCCGAACGTCCACCTCGGTGTAGTTGCCGACACCCATGCTGAATAGCTCCAGCAACTCCCGTCCCCAGTTTTCATTGACGGCGCCGGCGTGGTTTTCACAGTTATCCAGCCAGTAAATCATGGCCGGATTCTTGGCCATGTCCAGCAGCAGGTCCCGGTAGCTGCCCATCCCCTTCCCCCGGAAGGTGGCGACCATGGCGGTAATCTCGTCGTAATGGTCCACCTTGGAAACACCCGTGGCGAAAAAATTGTGCCAGAACAGAGTCATCTTCTCTTCCAGCGGACGCTTGGTGTTCACCATGTACCAGAGCCACTCCACGGCTCCCATACCGGGCAGGGTGCCGGGCTTCCAGGTCCAGGGGTGGTACCGGACCAGCTCGAACCGGTCCAGGGCCGGTTGAGATCCGGGATTGAGCAACTCTTCCACCGTGGCTTCGTAGCCCTTGGCGGCGCGTTCCTCCAGCTCCTCGCGGGTTGCCCCGAAACCAGCCCTCCGCATCAGGTGGGCCATCAACGCGATATCCTGAGTTGCCATTTTCATACCTCTCTAGATTGGAGGGTCTCCAACTTTGAAATGAACTTCTCCACTATGCCAGCCATTATCTTTTAGCTAATCTACCCTTGTCAATATATCCATCGATACCTGTGGCCAGCCTTTACCCCCACCTCAGGTTGGTAAGGTAAAGCGGCAAGGTAGTTCAGCTAAACTTAGCTTGACACCCCTAGGGGCGATTGCTAAAATCGGCACAATCCCCCAGTAAGATTTTTTGGTCCAGGCTGGCATCCCCGTAGCGCATTATCTGTCGCGAAGCCACTCATTAGCGGGGCCATCAGGCATAGATACCGGGAAGAGAGAAGCCGGGAAGGAGGAAGCAGGCATGGCCCCCGAGATTATGAAGGGACTGAAGGATGTCTATCTCGACACCACCAAGTCTAGCTTCATTGACGGTCAGGAGGGTAAGCTACTTTACCGTGGCTATAACATTCACGACTTGGCGGAGAAATCCACATTCGAAGAAGTAGTCTACCTGCTTCTCTACGGAAACCTCCCCAGCCGGCAGGAATTGCAGGAGTTCGATAATACCCTGCGGGCCAACCGGAGGATACCCGACGACGTTATCCAGGTGCTGGATCTGGTCAAGACCAGCCACCCAATGGATGCCCTCCGAACCGGCATTTCTGCCCTTTCCGGCTTTGACCCGGAGGTGGACGATAACTCGCCGGAAGCGACCATCCGCAAGGGGATTCGCATTACAGCAATGGGACCCACTCTGGTAGCGGCCCACTACCGGCTGCGACAAGGACTGGAACCGGTCGCGCCTAATCCGGACTTGAGCCACGCCGGTAATTTCCTATACATGATGTTTGACCAGATCCCGGATGAGGAGACGACCCAGCTGCTGGACGTGGACTTCATCCTGCACGCCGAGCACGGGGCCAACGCCTCTTCCTTTGGTGCTCGGGTTACCGCCGCCACCATCTCAGATCTCCACTCCGCCATCGTGACCGGTGTCGGCGTCCTGAAAGGCCCGGCCCACGGCGGCGCCGCCGAAGAAGTCATGAAAATGGCCCTGGAAATTGGTCATCCGGAGAATGCGGCGGAATACTGCCGTAACGTTCTGGATAGCGGCGGCCGGATAATGGGCTTCGGGCATCGGGTATATCGCGCCGAAGACCCCCGGGCCCGCCATCTCAGAGAGCGCTCCCGAGTGTTGAGCGAAAAGATGGGGCAGCCTCACTGGTTCCAGATTTTGACCTACGTGGAAGAAGTGGCAATGGTGCCCTACCGCTCTCGCGGCATCTTCGTCAATGTGGACTTCTTCGCCGGTTCAATTTACTACCTGCTGGGCTTTCCCGAAGATATCTTCATTCCCATCTTCGCCTTGGGACGCATCCCCGGCTGGACCCTCCAGTGCGTCGAACAATACGAAGACAATATTCTCATCAGGCCCTTGCTGGAGTACACCGGCGAAATGGACCTGGAGTATGTCCCCATCGAGCAACGGGGGTAACTTCCTAGCAGCATATGACAATCGAAGGGGGGCCGCAGGGCCCCCCCTTTTTTGTGTTTAAATTGCGTTACGGGTGTAGGCCCCAGATGCTAAGGAAATAAAAAAGGCGGGTCCAAATGCCCCGGGTTCAAATGCCAGAAAATGAGAGCGGACCGGCAGCCGAAATAAAAAGGCGCATCCAGCGGCGGAGTAGAATTACCTTTGCCGAGTTTATGGAAGCCGCTCTTTTTTGGCCCCAGGGAGGTTACTACCTGGGCCGGTCTCCCATCGGAGCATCGGGGGATTACTACACCAGCCCTTCGGTTCACCCGGCATTCGGGGCTTTGCTGGCAGTTCAGCTGCTCCAGATGTGGGATTTGCTGGGCCGCCCCCAACCTTTTACCGTAGTGGAAATGGGCGCTGGCAACGGTTTGCTGGCCCGCGATATTCTGAACTACAGCTCCAACTTGATGCCGGAGTTTCGGCGGTCCCTCCGTTACGTCTGCCTGGACCTTAGAGCCGTTGCTGGACTGGAGACTGCCTCAGCGCCGGCCCAAAATGCATTAAAAGTTTCCAGAATTGCCGCCGCAGTCCCCACTGCCGGCGTTGGCGCTGACTCTCCAACCGGTCGCCGCGGCCTTCGTTACGGAATCCCCTTGTCCGGAGTGCGCGGGTGCATCCTGTCCAACGAGTTGTTGGACGCCTTTCCGGTTCACCAGGTCAAGGTCCGCCGGGGAAGGTTACAAGAGGTCTACGTCGCTCTCCAGGACGGCCAGTTGGTCGAAACCTTGGGGGAGCCGTCCTGTCCCGAGTTGCTGAGCCGGCTGGAGAGTGTGGGGGTTGAGCTGGCGGAAGGACAGGTGGCCGAAATTAATCTGGGAATCGACCGCTGGGCCGGAGAGGTCGCCTCGGTTCTAGATTCGGGCTTCGTGCTCACGGTGGATTATGGAAAAACCGCTACCCAGCTTTACTCCGCGGAGAAACGGCTCGATGGGACCCTGACAACCTATTATCGTCATACCCAAACCGATGATCCCTTCCGGCATGTCGGGTCGCAGGACATAACTGCCCAGGTGGATTTCACCGCAGTGGTAAAGGCCGGCCGCGCCCACGGCTTGAATATGCTTGGTTACACCCGGCAAAGCGAATTCCTGCGTAGCCTGTGGCTGGGGAACTGGAGACGAAGTCTGGGAGCCCTGAGTCTCTCTCAGCAGCAGGCCCAGGCCAACCGGGCCGGTATGCTGGACCTGGCCCGCGTTGGCGGTCTGGGGGACTTCAAGGTGTTGGTGCAGGGGAAAAATGTTGGCAATCCAATACTCTGGGGTTTCGACCCTGCCCCAGACCCGGAGGGTGGTTTAGCCGAAGGTGGCTTAGCCCGGCCCGAAGGACTCCCGCTGCCGCTGTTAACCAGCAATCATCTGCCTTTTCTGGAAGGCCGATACCCCCGAGCAGAGGCGGAAATAAACCTGGAAAAGCTCTGGCCGCCAAACCCGGCCTAGATCCCGCCCCGGGGTGCCAATATGGCGATCCTTGATTCAATCAGGTGCTGGATTCCCGTCGCTAGTTTTCCTGTTCAAAAAGCTTCTTCATCGTGTCCATCGGCAGAAAGAGCCGACTAGGGTGATTCGAAAATGGGATGAAGCCATAGTGCTGATAAAAACTATTGGCATTATCATCAATGGCATCTACCACGACAGCTAGGGATGCAACTCGGCTACTGTTTTGGAAGCTCCGATTTAATGCGTCCAACAACAGGATTCTGGCCAGGCCCTGCCCTTGATACTTCAAATCGAGAGCCAACCGCCCTAAGAGGGTCGCCGGGACATCGGTGTAGGGAACTCGCCGACTAATTTCTGGTGGCAATTCTCCTACGGCTACCTGATAATTCGTTAATGTGTAATATCCCGCTATAGTGTTTGCCCGGGAGTCTACCATTACATATGGCACTGCCAGGTGCCTTCTAAGGTCTTGGCCCGCCTGGTGGTGTAAGTACCGATCCAACGATTCAGTCCCACAATGAAAAGCCGCTCGGTCATGCTGAGTGCCGAGCGGCTCAAATATGGGCTTAAAGGAAGGTTCAGAGGCCACTTACGCGCCCATAGTCGCTCTGTACTGTGCAGCGGCGCTTTGTAGATGCTCATTCGGCTCGGGCGGCTTGAGCAGCGCCGCAATAAACACCTCACGTTCGTGGGTGTCTAGTTCCAAGCGCTCATGGTCCCTAATAGTACACAAAGCCGCTTGTCCCATATGCATGGTTATGAAGTCACTGAGGCTAGTCCCTTGAAGCTCGGCAGCGCGTACCAAAAGAGCCTTTAGCTCGGGGGTAACTCTTGCCTCAAGTCGTTGTGTCCGGGTCGTGGTAGTCATAGTCTCGACTCCCTTAGTGCCTATCTCAAAATGTCACGCCGAGCCCTCAGGCGTTGCTCGGCATAATCACTTCGCTCCTTCGGAATGACAGGGTTTGTTTTGAGATAGTTACTTAGTAATAGCTTAGGTCAATTGGTAATTTACCATAGTGTACGGTAAATTGCCGCACAAAGCAACAGTTCGTTGCAACGTTAGCTATTCAGATTTGATGAGACCAACCCTGTCCGGTTAGCTCGGAGCCCAGGCCCCGAAAGAACAGAGCGTGAAACCTAGACCGGCGCGGCTTCGTCCTCCACCTCCAGGTCTTGGCCTTCCGGTGGCGCCGGATTGGTCGCGGTTCCAATTATCCGTGGCTGGCACCGAACTGCCGTGGTGAGAAAACCGCTGTGGGCCACCATGCGGTGGGCGGGACGAACACTGCGCTCCGCCACATGCCAGGGCCTCAAAAGCGTCTCGGTGGTTTCCAATCGCTGGAAGCGCGTGTCTTCCTGCAACGCCCTAACCAACTCATGCACCTGCAGTATGGTAGGCAGAAAGCTCAACATGATACCGCCCATGACCAGGGCATCCCCGATTCCTGGCACCGCCTGCCAGGGCTCCGGCACGTCCAGCACTATCCGGTCCACATTCCGCTCGGCCATCCCCAAGTAAATGTCTCCGACTTTCACGCTGAGGTTGGATGTATCCGGCAGAATCCGCTGAATATTTCGTTGAGCCTTGGGGACCACCGTCTCGTTGATCTCGTAACTTATTACTTGACCGCCGGTACCTACGGCCCTCAGCAGCGCCGCCGTGAGGGAGCCGGAGCCTAGACCCGCCTCTACCACCGTTGCGCCCGGGAAAATATCGCCCAGACTCACGATTAGCCCCAAGTCCTTGGGATAAATAATCTGCGGCCCCCGGGGCATCTCCAGCACGTAGTCGGCCAGGGTAGGACGCACCGCCAGCAGGGTATGCCCCCGGTCGGTGCGATACCACCCGCCCACGCTATGGTCGATTACCTGGTCGTGAGACAGCCGGCCCAAGTGGCTGTGGAAGACCTGATTTCCGCCCAGCGTAACCAGGTACTTGCGGCTTTTCCGGTCCAGCAACAAGGCCAGGTCGCCCTCCCGGAATTGGTTTCCCCGGTACTGGCTTCCTTGAACCTGGTTTTCGAGCGGGTTTTGGTCGTCACCCAAGTGGCTTATACTCCGCAGTGTCCGGTTGGTAATCGAGGGTTGGCTTAGCTTGTTGAGGGGAAAGACATTTCAAACCTATTCTAACCCCCGACTGAAGATGGAGCCGCTCCTTCCAGGTAGTGGGTATGCTGGGAGTCATAGGGCTCCAGCGTCGGGAAGAAAACCAAAAGCTGGGCCGGTTGGTCGCCGACGACCCTAAACCCGTGCTCCGCTCCTGGGGGTATTACCAGGGTGTGGTCCTTTCCCACCAGTTGGGTCTCACCGTCGATGCGGACCTCCAGTCGGCCTTCTACTATCACGATCAACTCATCCATCACGTGAGTGTGAAGCGGCGCTCCCGCTCCCGGCTCGGCGGTATTCAGGCTAAAGGTGCTGGTCACGCCGTGCTCCGCCCGGGTAATGTCCCACTTGCGGTACCCCGGTCGCCAGGGCACCTCTGAGGCCCGGCTGTGGTCTATTATAGGCATGGACCCTCCCATCGCTGAATAAGTCGCCGTTGCCGTCGCCGTCGGTTGATATTGATCGGGATGTTGATATTGTACGCCAATTGATCCAGCCTGGGGCTCTCTTAGGCCAAATGGCCCCGCCGGTGTATGATTGCCGGGATTTCTGGGTGGCGCGTCGATCCCTGGTCGCGGGACAAGTTCTAATTTAGATTGCGGTAAGACGGACCATGACCGAGCCCTTTTTCACTCTGGATGAGGCCAACGCCCTGCTTCCCTGGTTGGAGGATAAGCTGGCCGGAATGATTCCGGGCCGTGACCAACTGGCTGCTCAGCAAGATCACCTGCTGGAGTTGCTGCGGAGACGTAGAAGCAACGGCCATTCCAGCAGCGAGGAAGAAATTCTGGAGTGTAGAAGGGAGGTGGACCGTCTGACCCAGCAGCTTCAGGAAAACTTGAAGGAAGTAACCGACCGGGGGATTCTGGTGCGGGATTTGGGTCGGGGTTTGGTGGATTTCCCCAGCAGAAGGGAGGGACGGGAGGTATACCTCTGCTGGCTGCGGGGCGAAGAGCGCATCGATTACTGGCATGAAACCAATGTGGGTTTTGCCGGGCGGCAGCCTCTTTAATGGCAATGGCGGTCTGGGCTAGCCCTACTTCCCCAGCCCCCTACCGGGACTCGCCCCTCTTCAGAGCGGGCAGAATTTTCCGAATCTCGTCTATGTGCACCGCATAGAAGGTGCCCATCACCCGCTGTCCGGCCGAGTTTCGGACCTGCGCCGCGCGGATCATCCCAACCACCGTTCCGTCGGAGTCCAGTACCGGGCCTCCGCTGTCGCCAGGGTCGTGGGGCGCGTCCATCACCAGGTTGACCCCTAGCCGGGAGCCTCCGAAGTCGGTAAATTGGGACAGCACCCCCACGTTGGCCGAAGCCAAGCCGACTGTCCCGTCGGGCTTTATCTCTGTGCTGGAATACCCCAATCCCAGCAAGGAGCTGGCGATGTCTTGATCCCGGGCTCGCCCCAAGGAGAGGGGAGTCGCAGCCTGCGGTAATCGGGCCCTCCTCGGGTCAAACCGCAGCAGAGCCACATCCCGCCAGGAGTCGAAGGCCAGTACGGTGGCGGTGAAGGGGGGATTTAACGCCTGGCGTACCGTGACCCTGGATGAACCCTCGATAACATGTTCATTGGTAAGGATCAGTCCAGGCTCGATCAGCCATCCCGATCCTCTTCCGTCGGAGGATTGGATTAGAAATACCGAGGGCCACGACTGTTGGTAAACCCGGCTGAAATCCAGGATGGGTTGCGGAGTGGGTGCAGAAGGCAGAACAAGGGGTGTCGGTGTGGGTGGCAGGACAATGGGCGTTACCGTAGGTGGAAAGATGATGGGAGTAGGTGAAGGCAGAATAACCAGGGGAGTGGGACTAAACCAAAGCCAAGGTGGGAACTACATTGGGCAGTGATGGCAAAGGCACGGCAGGTGTAAAGATCAAAGCATCGGCTCGGGCCTGTAACCGGGTTCGGCAGCGATGTTTCACTTCATCCTTACGATGAATTAGCC
>JAKZUA010000245.1:0-8716 GCA_047516825.1 Dehalococcoidia bacterium
TCAGGGGGTCGACCCACTCCAGATGCAGCACCCGCGGCTTGTCCAGGGCCTGGCCCGCCTTCTCCACCACGGCATCCATACGGGCTTGCATCTTCCTGGTTAATGATTCGGCGGCTTCTTCGGCGCCGGTGGCGCGACCGATCCGGCGGATGTCTTCCAGCACGTCCGAGACGTACTGGGGGTCCAGCGAGATGACTTCCGGCTCCTTGGGTAGGTCTAAACTGGCCTCGGCGACCTGCCGAGAGGAGATGGCTCAAACCTCGCAGATGGCCTGGGTCAGCAGCAGGTCCGGCTCGGCCGCCCGCATCACCTCCTGGTTTATATCGTAGATTCCCAGCCCCTGCTCCAGCCTTTCCGAGATAACCTTGCTGATCTCCCCGCTGGTGGGCTCGGTGCCGTCGAAAACGCTGCGCACCACCCATGGCTTGTCTTTAGCAGCCATCGGAAAGTCGCATTCGTGGGTCACCCCATAAAGCTGGTCTTCCAGGCCGAGGGCATAGACCATTTCAGTAGCGCTGGGCAAGAAAGAGCATATCCTCATTGGTTTACTCATTGGTTTACTCATTGGTTTACTCCTGACCTTGGTGGATGGCCTTAGATAAGCCGCCTACCGGAATTTATCCGGAGAAAACGTGGCGGTGACGCTGGTATTTGGGGTCGCCACGGCGACCGAGCCATACAAGGGTCAACGCTGCTTCCAGAGGTCAACCAGGTATTGTCCCTGATCATCGTCGACGCCCCACATTTGGAAATGAATTCGCACGTCGTCGTAGACAGTAATCTCTCCCGGTGGCTTATCTGGATCTCGATACGATTCGGCGCTAACGTCCATCCAGTCCAGCAAAATATGCTCGGTACCAGCGATGCCTTCCACCATGTTTACCGCGCAAGCCGTGATTCCCGAGAGGAATAGCTCCCCAGCCCCCACTTCATCACCCCCGCTACCGTCGGAGACCCAGTGGTGATTGCGAGTGTTACAGATTGCTCTTCCTCGAGTCCCGGTGCTGTAACTGCGAACCTGGTATGCCAGCGTAAGCTCTGCCATTTACCTCTTCGGTCTCCCCTAAAATTTGCCGGGAAATCTGTCTGGAATCTGCCTCAGACTAGGCGGCCACCCGGTAGGCGACGCATTCCACAATTTCGATTGCCAAAGGTTTTTGGGCCAAGCCGGTCGTGCCGATGACCGCCCGGCAGGGTTGGCTTGGAACGAATTCTCTATAGACCTCGTTCAGTAGCGGCCACTTATCCATATCCGTCAAGAATACCACCAGCGTCACGACCCGGCTGAAGCTGGTTTGCGCAGCCGCTAAAGTGGTCTGCACGTGGCGGAAAGCGGCCTGGTATTGCTCCTTGTCGGTTTGCCCCACTACCACTCCGTCAAAACCAGAGGAAGTGGTGCCCCGGCAAAGCACCTTGATCGCCCGCACCTTGAGCATCCTGGTCAAGTCCTCATCGAAATAGTCGCTGTATAGGCCGGTGCGGTAAGAGACCGACTCCGTAGATTGGTGCCGTCCCTCGGCGATGATCAGGTCCAGCAACATGTCCCGCTGCTCAAAGGGGAGGGATTGGGCGCGCTCAATGGTCATGGCATCCAACTCGGACAGGCTTAGAACTGCCATGACTGTGCCCCTTGGGGAAATTTATCGCGCCATCATCGGTCGGGCCCGGACTGTCGTCAGTAATATTATCCGCCCTCGCTGGCTCGCGCAAGTTTCATGGTTGAGCCTGCGGCCTGGGAGTCCACGCCTAGCTCAATGTGGGGCATCTGGGAACGACTACTTTTGCTTGAGATCCGGTTTCTGGAACTAGGGAGATAACTGCTTCCTCAATCTAAAGAATTGTGCTATGGTCTGGCTGATGTCAGCTACCTTGGCCCCTTCGTGGGCTTGGCGTAGAGTAAAGATAATTGTTTGAGATATGGACCATCCGGGTTTTGGGGGCCGGCGGCTTCGGCGTCTTGGGCTGGAGAATGGGCCGGGTCGTGTCCGAGTTTTCCACCGGCCAGGAGCGGCTGCTATGGCCCTGGGGGCTGCTGCTAGCCGGCCTGCCCATTGGTGCCCTGGTGGCTCCTTACCTTACCCTGAAACCGATGCACAGGACCATCGACTACATCAACTCAATCCCCGGTTCTACTCTGATTGCCGGGGTTCTCGGCCTGGTTGTTGGACTAATCGTGGCGTCATTGATCGCCATCCCGCTCTACGCGCTCGGCGGCTGGATTGGCTTGACCCTCCCCTTTATCGTCATCTTCACCCTGGGTATGACCGGTCTGTGGCTGGGGGTGCAGCGCGGCAGGGATATGAGGGCAATATTCCCCGCCTTGGAGAGCAGACGCACCCCGGAGACCCCCCAATTTGGACGTAACGGCTCCATCCTGGTAGATACCAGCGCCATAATCGACGGGCGGATAGCTGATTTAACCTCCACCGGATTTGTGGAAGGGACACTGGTAGTCCCCAGATTCGTACTGGACGAATTGCGGCATATTGCCGATTCCAGCGACCCTTTGAGAAGGAATCGCGGCCGCCGTGGCTTGGAAGTGCTGGGCAAACTCCGGGGCGAAGATAAGGTTTCGCTGGAAGTGCTGGACGTGGGGGTCGATGCCGGTGACGAGGTGGACTCCCAGCTGGTAAAGCTGGCCCGATCAATGAAATCTTCCATCTTGACCACAGATTACAACCTGAATCGAGTGGCGGAGCTCCAAGGAGTCCAAGTCCTCAACGTAAACGAGCTGGCCAACGCCCTGAAATCGGTGGTGCTTCCCGGCGAAGAGATGCGGGTCAACATCGTCCAGGAAGGCAAAGAAGCTGGCCAGGGCGTGGCTTACCTGGATGACGGCACGATGGTGGTTGTGGAAGGAGGGCGGCGCTACATCAATGCCTACCACGACGTGGTGGTAACAAGGGTTCTGCAAACCGCAGCGGGTCGAATCATTTTCGCCCAATCCAGGAACGGCTGACCAGGGCATGTCCGCCGACCCTCTTCCCGGCTCTCTTCAGAATCCGGAAGATATGGCCCACACCTTAGGAGCCATAGTGGTGGCCGCCGGGTCCAGCACTCGGATGGGCGGCATCGACAAGGTGTTTACTTCCCTTTTGGGCATACCGCTGATTGCCTATTGCCTTGACCAGCTCGATACCTTCCCCCCGATCGCTCGAATCGCTTTAGTGCTTTCCCAGCAGTCCCTTGGCTTGGGCGAAGAGCTGGTGGCCTCGCGAAAATATGCTAAGGTCTCCAACGTTTGCGCCGGTGGAGCCAGACGCCAGGATTCGGTTAGGCTTGGGCTGGAAGCTCTCGGTCCTTGCGACTGGGTGCTGGTTCACGATGGCGCCCGGCCCTGCCTAGACCATTCTTTGCTGGAACGCGGCTGGGATGCGGTCAGACGTTTCGGAGCCGCGCTGGCCGGCGTGCCGGTTAAGGACACCATCAAGGTAGTTTCCCCGGAGCAGACGGTTAAAGAAACGCCTCCCCGGGAAGGGCTCTGGGCCGCCCAAACGCCCCAGTTTTTTCGTTACAATCTGTTACAGCAGGCCCATCGCCAGTGCCGGGAACCGGTGACCGACGACGCGGCGATGGTGGAGCAGTTGGGCCACCCGGTCGAAATGTTTCTAGGTTCCTACGAAAACTTGAAGATAACAACTCCGGATGACCTGACCATTGCCGAAGCCTTTCTGACCCGCAGATACTCGGAACAGCCAACCCCATGACATCAATTCCTTTTAGCCTGTGTCAAAAGCATCGGTGGGTCCTGTTGCGGTGTATTCGTCGCTCCGGCGAAAGCCGGAGCCCAGATGCCGCCCTTAGTTGATTTGCAGATGACGCTGGATTCCGGCCTGCGCCGGAATAACGTGCAGGGAATTATGCTATGCCCGGATATCTTTGAACACAGCCTCTCGGCGGCGGCCATAAACCAGGTTGGCAATCTCACCTATTTGCTACCGGTTGTGATTTGTCGTGACTTTTAGAGTCGGTATCGGGTTTGACGCCCACGGCTTGGGGACGGAACGCCCGCTGGTGCTGGGAGGCGTAACCATTCCCCACAATCAGGGGCTGGTCGGCCACAGCGACGGCGATGTGCTGATCCACGCCATAATGGACGCCCTGCTGGGAGCCGGAAATTTGGGGGACATAGGCGCCCACTTTCCTTCCGCGGACCCGGAATATAAAGATATTTCCAGTCTGGTTCTGCTGGCCAAGGTGGCGGAGCTACTGGAGGCTGCTTCTTGGCGCATATCTAACGTTGATGCTACAATATTGGCGCAAAAACCCCGGCTGGCGCCCTTTGTCGGGGCTATGACCGAGCAGACTGCCGGCGCCCTCTCCATTCCCGTCGAACGGGTTAGCGTCAAGGTCACGACAACCGACTACATGGGGTTTGTCGGGAGGGAAGAGGGAATTGCCGCCTGCGCGGTGGCTTCAATAGAAAAAAGCCCAGAGAAAGGCCCATGAGATTGTTCAATACCCTGACTGGGAAAGATGAGGAGTTTGTCCCGTCCGACGGGAAAACCGTCAAGATGTATGTCTGCGGAGTAACCCCTTATTCGGCCACCCATGTCGGGCACGCCCTCAGCTACGTCGTTTTCGACACCCTGCGCCGCTACTTGGAATTCTTGGGTTACCGGGTAAAGTACGTCCAGAACTTCACCGACGTCGATGACAAAATAATCCAGCGAGCCCAGGAAGCGGGTATCAGCGGAGAGGAGCTGACAGACCGGTACATTAGCGACTTCTTCACCACTATGGACAGTCTGAATGTTCAGCGGGCCGATTCCTACCCCCGGGCCACCCAGGAGATCCCCTCAATAATAAAAACCATTGAAACCCTGGTTAAGAAGGGGTTCGCCTACCACTCCGGAGGCGATGTCTACTTCCGGGTCACCAAGAGCGAAGACTATGGCAAGCTGAGCCACCGCACGCTGGATGGGATGATCGCCGGAGCCCGAGTGCAGGTGGATGAGAACAAAGAGCATCCGATGGACTTCGTCCTCTGGAAATCGGCCAAACCCAGCGAGCCGGCTTGGGACAGCCCCTGGGGACCCGGACGGCCCGGCTGGCACATTGAATGCACTGCAATGGCGCTGGATCAGCTGGGCGACCCGCTGGACATCCACGGAGGGGGACATGACCTGGTCTTCCCCCACCACGAGAACGAGATAGCCCAGAGCGAGGCATACACCGGCCGGACTCCCTTCGCTCGTCACTGGGTGCACAACGGCCTCCTTCAGCTGGGCGAAGATAAGATGAGTAAATCCCTGGGCAACTTGGTTTCAGCGGAAGAGGCCTTGGCCCAATACAGTCCCGACGCTTTGCGGATTTATTTTTTGAACTCGCATTATCGCAGCCCCCTTAGCTACAGCTCGGCGGGCGCCGCGGCCCGGGAACGAAGCATGGAGCGCTTGCGGCATGCCCTGCGTCCCGCCAGTTGCGATGGTTCCGATAGTGAGCAAGTTGGCGAGCTATTGGACCCCCAGCCCTTCCGGGATCGGTTCCTTAACGCAATGGACAACGACCTGAACACTCCCCAAGCCCTGGCGTGCCTGTTTGACCTGGCCAGGGAGATAAACCGGGCTGTGGAAGCGGGCAACAACGCCGGTCCGGCCCAGGACACCCTGCGGGAGCTGGGAGGCATTCTGGGGCTGACCTTCCAGGAAAGGGCTTCCGGTGATCAGCAAAGCCTGGCGGCCAAACCCTTTATAGACCTGCTGGTTAACACGCGACTGGAGTTGCGGAAGGCCAAGCAGTATGCCTTGGCGGACCAGATACGGGACGAACTAGCCAAACAGGGCGTCACAGTCGAAGACACGGCCCAGGGTTCCAAGTGGCAGTATCAATCCACACTCTAGGAAGCACCCTCCATTAGCAGCAAACCGTAGCGGATGCCAAACTGGGGACCGCCGCCTCATCTCCCTACAAGCATGCCTCGGTGGCTGCAGATCCCTCCATTGGGTTCCCATCTAAACAATGATTTTTTATTATGTCCATGATTGAACGCCCAGAATGGAAAACCCTGGTCCAAATAGTGGGCAGCGAAAACGTCCTGACCGATCCCTACGACCTTGACCGATACTCTGGGGATGCCCTGACACCGTCCCGCGCCTTTGGAGCGGAAGCGGCATTCGAGCGGTTGGCCGATCTGGTGGTGCGCCCCGGCTCCACTGCCCAGGTGTCCCAGGTTCTGGCCTGGGCCCAAGATACCGGGACGCCGGTGATCCCCTACGGCGGAGGAACCGGCGTAATGGGAGGCGTGCTTCCGGTGCGGGGGGGCGTCATCCTGGACCTGGGCCGATTGAACCGCGTTCTGGAGATCAATCCGCTGGACATGACGGCTACCGTGGAGGCCGCTGTGGTGCTGGAAGACCTGGAGGACGCTCTATTTGAGCGGGGATTGATGCCCGGACACGACCCTTACAGCGTGCCCATCGCCACCGTAGCCGGCACCATTTCCACCAACGGCGTGGGATATCGGGCGGGAGCCTACGGCCCCATGGGAGACCAAGTGGTGGCAATGGAGGTGGTTCTGCCCGACGGGCGGATCATTACCACCCGGTCGGTACCTAATTACTCTTCAGGCCCCAATCTGAATCATTTGTTCATCGGCAGCGAAGGAGCGTTCGGGGTGATTACCCGGGCCACCATCAAGGTATTCCGGCTGCCGGAATCCCAAGTCTTCGCGGCCGTGGACTTCGAGAGTTTTGACCAGGGTTTTCGAGCATCCGCTGAGCTGCACGCCCTGGGCATTCGTCCCACGCTGCTGGACCTGACCGAAGAAGAAGACCGAATCCGCCTGTATCTGCTGTTTGAGGGCTTCAGGGAGGGCGTAACCGCCCTGGAAAAGCGAGCCAGACAGGTATGCAGCGAATTTGGCGGCCGTGACCTGGGACCGGAACCGACCCTCGATTATTGGTCCGACCGCCACGAATCGGCCGAAAATTATAAGCGGACCGCCCTGGGCAAATCGCGTCAGGAACGCTGGAACCGGCGCCGAGCCCGGGGCTTCGACTACCTGCACCTGGGATTGCCCATCAGCCAGGTTCTGGAATACCGGCGACAAGCGGAGAAAATTCTATCTTCCTGCCGGGTCCGGGTGGTCGAGTACGCCATCTGGAGCCGTCCCGAGTTTTTTTCCATGATGGTGGTTCCGGAAGAGGGTGGTAATATCGACTTCCGGGAAAATTTCGGCAATGCTGTGGAACAGGTACTGACTCTAGCCCAGGATATGGGCGGCGTCATGGAATACTGCCACGGCGTTGGAGTCAAGTTGAACCACCTGCTGTCTCGGGAAATGGGAGTGGGCCACGACGTGATGCGGCAGTGGAAGCAGACCTTGGACCCAGCCAATATTCTCAATCCCGGCAAATTGGGCATGTAGTCCCGCGTCATCCCAACCCGGCGATGCGTAGCTGCCGCGCCCATCTGGTGGTGGCAGGCTCCTTGGCCTCGCCCAACCGGTCCCCTGAGCTCTTCTTCCTAGCTAAAGCCACTGCAACTAGAGTCAACCTGAAGCCCCGTTTTGGGTAAATCCCCCTCAGGGCCTGTGTTCAAAGATATCCGGGCATAGCATAATTCCCGGCACGTCATTCCGGCCTGCGCCGGAATCCAGCGTCATCTACCCATCAACCAGGGGGAGGCATCTGGGCTCCGGCTGTCGCCGGAGCGACGAATACACCGCCACAGGGCCCATCGATGCTTTTGACACAGGCTCTCAGGCCCCCTTTGAAAAAGGGGGATACAGGGGGATTTTGATCTTACAAGTACCGGTCCTCCTATTTCCTGTTTACCGGACTCCTTTTGCCAGTAACCTGTGGGTACTGTGTGCTGCCGGTTGTCATTCAGTTTTATAATACTGCCATTAAGGCATTATACCTTGACATGATGTTGTCCTAGATGTATTATCTATATAGATGATGTTGGAAGCCTAACACTATTAACAATGGCGATATCAGCCAGGGATCGTTAGTTCTGAGGTAAACCCCAGCAGGCGTCAATAAAAAAGGGTCCGAAGGGATCCGAGGAGACCAAAAATGGCAGTTCATATACAGATACACGAAAAGGGGATTCTACCCAAGCTGGGGCATCAGATCGTCGCGTTTTACGACTGGCTGTCTGGCCCGCCCATGACCGAGCAGGATCGGATTACCCGCGAGTTGGCGGCGTCGGAGTCTCTAAGGCACTTGGATGGTTACGGCTGTTAGCCTCTACTACCTGAGGCCAATTGGCCTAGCTCAGCACTGAACAGCGAGGACCCGTCCGGTATCTCTACACGGACGGGTCCTCGCTTGTCTGTTTGGTTCCATGAGCTTGCGGGTAAAGCTCCCCCCCTTAACAAGCTGACAGGGGTAGGGACTATAGCTAAAAACTCAGATCGCCATGTCATTTCGAAGGAGCGGCCCGGCCAAGAAATCTTAGAGCCTGTGTTCAAATATATCCGGGCATAGGATAATTCCCGGCACGTCATTCCGGCGCAGGCCGGAATCCAGCGTCATCTACCCATCAACCAAGGGACGGCATCTGGACTCCGGCTTTCGCCGGAGCGACGAATATATCGCTCCATGTCCCATTGATGCTTTTGACACAGGCTAAGGGATTGTCACGAAATAATTAGTTCAATTGAGCAGCGCAACGCGGGGTAGCAGCGAATAATTCCATTCACCATGGAAAGAGTCTCTACGCAAATAGATGGCTTCGAGTTCGTCGTCCGATACGGTGCGCCCGGCCG
>JAKZUA010000246.1:0-3386 GCA_047516825.1 Dehalococcoidia bacterium
CTCCAGCTCCCAGAACAGGAAGAACAGCAACAGATCCAGAGAGACGAACACACCCATGATTGCGGTTTGCAAGAGCAGCAGCCAGGCGAAGTACTCCCGCACTCGCATGCCAATATGCCAGGACGCCAAAATGGCGCAGAAGCCCAGCAATCCGGTCAGCAACACCAGCGGCGCGCTGAGGCCATCCACAGCCATCAGGTAGCTGGCCTGGAAGGTATCACCGGTTATCCAGGCAAAGCGGTCCACCAGTTGAAAGCGGTCCCCGGCATCCGCTGGGTCGAATAGCAGGAACACCAGAATGGAGAGCGCCAGGTCTGCCAGGCCCACCAAAGCGGCCACCGCCCGGACATTACGGTCGCCCCGGACCAGGAGCAAAATTATTAAAGCTCCCAAGGCCGGCAGAAATACGGTGGCGGTCAGGAGTCCGGTGAATCCAGTTACTGGGCTGATTTCCATGGGCTAACTCCTGGTCCCCGTTCCGAAGATCAGGTATGCCACCAGAATGACCAGAGCGCCAAAAATCAGGAACGTCCCGTAGAATTGGACCTGCCCGGTTTGCAGCGCGGTTACCAGCCTCCCGCTGGCGCGGAAGGTTCCGCCCAACAGGTCGACAAAGCCATCCACCAGCGTCCGGTCGATCCAGTCGGTGATCGCGACCAACCCCCGGTAAAACCAGCGACGCACAATTAGATCTTCGTAGAGGTAGTCCAGATAGTATTTGTTTGTCAGCAACCGATGCAACGTTCTGGCCCGTTCCAGCGGCTCGGCAAGGTTTCTCGCCTCACCCGGAATTCGCGCGTAAAGCCGCCACGCCAGGCCAATCCCCGCCAGTGCGACCACCGTGGAAACCAGCGCCATCAAAAAGCTGAAACTGGGAAGGCTGGGGTGGACAAAGGCCAGACCCTCGACCAGGTATTCGATTATCCAATGCTGGGAAATCTGGATCAGCGGCAATGCGCTCCACTGGGGATTCGCCAGGTAACCCGCCACTACCGCAAAAAATCCCAGAAATGCCATGGGAGCCAGCATTACCAAAGGGGATTCGGCCAGGTGAATCTGCCCCGACACGCCGGAGGGCAGGGGCTGCTGGGCTTCTTCTGCATCCCTTAACTCCTGTTCTCCACCCCCTCGGAACCGGCCATGGAAAGTCAGGAAGATCATCCGGAAGGTGTAAAAAGCGGTCAACAGCACCCCAAACAACAGCAGAAGGAAGGTCGCCAGGGCCGCCGGGTTGTCCCGCCCCAGCCAGACGGCCAATAATATTTCGTCCTTGCTCCAGAACCCGGCCAGCGGGACTATACCCACCAGGCTCAGGCCTCCGATCATCATCAGCAGATAGGTCCACGGCATTTGCCGCCTCAGTCCGCCCATGTATCGCATGTTGAAAGTACCGCTGGCGTGGTTGACGCTGCCGGCGCACAGGAACAGCAAAGCCTTGAAAAAGGCGTGGGCAAAAAGGTGAAACAGCGCGGCGCCATAGGCCCCCAGTCCCAAAGCCGCCATCATGTATCCCAGCTGGCTGATGGTGGAGTAGGCCATCACCCGCTTGATGTCGTTCATCACCAATCCCATGGTGGCCGCCATGAAAGCGGTGAATCCGCCAATAAGCGCGACCACGGTCATGGTCTGAGCGGCCTGCTGAAAGACGGGGAAAAACCGCCCCACCAGGAAAACGCCCGCCGCTACCATGGTCGCCGCGTGGATCAGAGCGCTGACCGGTGTGGGGCCCTCCATGGCATCGGGAAGCCAGGTGTGAAGGGGGAATTGGCCCGACTTTCCGGCGGCGCCGGCGAAGATGCCCAGGGTGACCCAGGTCAGGGCGATTCCCGCCAGGATACCCGCGCTCCCATCAAGCGCCGGTTGCGCCGCGGCCCAAATATCCGGTATATGCAGGGCGTTCAGCCCGGCGTCCGCGAACTGCTTCGCATTGAAGAAGAGAAAGATTATCGCCAGCAGGAAGCCCACGTCCCCGATGCGGGTAACGATGAAGGCCTTCTTGGCCGCCGCTGCCGCCGCCGAGCGCTCATGCCAGAAGCCGATGAGTAGATACGAGGCCAGCCCGACCAGTTCCCAGAAGGCGTAGAGCTGAACGATGTTGATGGACAGGACCAGTCCCAGCATAGCGGCGGTGAAAAGGGCCATGTAGGCGAAGTAGCGGGAAAAGCTGGGGTCGTGGCGCATGTAACCCAGAGAGTAAATCTGGATCATCAGGCTGACCCCTGTCACCACCACCAGCATGATGGCGGTTAAGGGGTCCAGAAGCAGCCCCATCTGAATCTGGGCGCTCCCCAAGTCCAGCCAGGTATGGGCCGGGAACTCCAGACTGGCTCCGTGGTTGGCGGCGTCATTTACGGCCCACAGCGCCCATAGGGAAAGAACGAAGGCGACGGCGAGGCAGAGGATTAAGAGTAGGCCGCTAAGCAGGGAGTAACGATTCAGGAAGGGTCGTAGGATCAGCGATGTGATCAGGAAGGCCGCGACCGGCAGGAAAAGGATAGACCAGACAGCCCCTTCCGAGGGCATCTACAGCTTCCTCAGGATTTCTTCGGCGACGTGCTCCCGACCCTTGGGCACGTATATTAGAAAGGGAACCCGCTCTGCCCAGTCCAGAATATCCCCCTCGGGCAGGAGCTTGGTGGGCAGGCCCTCCCCCTCCAGCACCTCTTTCCACATTTCCGCCAGCATCAAGTTAGGCGCCCTTTTGAACTCTACCCACATACGTTCCTGGTAAGCCGTCCTACCCGCTAGAATATTTCCTGACGGGACTTCAGGATGGGTGGTTCCGCAGTAGGGGCGCACAGCCGCGCGCCCCTACCATCCCCAATACAGACACTCTAATTCTGGCTCCACCCCCGATTACGGGGTCCAACCACCAGCGGGGCCGCCTAGTTTCTAAGCTGGGTCGCTTGGCCCAGGTCCACCGACTCGGTGTTCCGGTACATGGCCAGCACTATACCCAACCCCAGAGCGATTTCCGCCGCCGCTACAGTAATAACGAATACGGCGAATACCTGCCCGGTCAGGGCATTGGCCAGGTTTTCCTGCAATCCTTGGGGAGCCGCAAACTTGGCCATGGCCACCAGAGTCAGATTCACCGCGTTAAACATAATTTCCAGGGACATTAAAACGGCGATTACGTTGCTTCTGGCCAGGGTGCCGTATAACCCAATGCTGAATAGGATGGCGGAGACGATGAGCAAGGCCTCTAGCGACATGGCCTAAGCCCTCCCCGGGGGCCGCGCCAGGGCCAGCCCGCCGATTAACGCCGCCAATAGCAGGACCGAAACCGCCTCGAAGGGCAAAACGAAGGGGCCTATAAGCAGGTCTGCCAGGCCGGCCTTTTCTGCCTGTTCCTTCGCTTCCTTGGAAACTACCCCCGCTCGCTC
>JAKZUA010000247.1:0-2891 GCA_047516825.1 Dehalococcoidia bacterium
CGACGGATTAACTGACGAGGTGCTTCCTGCGAGGAAATTGAACCTGCCACAGCACCGCTGCGATCTTTCCACGATCACTGATTCGTAGCTGGACAAGAACCGTCAGCCGTCTTATTCGCCAATCCGTCGTTGTAATATTAGAGCCTGTGCCAAAAGCATCGATGGGCCCGGTGGCGCTGTATTTGGCGCTCCGGCGAAAGCCGGATCCCAATTTCCGCCCCCTGGTTAATAGGCATATGACGCTGGATTCCGGCGCGGGCCGGAATGACGTGCTGGGAATTATGCTATTTCCGGATATATTTGAACACAGGCTCTTAGCAAGGCTGGCAGGGGTATGTATTTGAATTGAATAAGCCAATCACCATGTCATTTCGAGGGAGGGAAGCGACCGAGAAATCTTAGATTCCTCGCCTCCATGAGGTTCCGGCTCGGAATGACATGGGCCCTTTTTAGATAGTTACCTACTCCAGCAGAAACTCCCTGATGGCAGTGTAGGTTTCCTCCGGCATCTCCTCCGCCAGGTAATGCCCGCAGCTCAGGGAATGGCCGCGGACATCGGTGGCGTAGTCCCGCCAAACTTGCAGCACGTCCTGAGTGCGGCCCATGTATCCGGTGGCGCTCCATAAAGCCAGGAGAGGGCAGGCAACCTTCTGCTCCAGATCGGCTTCGTCGTGGACCAGGTCTATGCTGGCTCCAGCCCGGTAATCCTCGCAAGCGCCGTGAATCGCCGCCGGGTCGCAGAAACAACGCACGTATTCCTCTATGGCCTCCGGGGGGAAGACTGTGTCCGCGTTGCTCACCCGCTGGAAGCGAGAGCGTATGAAGTAATCGGGATCCGCTCCGATCACCCGCTCGGGAAAGTCGTAGGGTTGAATCAGGAAGAACCAGTGATAGGTGTTGGTGGCCATCTCTTTGTTGACTACCTAGAACATGCGGTGGGTCGGGATTATGTCCAGCAGGGCGAGTTTACGCACCCGCTGGGGATGATCCTTGGCCAGCCGGTGGGAAACCCGGGCTCCCCGGTCGTGGCCGACCAGGAAGAAGGTGTCGAAACCCAACTGTTGCATCACCTCCACCTGGTCCTGCGCCATAGTTCGCTTGGAGTAGGCCAGGTGCTCCGAACCGCCCTGGGGCTTGCCGCTGTCCCCATATCCCCGCAGGTCGGCGGAGACCACTGTAAATTCTTCGGCCAGTCGCGGCGCTATCTTATGCCAAATGGTATGGGTTTGAGGGTAGCCGTGGAGCAATAGCAAAGGCGGACCATCCCCACCTTTGACCAGGTTGATAGTGGTCCCACCCGCCTCTATTTGAAGCCGCTCAAATCCTTCAAACATGGACGCTCCTTCGGCTCTGGTCGACTAAAAGGTCCCCTCCTTACCAACGGGAAGAACCAGCTCATTTAATACTGGCTAGAGTATAACTCCAAAAAAGCACGCCGGCGCACCGGATCATCTCCGGGCACCGGCGTCACAATATTCTCTGCTCAGGGAAGGGTACTTGCGGTTATCTCAAAATGTCACCCCGAGCCCTTCGGCGTTGCTCAGGATAAACTCCGCGAGGGGTAGCGCCGCTGTTTGGGCAACTCCCCCTTTTTTAAGGGGGATATCGGGGATTTGGACCTTACAAGTCCAGAACTTTCTTCAACAGCATGGTAAGGGCTAGGCGGAACGCCGACCCAGCTTAATTCCCAGCAAAACCAGGCCCCCCATCAATGCAACCAATAGCGCGCCGATTCCTCCGGCCAATCCCAGGTAGCCCCAGCCCAGGCTTTCGGAGGGGACTGCCGGCTCCGGCTGGGGAGGAGCCGAGTCCGGCTCCTCCTGCGGAGGAAGGGTGCCCTGGGGTGGCGCCGTTCTGATCGGCGGAGTGGTGTTCTGGCCGCCCGAGTTCACGATGGGCCTGGACACCCTAGGTTCACAATCGAACACGCCAGTGTAGCCGGTGAGATCGTGGATGTTGGAAACGTCCTTTCGTTGGGGATCGTACCGGAATGTCGGGTCCACCGTCATCTCCTCGGGCGAAATCACCGTATTCAGACGGGTCACATACGGATATCGGCTACCCAGATCCTGGAGCAGTGGATGAACGACTACCAGCTCCCGGGTGGGGGCGGCGTACTCGGTAATGAAGGCCTGTCCGGCGTACTCGTCGGCTTTCTCGCCCATTAGCTGGCGGTAGTTGCTGGTTCCAAAGCTGGTAAAGATTAGCTCCTGGTCCTGGATGCGCATCTCGGCATAGTTGACGGGAACCGCCTGCTTTTCCGCGTAAAACCAGGTCATCACCGACATGTTTTGGTTGGCGGCCACGGCCGTGAGGCGTAGTGGAATCATGGGCAGGTCCGATGGGTAAGTGATCTTTACCGGCTGGACGTCTTGCGCCCCTTGCTCGGGGAGCAATTGCATGGCCAGGAAGACTGCGCCTTCCTGCACGTATACGTCAATCAAGGGCTCCATGTCCTGGGTTACTTGATAGTCGTGGTTCCGCAGCCAGTCGATCAAGGCGGTGGGGTCTTCCGAGCCCACCACGTCGAAGGCGTAAGGCCCAACCTAGCCGGTAGCGAAGGTTACCACGTCGGCGCTTTCAGCTACGGCGCCCATGGCAAAAGGCATGCTTCGCAGGAACTGCTGGGCGCAGCGAGGCATGGGCGGCGGAATGAAAACCGGAGCGGTCGCAACATCTAATTCGGCGAAGGCGGCCATGGCATCTTCCGGGACCTCGATGTCCTCGGCGGTTATGGGGTGGGGCAAGGACAAAATCCAGGAGAAATCTTCGGCTCCGCCGGTGTACTGAATCTGTACGTAGGCGGAAATGGTGCCATCCCGGTTTTGGGTAAAGATTATGCGTTCCGCGTTCTGGTCCACGGGCGAGTTCTGACAGAAAAATCCACCGCA
>JAKZUA010000248.1:0-4254 GCA_047516825.1 Dehalococcoidia bacterium
TAAAATGACTCGGTCTCTCGAAACGGGGGCCGCAGCCTGGGCATCCCAACCTGGGCAGTCGGCACCTCTAGCTAGCAGACTGCGGAAGGGTCACCGCATTGCCATCGCATTGAATGAGGTCGAGTAACTTGTCTCAGCAGCCAGAAGGGACCTACCGTCTCAGCGCCATCCCGGAGCGATTCCTGGCGGCCCTCCGCTATCGGGACTATCGAACACTGTGGAGCGCCAACATGTGTGCCGGAGCGGCGGCCTGGGCCTTGATCGTTGCCCGGGGATGGCTGGCCTTCGACATCACTGAAACCAACTCCAGCCTGTGGGTTGGAGTTGTGACCTTCATGGCCATGGCCCCCCGCGTCTTCACGACTCCGCTAATCGGGTTCATTGCCGACCGCTTCGATCGCCAGACTGTCCTTTCCTGGACCTACACGCTGAACTTGACCCACAACGTGATACTGTCTCTCCTGGTCATGTTCGGCGATGTGGAAATTTGGCACCTGGTGGTTCTGGCGCTGGTTAACGGCACTCTGCGCTCGGCGCAGCAGACCACCACTCAATCTCTGGTTCCCAACTTGGTTCCCAAGGATCGGCTGCTCAACGCGGTGGCGCTGAACCAGGCTACTCAGCAGGGTTCCCGCCTGGTTGGACCTCTAGCCATCGCACCACTGTTGGCTTTCTACGATATATCGGCGGCCTTTTGGCTATGCAGCGCCTTTTACGTCGTCGGTCTTTTTCAGGTCTTACGAATCAAGACCCGGTCGAGCGGGAAGATAGACCCCAACCAGAGCTTCTTCCACAACCTGGCCGCCGGCTTCATCTACACCTACCAGCATCCCATGTTGCTGGCCATGGTCCTAATGGCGGTGGCTCATTGTTCCCTGACCATGTCTTACGAATCAATACTACCGGCCCTGGCTCAGGAAAAACTGGGGGCGGGCTCCGCCGGCTTTAGCTACCTCATCGCCGGAGTGGGAGGCGGGGCCTTGATCTCTTCAATATTTCTGGCGGGGATCCGGAATGAGGCTACCAGGGGCCGGGTATTCCTGTTATTCGGCCTTACCAGCGGGCTGGGACCGATAGCCCTGGCTCTGTCCTCCAGTCAGGAGCTGTCCATCGCCGCGACTGTTTTCATGGGAGTCAACCAGGCCGGATTTATGACCATTACCCATGCTATTATCCAATCCATCGCTCCCGATGAGATTCGGGGCAGGATTTCCGGCGTCTACAACATGCACGTGGGAGGCACCATGGGGCTGGCCAATTTAACCAATGGCGGGCTCACTGACGTGCTTAGCGCGCCGCTGGTACTCGCCGTCGGCGGGATTATCTTCATCGTGGTGATAACCTCCAGCGTCGGCCTGGCCCCTTTGCGGCGAATCTATTTCCCCCGGCCCGCGGCCAGTCCCTCTCCAGCCTAGCCGAGTATTGGCCGTAGCCAAGACGCTCCGACTCCGACCGGGAATTAAAGTATGTCCCTGAACAGTGACGAGCTAACCCGTTATTTAGAGCTGACCCCTAAATCCCGGGCCCTGTGGGAAGAGGCCCGGGAATACCTGCCGGGAGGGGATAGCCGCAACTCCATTTTCTGGAGGCCCTATCCCATCTTCATCACCTCCTCCTCCGGCTGCCACGTGGTGGATGCCGACGACGTGGACCGGCTGGACTTCATCAATACCATGACCACGATGATACTGGGCCACGGGCCGGAACCGGTTTTGGAGGCCGTGGGACAGCAGCTGGAACATGGCTTGGCCTACAATGCTCCGAATCGGCACCAGATACGGTTGGCGAAACTGCTCTGCCAGCGGGTGCCCAGTTTTGACCGGGTGCGTTTCACCAACTCCGGCACGGAAGCAACCCTCAACACCCTGCGGGCCGCCCGGGCCTTTATCGGTAAGAGCCGGTTCGCTAAAGTGGAAGGAGGCTACCACGGAACCCACGACGCCGTCAGTGTCAGCGTTCGGGTCGACCCCGCCCTGGCGGGAGAGCCCGACCGGCCCCAGGCCCTGGCCAGCAGCTCAGGCTTAGCCGAAGGCGTGGTGGATCAGGTGGTGGTGCTGCCCTTCAATGAGACCGGCGCCGCCCAAGCCATCCTGGAGCAGCACCGGGAGGAGCTGGCGGCGGTGATGGTGGAGCCGCTGCTGGGCTCGGTGGGGATGGTCCCCGCCCGGCCCGAGTTCTTGCAGATGCTGCGCCGGTTCACCCAAAAACACGGAATTATTTTGATCTTCGACGAGGTGATCAGCTTCCGCGTGGCGCCGGGGGGCTGCCAGGAATACTACGGAGTTACCCCCGATCTGACCTCCCTGGGCAAGATCATCGGGGGAGGGTTCGCGGTGGGGGCCTTTGGAGGCCGTCGAGACATCATGGACCTGTACGACCCGACTCTGGGTCCCCAGGTGGGCCATGCCGGGACCTTCAACGCCAATCCGGTGACCATGCTGGCCGGCGCGGTAACCCTGCAAGAGCTGACTCCCCAGGTTTACCGGGAACTGTCCGAGAAGACCGAATACCTTCGCCACGGCATCCGGCAGATTTGTGCCCGCCAGGAGGTGCCGGTGCAGGTCACCGGTCTGGGCTCCCTGTTCGGAATCCACTTCACCGACCGGCCCATCAACAATTACCGAGACATTGCCGCCGGCGATGCCGCCTTGCGCGAGCAGGTCTTTCTGGGGTTGATGAACCAGGGCGTTTTGCTGGCCCCGAACCTGGTGGGTGGCCTGTCCACCGCCATCTGCCAGCCCGAAATGGATGCTTTTCTGAGCGCTTTCGAACAGGTTCTCCAGCGGCAGGGCTGAGACCTCCTGAGTTAAGGCCCCAGTGCAACCCGCGATGGCCGGCTTAATCCACCGGCGGGCGCTTCCGCCACTTATCTTCAGGCGGATAAACCGGGGTGGCAATACGGCGAACGTTCTCGGTGGCGAACCAGTCTTTACATTCTTCTCGCCACTTGAGGAAATGCGGCGCATTGCGGTGGGCCTCCACCGCGGCTTCATCCTGGTACACCTCATAGAGGTGCAGGCGGTTAGGGTCCTCGTTGTCTTGCAGTACGTCAAACCGCAGACAGCCCGGCTCGTCGTTGTTGGAGCCCCGGGCATCGCCCATCATCGACGCCATGAACTCCTCTTTGTGCCCCGGCTTGATGTTGATGGTAACCACCAGCGCTATCATCTCGTCTCCTCAGCTATCGCAGCTTTTGCGGTTCTGGCTTTCGGCCAATGCCGGCGTATCCGCGCTACCCAGCAGGCCAGCGACATTATAGCTAGAGCTGGACCGGGGCACAAGGCGGGCGGCGCCGGAAACTCCCTATGGATGACAGTGGCTTGACGGCGTTGTAGAATGGCTTAACCAACCCAAGGAGGCTTCCTATGGCCGATATCCCGGTGGTTTTTACCCTGACCGTGTGCCCGGCTTGCGACAAGCTGCGCAGCGCCTGGCGCCGGGAGGGCATCGAGTACGAGGAACGCCGGGTGGACCAGAGCCAGGATACCCTGGACGAGGCTCTGCTCTACGGCGATTCGGTGCCGATAATCCTGTATCCAGATGGCAGAGTGGAGATCGGCTTCCAGGGCTCGGTGGGTTGAGAGATCGGCTGACGGGCTGTTAGCTCGTCCCAGCAATCCCAATCGGAAATTTCCTGCCGCAAGCCCGGCTTGGCAGGTAGCGATGGGGCCGTAGCGAACCTAGCCATAGCAAAAGGAGATAAGACATGGCAGAGCAGACCAGCGTGGTGACTCCCCACCGGTTCGAGCAAGGTTTTACCTATTCCGATTACATGGCCCAGATAAAGGTTAATAAGGCCCGCATGGATGGCTTCTACGACAACTTCCAGGTGAAGCCCGAGGAGGCGGCGGCGCTGAAAAAGCTGGCGGAAAGACCGGACGGTCCGGTCAAGATGCTGGTTTTGTGTGAAGACTGGTGCGGGGATGTGGTTCGGGGCTTGCCGGTATTGGCGCGCCTGGCCGAAGCCACGGGCCTGGAAATGCGGGTATTTCCCAGGGATGAGCACCACGACATAATGAACGAGTTCCTCAAGAACGGCGAGTGGATGTCCATTCCCACGGCGGTGTTTTACACCCGCGACCACCGGTACATCTGCCACTGGATAGAGCGGCCCGAGGTTGCCGACCAGGAGATGCAGGACATAGAGGAAGCCATTCGGCGAGAGAACCCGGACATCAACGACCAGGATTTTGGCCGGGAGCGCCGTTCCCGCACCGCCTCTCGAGCCGAGGCGTGGCAGCAGGCCACGGTGGA
>JAKZUA010000249.1:0-6190 GCA_047516825.1 Dehalococcoidia bacterium
CTAGGCCGGCGCCTGCAGCATCGGCCAGAGCTTGTGGGCGGTCTCGCCCATGATCCAGCTGCGGTCGTCGTCGGAGAGCCAGGGTAAGGCCGTCTGGCCGAGCTGTACCTGGCCAATGTAACCGCCTTGGCGGGAAGACGGGAAATTGGAGCCCCACATGACGCGCCGTGGCGTGAAGGCTTCAATGACGCGCCTGAAGAGCGCCTGCTCGGGTGGGGTCAGGTCGGCATAGGGCCCAAGGCTGGTGCTGGAAATACGCAGGTAAGCGTTGGGCAGCTGGGCCAGGCCTTCCAGGGCGGTCGTCATAGCGGCCTTGTCCTCGGCGCCACTCCAGCCGGCGAAGTGGTCCGGGGCGAAGATGACGTTGGGGTGCCGGGCGCCCACGTTCCGCATCCGGTTGACCTTCTCCGGATGGCCTCCGCCGCCGATGGAGATCGGGACGCCCAGGCCTTCGGCGCGTTCCCAAAGAGCGTCGCAGAGGGGATCGTCGGGCTCGGCCTGACTTTGGAGACGGACTCCCTTCATGCCGCACTCATTCACCCAATAAGAGAGCTTGTCGGCGGCATCGGGCGCAGACGGATCTAGGATTCCCACGGCCACAGTACGCGGTGCGTATTGTTTGGCGCTGTCGCATTGGTAGGAGTTATCGAGACCGTAGGTGGCGTTGGGTTGCACCAACGTGGCGCACTCCACGCCGGCCTGGTCCATCTCCTTGATTAGGTCCTCAACGTTGTTGCTGACCTCGGTGGACCATCCCCGTGCTCCGGAGTCGAGGGGGTGCTTGACCTTGTCGCTGCTGACCACGTGGGTGTGAGTGTCTATGATCACGGTGCGCCTCCTGTACGAATGTTCGGAAGGGTCGGTTTTCGTTACGCCTTTATTATATCCCGCCGGGACAGCACCCGCTCCATTAGGGGCCGCATACCCAGCTCGCTGGAGATGGCCAGCGACTCGTCCAGCAGGGACATGGCCTTCTCCCGGTCGCCAGGATTGTTGCGCTGGACTATGCCTCGACTGTGGGCGAACTCCAGGCCCCGGCAGGTTTCTTTGGCGATGTCGATGGCCTGGTCTAGGCTGATTCGGTGGTCGGTGGCGTCCTCGATGACCCCTTCAACATCGCCACCGCCCATCAGCTCGGCAACCATATAGGGCTGGCTAGCCTCTTGACCCAGATCGAACCCGGTGACGATGTGCGGATGGGAGCCGAGGCGTCCCATGGCCTGGGCCTCCCGGGTGATGCGGGTGCGGGAGACTTGGTCCAAACCTTCGGTTTTGATCAGGGCGAAGGCCACTTCCCTATCCAGAAGGGTGTCCCGGGCCAGGTAGACTTTTTTCTTGCCACCTTCGCCCAGGAAGCGCTTGACCTGGTAGCCGCCGTTGGCGAAGGAGGTGGGGAGGGTATCGGTGGGCAGGATATTGGAGTTGGCAGATGGTGCTGGGGTCATACCCGCTGCAGCTGTATCTGGGTTACTTAGGGCCCGCTCCGCAGCATTTAAGAAAGTTAATGCGTCTGGATTATCCGGGTCTAGACCAATCACATCCAGCGCGTTGTCCCGAACGACCGGCCAGTCCCGCTTCGCAAAGGCTCTTTCGGCCTCGTCAAGCAGACGGTCTATTTGCCGTTGAACTCGTTCGCTCGCCATTATGGGGGAATAGTAATATCAAGGCGACGGTTTGTCCACGAATACGCCAGCAGGGCAAGCGCCCCCTGGAAAGCGCCCCCCCTCGCTGTACCAGACGGTATGAAGGAGTAAATAGAATCGATTATTATTAACCTTGTCACCAGCTATTTCGGTTTTGTGCTATTTTGGGCTGGGTAGCTGAACGAAAGAGGGTCATACCCGGGCCGGGCGATTGAACCGGTAAGACCCCTCCCAATAGGTAATCAAGCACCGCCGGAGAGGATTAATGGGAAAGCTGGACAGGAAGGCCGCGATAGTCACTGGAGCCAGCCGGGGAATCGGCGCTGAAATTGCCCGGACGCTGGCGGCGGAAGGGGCCAGGGTTATCTGCGCCGCCCGCACCCTCCGGGAGGGTGACCACCCGCTGGCAGGCTCTCTGGAACATACCGTCGGAAACATTCGGCAAGCCGGTGGTGAGGCGACGCCGGTGCCAGTGAACATTTCCCTTCCCGAGGACTGTGAAAAGCTAGTCCAGGAAACGCGGGCCATTTACGGGCCGGTAGACCTGCTGGTTAACAACGCGGCGCTGACCTACTACATCCCGGTGAAGGACTATCCCCTCAACCGGTGGATGCGGTCCTGGGCGGTGAATTTCCACGCCCCGTTCCTGCTGAGCAAGCTGGTTTTGGAGGATATGATTCCCCGAGTCAGCGGCGCCATCGTCAATATCTCCTCGGCAGCCGCGGTCGGACCGGGACGGGGGCCCTACCCGGACGCTCCCCCCGGCAGCGGCGGCACCTGCTATGGCGCGGAGAAGGCCGCCCTGGAACGTTTCACTCAGGGGTTGGCGATGGAGATGTACCAATACGGCATCTCAGTCACCTGCGTTGCTCCCTCCCAGGTGGTGCCGACGCCCGGAACCGTCTTTCATAACCTGGTTAGCAGCATGGACGACCCCCGGGGCGAGCCGCCGGAGCTAATGGCTCAGGCCGTTCTGCTCCTAGCGACCGAACCCTGGGACCAAATCACCGGGCGGGTAACCTACAGCCAGCGGCTTCTCCAGGAGTTCAGCCGGATAACCCAAGCCCAAGGTAGAGGCGTCGACCCGGAGCTACCGGGTACCGGCTACAGTCAAGTCTAGGCCGGCAAGTCTAGGCCGGCCGTTGATGCCGGGACGCTGATCACCCACCAGAGAGCCGGCAACAGATGATAAAATACAGACTGCGAGCAGGGTTCATTCCCCAATCCCACGACAGGAGGGTCCCGTGGAATTCGCGTTCAGCGCCGAAGACAATGCCTTCCGCCAAGAGTTGACCGATTTCATCGGTCAAGAACATTCCCCGGAATGGGATGATGCCGACCGAGGGTCCGACGATGCCAGTTGGACTGCTACCAAGCAGATGCGCCAAAAGCTAGCCGGCCGGGGCTGGCTGACCATGCACTGGCCGGAGGAGTATGGGGGTCAGCAAGCCTCGCCGGTGCGGTCCGCTCTCTTTAACGATGAGATGACCTATCATCAGGCGCCCGGACGGGATAACTTTGGGGTGCGGATGATGGGCGCCACCCTAATGATGCACGGCTCCGAGGAGCAAAAACGCCTGCATCTGCCTCCGGTGGCCCGGGGAGAGGTACAGTGGTGCCAGGGTTACAGCGAGCCGGAGACGGGGTCAGACCTAGCCTCTCTCACCACCCGAGCCGTTAGGGACGGCGACGAGTTCGTCATAAACGGGAGCAAGATTTGGACCTCCATGGGCCATCGGGGCGACTGGATCATGCTGCTGGCCCGCACCGACACCGATGCCCCCAAGCACCGGGGCATCAGCTTCTTTCTGGTGGACATGAAAACCCCGGGAATTCAGGTGCGGCCCATTATCGACATGGCCGGCAGGCACAACTTTAACCAGGTTATTTTCGACGATGTGCGGGTCCCGGCCCGCAACCTGGTCGGGGAGGAAAATCGGGGCTGGTACGTGGCAGTGACCCTGCTGGACTTCGAGCGTTCCGGCATTGACTATTCCGCCAACGGTCGCCGCTTGCTGGATGATACCTGGCGCTACGCCGGAGAGACCAAACGCAACGGACAGGTCTTGTCCCAAATCCCCTGGGTGCGCAACCTGATGGCCGACCGCTACATCGAGTGCGAAGTGGCCAGACTCATCGCCTACAATGTGGCCTTTATGCAGGGGGAGGGGCTGGTGCCCAACAAAGAAGCCTCCATGAGCAAGGTGTTTGGCAGTGAGACGATGCAACGTGTGACCAAAACCTGCATGGAGGTGCTGGGAATGTACGGTTTCCTGAATCGGCGGGACAAGTGGGCGCCGCTCGAGGGACAGATCCAGGAGAACTGGATGATGAGCTTCTCCGGCACCATCGCCGCCGGTACATCGGAAATTCAACGCAACGTTATCGCCAGCCGGGGCCTGGGACTACCCCGGGGTTGAACCGGCCCGGCTGCCTTAGCTGAACTTCTTA
The DNA here is from genome assembly GCA_047516825.1 of Dehalococcoidia bacterium. Classification (GTDB taxonomy): domain Bacteria; phylum Chloroflexota; class Dehalococcoidia; order Lucifugimonadales; family UBA3495; genus JADFQT01. Next base: position 4,095 of record JAKZUA010000249.1, read on the forward strand.
CAACATTTGCGTAGTCAAGCGTAATCAGTGAATAGGGTGATCGGACCTAAGCAGTTTCGGGCAGCTCGCGGGAAGCTAATTAACTCGTAAAAAATGTTGCTGGAGCTCGGCATGACGCGGGATGGTGTGTATACTGGATTCAGGTTTAGCGGCGGGAGGGTATTGATGAAAATTGAAGTCAGATTCTTTGCCCTGTATCGGGACCGAGCCGGATGCAGCAAGTCCTCGCTGGACCTGCCGGCCGGGGCTACGGTGGCCGACCTCACCGCCGAGGTGCGGCGGCGTCACCCCGGTCTAGCGCCTCCGGAGGTGAACATAGTGGTTGCGGTCAACACCGACTACGCGGACGCGGACACGGTGCTGAAGGAGCGGGACGAGGTTTGCCTCATTCCCCCGGTCAGCGGAGGTTAGGAGATGCCGGAGGTTAGGAGATGCCGGAGATTAGGAGATGATAGAAATTACGGACCAGCCTCTGGACCCGCAGCGGGTGACCAATCTGGTTCGCCGGGATGGGAACGGCGCTGTCGTAACCTTTTTGGGCACTACCCGAGACAATTTTGAGGGCAAGCGGGTGCTCCGCCTGGAATACGAGGCCTATTACGATATGGCCTTGAAAAAGCTGGAAGAAATTTGCCGGGAAATGCGGGAGGAATTTGGCGTTGAGGACGTGGCCATTTCCCATCGGACCGGCCTGGTGGATATCGGGCAAATCTCCCTGATCATCGCCGTGGCCGCCCCTCACCGGAAGGAGGCCTTTTACGCCTGTCACAAGGTGGTGGACCGGGTCAAAGAGATTGTGCCTATCTGGAAAAAAGAGGTCTATGAAGACGGCTCCCGCTGGGTGGCCTGTGAAGATCATGAGTTCTCCCCTCCCCAAGGGGCCGCCGCGGAAACCCCCGGCCACTAAGCTGCCCCTCATTAAACTAACCCTCGGGGGGACCAACAGCCTTCCTTCCCCGGCTAAAGGCCGGCCTTGGCCTGGCCGGCGCATCGGTGCCCGATTAATCGTCGCCTCCCTGTCGAGCTTCCTAGTTGGGGTTCCAGTCTGGTCTGCCAGTCCCGTGGCTGGTTTGGAGGTGTGCCGGGCCGGAGTAGAGCCCTGTCAAAAGGAGTTGAATGCGCTGATCGGCGAGCCGGTAGCTCTGGACCTATTTATTAGCGGCCCGGCCCCAGACCAGCAGGAGCAACCCTTGAACCTGGTGGCTTGGGAAACTCATTTCAGCCTGGCGGGGGATGCCGAACTCCGGCTGGTCACCCAATCCCTGGACGGGCAACCCCTCGGGCCATCAAAGGAAGGACTGCCGGTGCGGGAGCGAGGCCACTCCCGCTACGCCCTGGAAGGATTGGTCCGCCTTGAAGAGGAAACGCCGGACCCAGATGCGGATTACTATACGGTCCAGAATCGGTTTAACCAGGAAACTGGGCAGTTGGATTATGCGGTTACTCTGCTGGGTTCGGGAAAGCGCCAGCTCTTGGCCTCCTCTTTCCATGGCTCCGGCCGGGACCGCTGGCTCCTTGGGCGAATCGTGTTTTCCGGGCAAAGCTCGGGAAGCATTCAGGTGTCCCCCGCTACGGAGGCCGACCTACCATTTCAGGCAATCAGCCTCTCCGAGTCTGGAGAGAAGCTAGCGATTCCCTTACCTGCCAGCAGCCCTCTAGCCACGGTCAGAGTTGGGCCCTCCGACGCTACCCTGGACCTGGAAGGGCAAATAGCCGGACGTTCATCAACAGGAAAAGCATCGATGGAATTGGTCGTGACTTTCTGGAATCCCGGTGCTGTCCCAACCTGGCTGCAGGGGTCGGATCAACCGGTGGCGACCTTCAGAGAGCTAGTCTCCGACGGGAATGGCAGGTTTCGCATCGCGGATATATCCCCGACGATTTTACCGCCAGGCCCCTATGACGTTCGGATTAAGGCCCGACAGACCCTGAGCAGCCGGGCTTCCCGGGTTAGGATTCCGGCTTCGGATTCCCAGCTGTTCGCCTCCGGAACTCTGGCGGTGGAATGGGATTCCTTGCGGTACGGAGATTTAGACGACAACCATGTGGTTGACGATGCCGATGTTGAAGCGCTGAAGACCAGCTTTGCCCGCAGG
>JAKZUA010000250.1:0-13847 GCA_047516825.1 Dehalococcoidia bacterium
CTGTCGTCTTTTAAATCCAAGCCAGGCATTGCTTCTATTTTTGGAGGCCCGAGTGTCCAGCCCGCCGATTGTAGTTAAAATCGGAGGTAGCACTCTAACTCACCGGGATACCAGCCTGAAGGACCTGGTTACCCTGCAAAAACAGGGAGTCCGGATGGTCGTGGTGCACGGCGGCGGCAATGTCATATCCCAATGGATGCAGCGGCAGGGGATACCACCCCGGTTTGTCGATGGACTGCGGGTAACCGACGCGGACAGCCTGGATATAGTGGTGGCGGTACTTACCGGACTGATCAACAAGGAGTTGGTTTCTCAGATACACGGCTTGGGCGGGCGCGCGATGGGGTTCAGCGGCATGGACGGCGGCTTGCTGGAGGCTTACATTGCCAGGCCCGAGTTGGGGTATGTGGGGGAGATTACGCGGGTAGATCCAGAGCCGATTAGGGCTATTTTGGATTCCGGTTTCATCCCGATGATGGCGCCGCTGGCATTTCATCGCCTGGACGGTTCTGAGCATGCCGGGGGCGCGCTAAACATCAACGGAGACACCGTGGCCGGGGAGGTGGCCCGAGCTTTGGCTGCGGAACGGCTGGTCTTTTTGACCGACGTGGCGGGAGTGATGGATGGCAATGGCCGGGTTGTACCAAGGCTAGACCGGCGCCGGGCGGGCAACCTGCTGCGCTCCGGCGTCGTGCGAGGGGGAATGATTCCCAAACTGGACGCCTGTCTCCGGGCTTTGGAGACCTCGCTTTACACCGACATCATTGATGGACGGGAGCCGAATGCGTTGCTGGATTGTCTTCAGGGGCGAGCCACCGGCACCCGCATCATAGGAAACGCGCGGGGAGACGCATCGTCGGGTCATAACCCCCGCGACCTCAACTAGTGATCCCTGCATATATAGCTAAACTCGGTCGGAGCAGCCACCATTTGAGGGGAATCCCCCTCAGTCCCCATTTTGAAAAGGGGAATATAGGGGGATTTGGATCTCCCAAGTTTAGTAATTCCTTCAGGGGTCAGCAATTGCCCCGCTAAATCATCCTATTAGATTTTCCCATTAAGATACCATGAGCTACGATCTTACCAATGACGCAGACGGAGTGCCGGGGCCCAGTCTCCCCGGCGTTTCGGCCCGCCACCTGCGCCGATTTACTCAGTGGGCTCTGGTTTTCATCGGCCTGATTCTGCTGTTTCTGTTGCTCCACTGGCTGGTAGGCCTTTTTACCGAACTCCTTTGGTTCGGTCATTTGGGACGCCTGGACGTTTTCAGCAAGATTATTTTCTACCGGATAACCCTCTTTCTAATTGGCACTCTGATTGCGACCGGGGTCCTCCTCTGGAACCTCCACTTGGCCCTACGGCATTCCCGGGGCACCATCCTTCTCTCCCGGCCGCCGGACGTCATTCGACTGCTGGTGGCTGGGGCGGCGGCGGTTGCAGGTTTGACCCTAATCATTGCGGGACCGGCGTTCGGGGCAGCGGCGGCGGCCCGTTGGGAGGTTTTTCTGCTCCTGTTTAACCGCGTCTCCTTCGGGTTCACCGATCCCCAGTTTGGGTTGGATGTGTCCTTCTACGTCGTTACCTTGGGCGTATTGAACTTCGTCCAGGGCTGGCTCCTGGGGTTGGCCATAACCGCGATAGTGGTGTCCCTGGCCTGCTACGCCGGGGTCTTCAGCATCCGGGGGGTGGCGCTGGTAATTACCCCTCGGATGTTTCATCACATAGCGGCTTTAGGCGTTTTCCTGATGCTGGTTATCGCAGCCAACCACCTGCTGGACATTTACGAACTGGTACTTTCCGAGGGTGGGGTAGTCTTTGGGGCCACCTATACCGATACCCATGCCCGCCTCCCTTTGAATGGCTTTTTAGCCGGTGTAGCCCTGCTAGCCGCCGCCGGTATCTGGCTTAGCACCCGGTATGCGGGGCTACGGCTGATTATCGGCGCCTTCAGTCTTTGGGCCATCCTTGCGTTGGTCACCGGAGTGGCCTTTCCAGCCCTGTTCCAACGATTCGAAGTAGAGCCAGACCAATTTACCCGGGAGCGGCCTTACATTCTCCGCAACTTAAATGCTACCAGGGCGGCCTACCAGCTAGACCAGGTGCAACAGATCAGTTACTCAGCAACCGGCCATTTGGACCAGCGAGCGGTTCAGGAAAATCGACCCACCCTGGATAATATTCGCATCTGGGACCAGCAACCCATGCGGGATGCCTACAACCAGCTTCAGTTCATGGAGCTTTATTACTCTTTCCTGAACATGGACTCGGACCGCTACGTTGTGGACGGACGGCTGCGACAGGTGCTGATCTCAGCCCGGGAGTTGGACGTCAACAACCTACCCGCCGACGCCCAAAACTGGGTCAACCAGCGGCTCCAATACACCCACGGTTACGGTGTGGCGATGAGTCCGGCGACGGGATTTACTCCGGGAGAAGGGCGTCCCGAGTTCTTTATGCGGGACATACCGATCCGAGGCCAGCTGCCTGTTTCCCGCCCGGAGCTGTACTACGGAGAGGCGCCTGGGAAATTCGCCATAGTCAACAGCAGGCTGGCTGAGGTTAACCCGAATCCGGAATTCCAACGCTATAGCGGTACCGGCGGCATTCCGTTGAGTTCTCTGCTGCGCCGAATCGCCTACGCCTGGCGATTGGCGGACATCAACATCCTGCTCAGCGAACAGCTCACTCAGGTTAGCCGCATTCAATATCGACGTTCCATTCAGGATCGGGTCTCCGCCCTGGCGCCTTTCCTCAAGTTGGACCCTGACCCCTATCCGGTGGTGGATGAAAGCGGGAAGCTATGGTGGATTTTGGACGCCTATACCACCACCCGTCGATACCCCTACGCCACCCCGGCCAACGACGAGTTCAATTACATACGGAACAGTGTTAAAGTGACGGTGGACGCCTATAACGGCGCGATTAATTTCTATACCATAGACCAAACCGATCCGTTGCTAAGGATGTATCGCCGGGCGTTCCCTCAGCTGTTTCAAGATCTGTCCGCCATGCCACCTACGCTGAGAGAGCACATACGATATCCCGTGGGTTTGTTCACCGCGCAGGCACGCCTGTTTCTTCGTTATCATGTCACCGACCCCCAGGTGTTCTTCAACCAGGCGGAGCAATGGGACATACCCTTGGAAACACGCATCGGTAAAACCGGCGCAGGGCTTAAAGCGTCTTACCTGGTGCTGCGGTTACCAGAGGAAGAGAAGGAGGAGTTCGCCCTGCTACTCCCATTCACTCCCGCTGGAAACAAAAAGAACCTGGTGGGCTGGCTGATCGCCCGCAATGATGGGCCCAATTATGGGCAGCTATTCAGTCTCCAGCTGCCCAAGGACCGGCAGGTTGACGGACCTTCCCAGGTGGAGGCGCGTATTGAGAACGACCAGCTGGTTTCCCAGCAATTCACCCTTTGGGACGGTTCCGGCTCCCAGATCATCCGAGGACAGTTGCTGGTAATCCCCATAGCAGATACCATACTGTATGCCGAACCCCTCTACCTGCAATCGGAGGTATTGGCTTTCCCCGAGCTGAAGAAGGTCATCCTGGCCGACGATAGCAGGTTGGTGATGGCCGATACCATCGAGGAGGCCTTGGCCCTGCTGATCGGTCCCGGCTCATCCGGATCGTCGGCCAGCGCTAATCCGGAATCTGGGGAAGCCCTAGATTTGGAGGATGTACAAGAGGCAATCGACCAACTCCAGGAAGCCCTGGGCAGCCTGGAACAATCTCTGGATAATCTACGCGAGCCCTAGAGAGGTATCTGACCATGACCAAAAGCGAAGAGTGGATCTCCATTGAGCAGAAATATTACGCCCAGACGGTGCGGCGGCAGCCCGTGGTTCTGGTACGCGGCCAGGGCACCCGAGTCTGGGACGCCGATGGCAAGGAGTATCTGGACTTCGTCGCGGGTTGGGCCGTGAACAACCTGGGACACTCCCATCCGGTGATAACCCAGGCCATCGTGGAGCAAGCCGGCACGCTGCTGCAAACCTCCAATCAGTTTTTCACCGTGCCCCAATTGATGCTGGCGGAGCTGCTGATCGATAATAGCTGCCTGGATCGGGTTTTCTTTGGGAACAGCGGGGCCGAAGCCAATGAAGGCGCGCTCAAGCTGGCCCGGCGCTACGGTAAGCTGAATCGGGATGGCGCTTACGAGGTCATCACTGCCTTCAACTCCTTCCACGGCCGGACCATGGCCACCGTGGCCGCCACCGGCCAGCCCCACTACCAGGAGCCCTTCCAGCCTCTGCTGCCCGGTTTTGTCCATGTGGACTTTAACGACGTGGAAGCGATAATGAACGCCACCACCGACGGGACGGCGGCGGTGATGCTGGAGCCGGTGCAGGGGGAAGGCGGCGTCAATATTCCCGACGACGACTACCTGCAGCGGGTTAGGGAGTGGTGCGACCGCAACGGCCTGCTGCTGATTCTGGACGAGGTGCAGACCGGCATGGGCCGCCTGGGCAGTCTCTTTGGCTACCAGGAATATGGAGTGGAGCCGGACGTGATTACTCTGGCCAAGGGTCTGGGTTATGGCGTGCCTATTGGCGCCTTCTTATCCAAAGATGCGGCCATGGCGCTGGTCCCCGGTGACCACGGCTCGACCTTCGGCGGCAATGCTCTGACCACCGCCGCCGCCTACGCCGGAACCAAGTTTCTGATCGATAATGACATTCCGGCCCAGGTCAAAATCCTGGAGACTCACCTGCTGGACCAGCTCAATCAGCTCAAGGCCCGCTTCTCCTTCATTAGCGAAGTTCGGTGCAAAGGACTGCTGGCGGCCATCTATTTCGACAGTGATATTTCCGGGCAGGTGTTGACTCTGGCCAACCAGGCCGGGCTGCTGCTCAACGGCGTGCGTCCCAACGCCGTCCGCTTCATGCCGCCTCTCACCGTCACCGCGGAAGAGATCGACGAGGCCATGGGCCGGCTGGAGGAGGCCCTGAAGCAAATTTAGGGGGCGCGAAGTTGATTTTGGTTTGAGCCGCCGCCGTTTAGATAAATCCCCCTATATCCCCCTTTTAAAAAGGGGGACTGAGGGGGATTTGGATGCTACAAGTTTAGAACTTGCGCCAAGGATCATTAAAATGGCCAAAGACAAGATAGTGTTGGCATACAGCGGCGGCCTGGACACCTCAGTAGCCGTTCCCTGGCTGCAGGAGAATTACGACGCCGAGGTCATTACCCTGACCATTGACTTGGGGATGGTGGACCTCGAATCCATCCGGCAGCGGGGCCTGCAGGTGGGCGCTGTCAAAGCCAAGACGGTGGACGGTAGAGAAACCCTGGTCAACGAGTTTCTGTTTCCCGCCCTGCAGGCCGGGGCGATCTACGAGGGCCAGTATCACCTGGCCACGGCTCTGGGGAGACCACTAATCGCCCGATATTTGGCCGAGGCCGCCCAGGCTGAAGGAGCCTACGCGGTGGCCCACGGCTGCACCGGCAAGGGCAACGATCAGGTGAGAATAGAGGTTGGCATCGCCGCCCTAGCTCCGGAGCTTAAGGTCATTGCCCCCATACGGGAATGGGGCATGAGCCGGGAGGATGAGATAGAGTACGGCCAGGCCCGCAATCTGCCGATAAATGCCAGCCAGAGCCGCTTCTCCGTCGATGAAAACCTGTGGGGTCGCAGCGCCGAAGCGGGTGAATTGGAAGACCCGTGGCAGGAGCCGCCGGAGGAAGCCTTCGCCTGGACTAAAGCCCTCTCCGACACTCCGGCGGACCCGGCATATTTGGAGATCCATTTCGAGCTGGGCATCCCCACCCAGGTAGACGGCGAGAGCATGGCGGGAATCGACTTGATCTCCCACCTGAATACCCTAGCGGGCGCCCACGGTGTCGGACGGGTGGACCACGTGGAGAACCGGCTGGTTGGTATCAAGTCTCGCGAAATTTACGAAGCTCCGGCTGCCACGGTGCTCCACGCCGCCCACCAGGCCCTGGAAACTTTGACCTTGACCAAGGAGCAGGCCAGAACCAAGGCTAAAATAGTCCAGGAGTACGCCGATGTGGTGTACAACGGCCTCTGGTTCACCCACCACCGGCAGGACCTGGATGCCTACGTCCGAAGCACCCAGCGCTACGTGACCGGCGAGGTCCGGGTCCGCCTGCATCGAGGCACCTGCATGGTAGTGGGCCGCCGGGCTCCCCAGGCGCTGTACCAGTACCATCTGGCAACCTACGACCGGTCGGACCAGTTCGATCATGGGGCTGCCGAGGGTTTTATTTCAATATATGGGCTGCCGGTTCGCACTCAGAACCAGGTCCAATCCGACTAATGCCGTGGCTTCCCCTGAAAGGTCGGATTGCATAGTTGAACCGGCCCGGCCCGGAGACCTGCCCGCCATAGCGGAGCTGGTAGCAGCGGTGGGAGGTGACCTGGAAGACCTGCTGGCTGAGCAGTTTTTAGTTGGTCGCGCGCGACAGGGTAAAATAATTGGCTGCGGCCGCCTCAGACCCTACTCCGGGTTTTATGAGCTGGCCAGCCTGTCCGTGGATGGGGAATGGCGAAACAGCGGTGTCGGCAGAAGTTTAGTGGCGGAGTTGGTGACCTGGTACGAAGGACCCATCTATCTGATCTGTGAGGACGACGTGGTGGACTTTTTCCGGAAGTTCGGCTTCGTTCTGATTCCCATGTCGGAGATGCTGACCGGCCTGCAATCCAAGTGGCAGCGTTACGTTGCCCAGCTTGGGCACATCAACATCATGCGCCGGTATGCGGGCTAGCGCCAGATAAGGCCAAATCTGTCTATCAGCGGCGTTCCTAGTCGGTGGGTCAACAAGGATACCGCAAACGGGGAATATTTCCTGCCCTCGCGTCACGACTCCGGGCATCGCTAAAACCCAGGCATCACTAAAAACTGGGAGACAACATGACCATAGCCAGCCGAATGATGAACCTGGGCACCGAAACCGCCTTCGAGGTGTTGGCTAAAGCACGGGCGCTGGAAGCCCAGGGCAAGGAAATCATTCATCTGGAGATCGGCGAGCCCGACTTTGATACCCCGCAGCACATCGTCGAAGCCGGCATTCAAGCTCTGCGGGAGGGTTACACCCATTACGGACCCACTCCCGGTTTACCCGAGCTTCGGGAGGCCATAGCGCGCAACAGCCGCGAGGTGCGGGGCATCGACACCGACCCGAGTAACGTAGTTGTTACCCCGGGGGCCAAACCCATCATGTTTTACCTGTTGCTGGCATTGGCCGAGCCCGGAGTGGAGGTAATCTACCCCAACCCGGGTTTTCCCATCTACGAGTCGATGATCCGGTTTTCCGGCGGCACCCCGGTCCCGATGCAGCTGCAAGAAGAGACTGGCTATCATCCTGACCTGGACCGGTTGGCCCAGAGCATCACGGGAAAAACCCGGCTGATCATAATCAACTCTCCGGAGAACCCCTGCGGCTCGGCGCTGAGCCGGGATGAGCTGGAAATTATCGCCAACCTGGTCAAGGAACGACAAAATCTGTATGTTCTGGCGGACGAGATCTACAAGGACATTCTTTACACCGGAGCCCACCACAGCATCGCCGCCTTCCCTGAAATGGCCCGGCGCACCATAATTCTGGACGGGTTCTCCAAGAGCTATGCCATGACCGGCTGGCGGCTAGGGTACGGCATAATGCCGGAGGAACTGGTGCCTCATATCACCCGTTTGGCGGTAAACAGCGTTTCCTGCGCCGCCACCTTCAGCCAGAGGGCCGCCGTCGCCGCCCTGGATGGCCCCCAGGATGCGGTTCAGGCCATGGCCGCCGAGTTTGGGCAGCGACGCCGGCTGATTGCCGACGGGCTGCGGAGCATTCCGGGAATAAATTGTCCCGAACCGGAGGGCGCCTTCTACGCCTTTCCCAACATAAAGGATTTGGGGATCAGCAGCGACGATTTTGAGGAGCGCGCCCTTAGCGAGGCCGGCGTCGCTCTGCTGTCCGGTTCCGCTTTCGGCGAGTTTGGTGAGGGTTACGTTCGGCTGTCCTATGCCAACTCCCAGGAAAACCTGCGGAAGGCCCTGGAGCGGCTGGACAAGTTTGTGCGGAGCCTGTAAATGTGATGGCCGATGGTTCATTTTTACCGAATTTTAGCTCCTGCATATTAATCTAGTGAGGTGACCCATAATGGCTGAATGCAGGGTGATCCACCCGGACGGGCTGGAGGTGGAGATCCGTTCCGGCGCCATGACCCGCTTGGCCGGAGTATCCCAGGGACTGGTCGATTCCGAAGGCATCCACCTGGCGATAGCCACCGTCCCGCCGGGCTGCTCCTCAAGTCCCCACTACCACGTAAACTGCGAGTCGGCGATATACGTAGTTCGAGGTCAGGGTCGTTTTATCGTCGGTGATAAGCTGGAAAACCCCCTCCCATCGGGCCGGGAGACTTCATCTGCGTCCCTCCCAACGCCGTCAACCAGCCGGTTAACGACAGCCAGACCGAACCGCTGGATCTGATCGTCGCCCGGAACACGCCGGTGGAGATTGTGGTGGAATACCAGCCGGAGCAGGCATCAGCCGGCTAGCTCTCCCATCAGGCCCATGCCAATTCGCCGCTCGCGGAAATTCCCTGCGAACAAACCCCCTCTGGCCGGCACCCCCGCCCAGCACCCTGACCAGGTAGTTCCCTTGCGGCCGATCGCTCGTGTTGAGCCAGATACCGCTTTAGGCTATACTGGCGACGTTTCGCAATACGGGAGGAATTGCATGGACCTGGGACTTACCGAAATCCAGCAAATGCTGAAGAACAGCGCCCGGGAATTCTTATCCCAGGAGTGCCCTTTGTCTTTGGTTCGGGAGATGGAAGAGGATACGCAGGGCTACCCCGATGAGCTGTGGCGGCAGCTGGTGAGCCTGGGCTGGACCGGCGTGGTTTTTCCTGAGCAATACGGCGGCACCGGCGGCGAATTCGTCGACCTGGCGGTGTTGCTGGAAGAGATGGGGCGGTCCTTAGTGCCTGGTCCCTTCTTCTCCACCGTGGTGCTGGGAGGTCTTACGGTATTGGACGCGGGCACCGACGCGCAAAAGCGGGACATCCTGCCTCGGATCTGCGCTGGAACGCTGAAGATGACCCTGGCGCTGACGGAATCCTCCGCTACCTTCGAGCCCTGGGGGATCGAGACCCTGGCCAGTCCGCATGGCGCCGGCTATCGACTGGAGGGAACCAAGCTGTTCGTCTCCGACGCCCAGGCCGCCCACCTGCTGTTGGTGGCGGCTCGAACCAACGCGAGTGGGGACCCGGAACAGGGCATAACGTTGTTCCTGGTTCGGCCGGACCAGGCCGGGATAACGATCAGCCAGCTTAATACCATAGCCTCGGACCGGCAATGCGAGGTTTCGCTCAGCCAAGTTGAAGTCCCGGCCGACGCGGTGCTGGGGCCGGTGGGGCAGGGCTGGCCGATTATCCAGCGTTGCCTGCAACGAGCCATTGCTGGCAAGTGTATCGAGATGCTGGGAGGAGCCGACGCCGTGCTGGAGATGACCGTGGAGTACGCCAAACAGCGGACTCAGTTTGGCCGCCCGGTCGGCAGCTTCCAGGCCGTGCAGCACCACTGCGCCAACATGGCCACCGATGTGGAGGGGTGCCGCCAGATCGCCTATCAAGCGGCCTGGCGGGTCTCGGAAGGGTTGCCCGCCCAAAGGGAAGTCGCCATGGCCAAGGCTTGGGTCAGCAGCGCCTATCAGCGAGTCTGCTCCACGGCCCACCAATGCCACGGAGCCATCGGTTTCACCAAAGAGCACAACCTGCAGCTATACACCCGGCGAGCCAAGGTACAGGAACTCAGCTACGGCGATGTAAACTGGCATAAAGAAGCGGCGCTCCAACAGATCGAGAGCCAGCCCCAGTAGTCCCAGCGAACAGACCGGGTTTCGTACCCCAAACTAAAGCCAAAGTGAAACCAGCAGGGGTCGGCATGGCTTCCGTTATAGACCCCACCTCGGTCTTGGTATAGGGAGGTAGGCGCGACATGACCACCAGGGACTGCGTTTTTTGCAACATCATTAGTGACCCGGTGCACCAGGCCCCGATTTACCGGGATGATCGAGTTATTGTAGTTAAGGACATCAACCCCAAAGCTCCTATTCATCTGCTGATAATCCCCAACATGCACCTGGGTTCGCTGGCATACGTTGGCCCTGGTCAAGTCCCTATCATGGGTCATATGTTCGTGGTAGCGGAGGAGATGGCGCGGCGGGAGGGAGCGACACTGAGCGGGTACCGGTTAACCCTGAATCAAGGACAGGACTCCGGACAGGAAATCGAGCATCTGCACCTGCATCTGATGGCCGGACGCAAGCTGTCGGCGATGGGATGACCGGCGATGGGTTAACCGGGGTTCCGGACTGGAAGGACCTGCGTAACCGGGTGGAGCAAAGGGTCGGCCGCCTGCCCCAGGGGCTCCAGGACCACATCAGCCGGGTAACCGCCATCGCCAGGGAGCTGGCTCCTGGCCACGGGCTGGACCCGGGGCTGGCAGCGGTGGGGATGCAGGCTCACGACGTAGCCCGGGCAATGCCCGATCCGGAATTGCTTTCCCTGGCCTATTCTTTGAATCTGCCCGTCGACCCGGTACAGTCTCATGTCCCCCTGCTGCTGCACGGGCCGGTGGGAGCCGAGCTGCTGCGGCGGGAGGACGGCCTGAACGATGACTCGCTCTATCAAGCGGTCTACTGGCACACCACCGGCCATCCCTCCCTGGACCAGTTGGGTAAGCTGGTGTTTCTCGCCGACAAGCTAGACCCTCAGAAGCTGGCCCGCTATCCCTACCAACCTCATCTACGGGAACTGGCTCTCAACAATCTAGATGCCGCCCTGCTGGAATTTTTAACGCGGGAGATTGTCTCCCTGGCCGGCCGGGGCGAGTTAATCCACTCCGCGATGTTGGAAGCTCGCAACGCTTTGCTGGCCGCCGCCACTGCGGGGCCTACCGAGCCGGGTTAGGGATCCGTGACGAAAGTTCTAAACTTGTAACATCCAAATCCCCCTTTACCCCCCCTTTTTTAAGGGGGATAAAGGGGGATTTACCCAAACGGCGGCATCTCCGAGCGGTTTTAGCTCTTGATTCAGGGCTCAATGGTTTCCCAGATCGGTTCCCTGAAAATCCGGCCGGTTTGCACCTTTTGGCCGCCGGCCCGCATCATATCTACTAAAGGCGGGGTGTGTACCTTCAAAACCCGCCTCTCGTTATTCCCGGAAGTATCCCCGGAGGTAGCCCGGTGCAAGTAAATTTGAGCCAAAAGGCGATCCAGCACATTCAGGAAAAAGGCGGCCGCGCCGCGGTAGACCTGGTCTGTATTTCCTCTTGAGCCGGTTCTACCGCTGAGGTATCGGTCGATACCAACGTCGCCCGGCGCCGTAACACTTCGGGTTACCAGGTGGTCCATCAGGAAGGAGTGGAGTTGCTGGTGTCTCCCGATCTGGCCAAAAACTCGCGCCAGCTTTCGGTGGAGCTGAAGGAGTTCTGGTTCTTCCGGCACCTGAAAGCTGAGGCCGAATTAGCCAACGGACTGGTTTTGGGAAGACGGGGAGGCTAATCTTCGGGTCATCCCCTGGGCTGGGCCATCTTCTTGTACTGGGCCCCTTCCCCATCCCCTTAGCCCCTTAGCCCCTTGAAGAAATTATTAAACCCGTGAGATCCAATTCCCCCTAAATCCTCCTTTGCAAAGGGGGACTCCTCCAATGGTATTTGGCTATAGGTTCAAGACTCAGAAAATCCCTCCAACTAACCGTCTGCTATACTGCACCGGCCAGCTGAACTTTGGGCGCCGGAGCAGAGAAATGTTGTTCGGCATCAATCTGGGCGGCGGCAACCTCCCCCATGAATCCCGTGCGGAGGCCCTGGAAGGCCGGTTGGAGAAGTCGCGCCTGGCCAAGCGGTACGGATTCCACTCCTTGTGGAGCGGCGCCGGCTACCTGAACAACGACTTCCACCCCATGCTGTTGCTGTCCAGGGTGGCGGCAGAGGCTCCCGAACTGGAGCTGGGAATGGTCGCATTGCTGCCTCTGTACCATCCGGTGGAGGCCGCCGAGCAAATCGCCACGCTGGACGTTATTTGCGGGGGCAAGTTTGTGCTGGCCCCGGCCCTGGGCTGGCGAGACTTCCAGTTCAACGCCTTCGGAATCCCCAAGGGCGAGCGCCTCTCCCGATTCCGCGAAGTAAGGGAGGTCATGCAGCAGCTCTGGACCGAGAGCCGGGTAACCCACCAGGGTCAGCATTTCCAGATGGAAGACGTGCCCGGCGGCGGATCCCCATTGCAGAAGCCCTATCCCAGGATGTACCTGGCGGCCAACCAAGACCGGGGCGTGGTTCGGGCGGCCCGGCAGGCCGATGGCTGGCTGATCAGCTCCCGGGCGACTTTGACCACCCTTCGTCAGCAGGTGCCGGTTTACCAGGCAGCCGCGAGGGCGGAGGGTAAAGATGGCTACATTTCCGCCTGGCGGGAGATGTTCATCGCGGAAACTCGGGAGAAGGCCATAGAAATCGCCCGACCCCACGTGGAGTGGTTATACCGCGACCGGGCCGCCTCGGGCCATAGCCAGGAACTGCCCTCCGCCGACCGAATCGACGTTCCCTTCGAGCAGGTCTTGGAAGGACGGTTCATCATCGGCAGCCCGGACGAATGCGCCGAAGAAATCAAAAAATATCAGGAGTTGGGCATCCAGGAGCTGATATTGCGCTGCCAGTGGCCCGGCATGCCCAACCAAGACTCCAACCGGGCCGTGGAGCTGTTCGGCCAGGAAGTGCTTCCCCGGTTCGGGTGATGCCCGGAACGCCCTCTGCTAAAAGTCCCTCCTACCCAGCGGTATACTCCGGAGCGCGCTTCTCCACAAAGGAGCGGCCGGCCTCCTGGAAGTCCTCGGTCTGGTGCAGCTTTAACGGCTGGATGTACATATTGGCGTCGTACAGCGGCTGGACCCACTGGCGGCGGGTCAGACGCACTCCGGAACGGGCGGCTAGGGGCGGCGCTTTCAGTATCTTCTCCGCCAGCTCTTCGGCGGCCTCCAGGTGCTTTCCGGTGGGCACCAGACGGTTGATCAGCCCCAGGCGATAAAGCTCGGCGGCATCCACCGGCTCTCCGGTAATGACCATCTCGGTGACTACCTTGGAGGGCATGAAGGCGTTCATCTTAGCCCAGACCCGGGCGCCGGGTAGTCCTCGCTTGGTTTCGGTGATACCAAACTGAGCCTCCTCCGAGGCGACGATCAGGTCGCACTCGGCGGCGATGGAGGTGCCAGCGCCCAGGGCATACCCATGGATGGCAGCGATGACCGGCTTCCAGTTGATGCTGCGGCCCAGATAGCCCTCCGAGCTACTTCCCATGGTGCGCCGGGCGCTCTGCTGAGGGGTCATGTTGACCAAGCGCTGCTTGATGTCGGCGCCGGCGCAGAAGCAGCGACCGGCCCCGTGAATAATGGCCACCCAGGCATCCTCGTCGATGTCGAACTCCAGCAGAGCATCGGGCAGGTCCCGCTCGAACTGGTCGTTGACCGCGTTAAGCGACTGAGGCCGGTTCAGCATGATGTAGCCAATCTTGCCCTTACGCTCATAGGTCATGGTTTCGAATTCGGTCATTCTCTCTTCCTCCTCGGCTGCTGTTGATTTCCGCCCATTTTTCGTCCCAACTTTCAACTAGAAACTAACGGTGAAGCATTTGCCGGTTTGATACGGGCGCTGGCAATATAACAAGGGCTGAGATGAGCGTCAAATTTGCCTGCAGGGCCTTTTCATTTTCTCAAAATAGTATAAAATTATTACCAGTTTAAGCGGGAGGGGAGGATGATGACTTTGAGAGAAGCGCTGGATTTGGTGCCTGACTTCCGGAGTAGCCAAGGGCGACGCCACTCTTTGGGGGCG
>JAKZUA010000251.1:0-5922 GCA_047516825.1 Dehalococcoidia bacterium
ACGGCATATTACTGCAAAGTGACATATCATGGAGTTATTATAGCTGGGAACACGCAAAAAGGGCCCATAATTAGACAATGGTTGAAAGACCATCGACGAATTACTGAGAAAGCTTTTTAGCCATATGGGAAATGTGGGCTAAGTCCTCCTGCTTGCTTTGGGCTCATCAGGATTCGACTATGATATAGGTTATTGCCTGATTATTTAATAGAACGCCTGTTACAATGTCAAGGAGCGGATGCCGGCAATTTTAACGAATTATGAAAAAAGCCCGATGCGACTTTTTTGCCTAAATGCTATAATCGCTGCCTGTAGCCAGGTTTTATTGATAGATGGCAAGCAGGCGTTGCTGGCTGACCACCGGTTCCACCCCTCTAGTACCGCCGGAACTCCATCGAATTCCCACCGGAAACCAGGAGCAAGCGTGGCAATACCCAGACAAAATCTCAGAACCCCCGGCCCGACCCCCGTGCCCGAGGACATAGTCGAGGCCATGTCCCAACCGATGATCAATCATCGGGGTCCGGAATTTCTGGAATTGGTCAACGAGGTCACCGATAAGCTGAAGCAGGTTTTCATGACCCAGAACGACCTGTATGTGCTGACTGCCTCGGGAACCGGCTCTTTAGAGGCTGCCATCGTCAACACCCTGTCCCCAGGAGATCAGGTTTTGGGACTTAGCGCCGGCTCCTTTGGCGACCGGTTCTGCGATGCGGCGGAGGCCTATGGGGCGGAGGTTCGGCGGCTGGAGTTCGAATGGGGCGGACCGATAGACCCGGAGGGGGTTCGCGACGCCCTGAGGGAGACACCGGAGATCAAGGCGGTGTTGATTACCCATAACGAGACGTCGACCGGCGTTACCCACGATCTGGAAACTATCGCCGGTATCGTCAAAGGGGAGTTCCACAAGCTGTTGCTGGTGGATGCCGTCAGCAGCCTGGGCTGCGTCGCCCTTCCGGTGGACGGATGGAAATGCGATCTGGTGGCAACAGCTTCTCAAAAGGGTTTTATGATCCCGCCGGGACTATCTTTTGTCAGCATTAGCCACGATGGTTGGGAAGCCCAAAAAACCGCGGCCATGCCCCGCTTTTATTTTGACCTGGCGGTGGCCCGGGATTATCTGCGGACCGGCCAGACTCCCTGGACTCCCAACCTTTCGGTTCTATACGGGCTCCGGTTGGCGCTGACGAAAATGTTGGATGAGGGTATCGAAAACATCTTTGATCGCCATGCCAGCATCGGCCAGTTCACCCGCTCGGGAGTGGTGGAGATGGGTTTGGAATTGTTGTGCCGGGATGAGCGTCGTGCCTCCAACACGGTTACGGCGATCCGAGTTCCGGCGGGAGTAGACGGCGCCCGGTTGGTAGGCCTGATGCGCGCCGAAGAGCAGGTAGTTCTGGCAGGAGGACAGGGTAAGCTAGCCCGGGACATTTTCCGCATTGGCCACCTGGGATATGTCACCCGGGAGGACATAGCGGAGGTTCTGGATGCGTTGAAACGGGTGCTGCCCAAGGTAGGCTTCAGGGCCGCGTAGAGACTACACTGGTTAGGACTAAACCGCGACTAAGAGCGCGGACCCGGTGCCCGAAAGTTCAAGACTGAGAGGGAAAGCTGGTTCCCGGAGGGGCCTGTATCATGTCCACTTCCCAGCTGCAGCAAACCACCGCCAACCTCCGCATCAGTCTCGCGGAGATCGAAGACAAGGAACGCCAGCTGGAATCCATGATCGCCCAGTTCCGCACCCAGCTGAGAAGACTGCCCCGCCAGGTCATCTATGGGGCCACCGGTCTGGATGCCTCCCTGTCGGCCTTGGGGGAGATCGAAGAGCGATTGGCGGACGCCACGGCGATGCGCCGCCGGCTGGAGACCATCAAGAAAGCCACTACGGATGAGCTGGTGGCGTTGGAATCGGTCAAGCAGGTCGGTCAAGCCCGCCGATCCCTGGCGGACTTGAAACGCCAGGTCCGGGACTCCCAAGAAGACTTCGGGAAGGACGCCGAAACCGGGGTGGAGATTCGCCGGTTGGAAGCCTTCATTGCCGAGCACAGCAAGCGGGCTGAGTTGACAATCACCGAGCGTTTCCAGGAGCGGGTCACGGGCAGTTAAGGCGGGGTAGCTAAATCCGGGTGGCTAAAGCGGGCCGTCCAGCCGGTGGATCACCAGTCCGGTGGGCAGCTTGGGATAGAAAAAGGTGGATTTGGAGGGAAGCCGCTGGCCACCGCCCACTATTTGTTCGAAGGCGTCTCTGGGAAAGGGTTTGAGCAGAAAGGCCAGCTGTAGCCCTCCAGCGCCGACGCGATCCACCAGTCCTTGGGGGTCGTGGCTGTAATCCACCTGCTGGGCCGCAGTGTCGCCCATCACCGGCTTCATCACCTGCTCCTCCAAAATCCAGGCCTCGGAAACCGCCAGGGATCCCCACTGGCGCCAGTCGACGTCCTCCCGCAGAGTTCGTAGCGCGGCGTCTCCGGGCTGGGGCCCGACTACTCCCAGGACATGACGGCCTTTACCCCGGGAGGCGACTTGCTGTACCAGCCCCTCGACCCCGCCGGCGGACAGGTCAAAGGGTTCAGTTTCAAAGAGAAGGTCGAGCTGATCGCACAGGTGACGCAATTGGGCCTCGCTCAGATTTCCCACCCCACGGTGGTAGGGGAGCAGGATCAATCCGGGGTCGTCGAACTCCACCAAGGCCATCATGACAAACTCGTCGGCTTGGGGGCTTTCGCCGGATTCGGCTGAGGGCCCGCCGGCCCGGTGACGCAGGGCCGCCTCATAACGGTGGTGGCCGTCGGCCAGAAAAACCGGCTTATCGACGAAAAACTGCCTTATGGAACGCAAAGATTCGGCGTGGTCGATGGCCCACAGGGATATGTCCCCATCGGCGGTTCCTTGCATTGCTGCGCCCGAAACCTCCAGCACCGGTGTTTGGGACATTGCCAGGTCGAGCACCGGCTGCAGGGAGTGATGACTGTCCCGATAAAGGCTCATAATGGGACTGAACTGGGCTTGGCCAGCTCGGAGCAGTTTCACCCGGTCTTGAACCGCCGGCTCTCGGGTGTATTCGTGGGGCAGTACCCGGTGGGTATCGTACTCCTCCACCGCCACGCCCCCAAACAGGGCCAGCTGCTGTTTGGCCTGCCCCTGGAAGGTGTAGGTGTGGCGCATCAGGTAGAATCGGGGCGCGTCGTCGGGCTTCAGCACCCCCTGCTCCAGCCATTGCCGAAACAACCCCGCCGCCTCCAGGTAGCTGCTCTCCGGGTCCGCCGGTTCCGGCTGCTCTCCCCCCTCCAGGTGGACGGCGTTAAAGGGACTGAGCTGCTGCAGAGCCTGCTGTAAATCCGGTCCGATCATGTCGTAGGGCGGGCAGAGTATGGAAGCCATGCTCCCCACCACAACGGGGTCAAACCGGCAACCGTGAATGGGGCGAAAATCGACCATCTTGTACAACTCTTATACTGAAGCCAGGATCAACCCCCGCCAGGGTTGGTATGGCGGTCCATGTAGATCCAACCTTGGCGTTGCTATATGCCGCTACCGGCCGGCTGCCGGAAGCTGTAAAGCAGGAGCAGTATAGCACCGGAGGCCAGGCTCAGTCTTCTGCTAGGAGGTGCAGTTGTTCCGGCGGTGCTGCTGAAGTTTTGGAGGAGTCCGTATCCTGCGGCCGGTATACTCTGCTCCGGGTTTTCCCCTCCTGGATTAGAAGCCCCGCCCCTACCAGCATGGCCAGATCACGGGAGGTCGTGGCTGGAGAAACCCCGGATATTTCCATGTAGTCGGAACGGGTGATCTGTCCGGTCCAACGGGCAAAGGTCAGCCCATCGGCGTGACGCCGGTCCCAACCTTTGGCCTCAGCGGCCTCATAGATCCCTTCCATTGCTCGGTGCCAGTCGGTGATTCTGTCGACTAATAATTGTACCTCTACAGACAATGCCATGATGAAGAACTCCAACCAGGGAGTCGCATCGTACTCTATGGCGAAGCTTCTACCCAGGGTGCGTTCGATTGCCGGGAAATACGAATCCCTGATGTCATAGAGATGGGATTCCAAGGAGAGCAGCCTCCGAAATCCGAAGTGCGACCTTTGGAGAATTAGAGTCGACAATCCCCGGGCAGTTCTCCCATTACCATCCCAAAATGGGTGTATAGCCACCGAATGGATATGGGCTATGCCCGCCTTGACCACCGGGTGCAGCTCGTCCTCCTCCTGGCGCAGCCATAGGGCGAAAGCGCGCATTAAGCCGGGCACGTCCCCCTTCGGGAGGGCTGTAATTGCCCACGGAATTTTGCCCCTTACGGTAAGCCCCAGGAGTTAGGGTTTCCGCCGCTCCTCGCATGAAATTACGGTTTAGCTGCCGGATCACTAGCTCGTCAATGGGTATATCTGACTGATCGCTAATAAAATCTATGAACTCATAGGCGGCCAGAGCGTTTAAGTTTGCCTGTTCGTCTTCCGTGCCTTTATTATCGCCTGCCGCGCGATTAAGGAGTTGGTTCACCTCCGCCTCTTCCAGGCTAGCGCCCTCGATGCTGGTGGTGCCTACCGCCCGTCGCACCGATACTTCTCGGCGGAGCCACGCTTCATGCTTGGGCATGAGCAGCATATTCTCGATCAGCCAACGCTGCCGCTCGATGTCCTGCAAATGACCGGCCATTGCAGGGGTGATGATATAATTAGGGGCAAAGATACTATCATTCATCTTATTATGATTTAAATGGTCCTCTCACAATGATTGATATGATAGTATCTTTGCCTGATATTAGTGTCAATGCTTGTCCGAGCTATCAGTACGAATAAGGCTAGAACCGGTGCGCAGCAAATTCGCAGGGCAACCCAATTACCTAGGCCTGGTTCGAGCTGCCGCTCTGAAGCCACTGGTCCGTAGTAAGGCGTAGGGTGCCAAAAATGCCCCTTTAGCTCCAGCCCGGACCGGTAGTGTCGAATAACTACATCCACTATAATAAAGGGAAGTTAACCTAACGTCGAGTTGGGAAAGGGCGACATGGATATCACCTTCGAACGGGGGGACCGGCAGCGGCCCAAGGGCCATGCCCTGGCCTATTTTCGAGTGGACACAGAGCCCGACCGGGTCTACGCGACCTACGTGATCACTCTGCCGGTCCAGGCCGACCTGACCAAGTATGTGCCGCCGTTTTTGGCCAGCCATCTGGGTAACTTGCCCCTGAGTGACTTTTCCGCCTTCGCCATGCCGCCGGTCCCGGAGCCGGTGGACAGCCTCCCCGAGTTGGAGCGGCTGAGCCAGCTTCGGGACGACGACCTGATCTACGCCGGCAGCACCTTCTCCTTTGACCTGCCCCGAATGATGGAGTCGGTCACCGAGGTGGTGCAGGCCTACGCCCAGCTATGCGCCGATTTCTTCGCCGGGGCCGTTCCGGAGCGCCTGAGTGCGGCGGAATCCAATTTATCCCCGGGCGGCGAATCCCCGGAGGATGACACCGCTTATCGGGTTAGCGATGTCTTGTTCAGTTTGATGAGCCAGCCGGACAAATTGGCCGAGCTTTCCCGTCTGCTGGGGAAGCTGCGATTCGCCCAGGAGGGGCAGGACGACGCCACCATCCTGGAGGTCTCGGAGGAGGTGACGGCGCTGGCCCGGCACCTGCCCGAGGAATTCTGGCTGCCCAATTTGCTGGCAGCCGCTCAGGACGCCTCGCAGCGGGGTGTCCAGCTGGCTCGCCTCTACCTGGACCGGTGCTTCCGGCTCTCCGCCGGGGATTCCGGTACGGCCCGGCGGCTGGAGGAAGAAATCCGCTCCCTGGATGTCCCGGAATCTTGACCGGGCCCTTCCGGCTGCCCAACCATCGACCCTCGAAGAAGGCGCTAAACTGGTGAGATCAAAATCCCCCTCAGCCCCCCTTTGCAAAGGGGGGCTGAGGGGGATTTCCACCAAAGGGTGGCGACTCCGGCCG
>JAKZUA010000252.1:0-10321 GCA_047516825.1 Dehalococcoidia bacterium
CAATAGTCTTGTGCAGCAAATAGGTGGCAATGGTTCCCAAGCCAGCCGCTACCGTCAGCACCACCAAAAATTCAATCGACCTGCGGCGCGCCACAGCCAGTTCGGCCAACCGCCGTCGCTGGGTTGCAATCTTGCTTCCAACTGGAGTTAGCATACCGCCAACCCCTGGGCTTCGGGACGGCTTGAAATTCTCGCTGATAGTGACGGTGGCGGAGATGCTTGATGACAAGAGAGGGCTGGGAGATGGGAGGTGCGGGCTCTGGGAGAGAATTGACCCTTAATCGGGAGAAGATCGACTAACTTCGATTTGGGGTGGGGGATGGAGGAACCAACATTAAAGGCTGAAGGGTAATCGTTGTCCCACCATCGATCCGAAGAGATGACGGCCGAAATCAAATGGTCTGACGGAAGCCCTGGAGGCGAAATATGGTAGCCGCTCATCCACCTTTTCCCGCCGGATCATGATTCGTGGCGGTGCATTATACCAAATTCCGCGGAAAAGTTAATAGCAATTATTCGCCCGATTCCTCCGAGTTTCCAACCGATTTTCGGACGGGAGGCACAAAAAGATCGGCTTAAATCAGCTGGATGTCAAAAGCCTGCAGCCCCCTTACTATCAGGCTGGCTACCAGCAGGCTGGTGACGATTGCGAGGAACAAGGTGGAGGGTCTTTTGAACATTTGCCAACCTCGGTTATCTCTACTGCAACAACCCCAGAGTAACAAGGGGTGGTACCGGTTTTGGTGGGGAAAGCAACAGACATATTGTCCTCTGGTAACGGCGGAGTTAAGTTTTCCCGTTAGTGTCTTGGGGAACAGAGGAGGACATCAGCGGTGGAGGCAAGAGGGCGGAATGGACGCGCAGTGACCCGAAGGGCTATTTTGGCTTTAACCCTTCCGGTTTTTGGTCGAATAATCCCTTATATAGCAGCCAGACGGCGTCCCGATCCGTTAAGTTCAATAATGGCGCTACCTCAAATAGCTGGCGGAGCAGCTGAATCCGGCGAGCTTCGCTTTCCGGCGGCGGCGCATATCCACGCAGCAGACACCATTTGGCATACTCCTGCAGAACGTTGAGGCACAGGGTCATCTGCTCTTTAGGGTCTGCCCGGCCCGTGCCGGATGCTGCCTCCACCATCTTCCCTCCAGCTACTCTTCAGCTACACTCCGGCTACTCCGGAGAATCTGTTTCATAACCACAGGTTACATAACAAAGGTGGAGAAATGGGGACGGTAAGGGTATCGAATGGGAGGCAATCGGGTTAATGGCGGGAGCGGGGCGGTAAATGTTCGCTGCTTTAGGCAGCCGATCCAGCGCCACCAGCCGACGCAAGCTGAGACTAGTTACCGGGACTAACTACTGGGAGACAGGAAGTCTTCGATAGCCTGGTTGACGGTTTCGGGTCGTTCCACCATGGGGAAGTGTCCGGCTTGTTCCAGCTTGAGGTATTTGGAGCCGGCCACGGCCAGATGCAGATCCAATTCGTATTCTGGAGGGTGCCCCGGGTCGTCCACGCCACGGATCAGCAGCAGCGGGGGCTTGAGGGTATGGATGCGGTCCCGGACATCGAATTGGTCTATGGTCACCAGGTCTCGATGCTGGGACATCGGTCCGACCTCCTTGTGGCGCTCTATCAGATGGTCACGAAGCTGGGGTTCTATGAACATCATGGTGTGGCGCATCGCCTCCAGCCATTCCTGGTATACGCCCGGGTCTTCCGAGGCGCGAATCCGAAACTCCAAGGTTCCCGGCGCCCGCTGCTTGGGACCCATGGAGACGGTCATCAATGCTAGAGCCTGGACCTCTTCCGGGTAATCCAACGCGTATTGCAGCGCTATGCAGGCTCCTAAAGTAAAACCAACCAGGACCAGGTCCCCTCTTCGGTCTTGGGACCATAGCCAGCCTCGCAACCACTCGGTGTAGCGTTCTACGTCCCGGCAGGCCGTACCCTGGAGGTGTCCTGGCAGAGTGGGCGCCAGGCTGTTGGGAAAGTGGCGCAGCTGGTGGGTGAAGGAATCGGCGCAGCCGCCCGCGCCGGGGCCATGGATAAATACAAAATTGCTCAAGCTCATTCTCCTGGCCCAAAGCTTGTTCTCATCTTGGCAACTACTGGTCTGTTACCGGGTGGTCTCCTGGGTCTCCTGGAAACGTCCGGGCCCTTATCTCTGCCACGTTCGAGTATCCGTCTTCGTCCGAGTCCAGCTCTTCTATGCCCCGGAGCACGCCACGAAAGGTATTTAATTCTTGCTCCTTGGTCAGAGCCTCCGCTTCAGCGTTCATCACCCTTGAGAATTCTGATTTCAGATGAGTCCCGTAAAGGTTTGTGCTCCTCCCGGTAGAGTGACAGGTATTGCAGGTGCCTAACCTGGTGCCCTTAGTGCCGTACACTCCATTAAAAGTATCTAGTACCTCTGGGTGAGGGCTGAAGACGCCCAAGTACAGGGCACCTCCGATTCCCCCGACCAGGGCTGCCAGGATCACCGGCAGGACCATGATTATGAAGCGTCGTTTGAGAAAAGGCATGGCCCATTCTATCCGGGATGTCCCGGATCAATCTGGTTGCCCTGGGTATAGGACGCCCTGGGATGCCTCGAAGCTATAAAAGGGTTTCCCGCCCCGTCAACGGCCGCCGATTCAGTTGTCCTGGGCCAGGACGTCCAGCAGGTTCAAAGCCAGCCGGACTGTGTCGCCCAGTAACTGGGGGTTGATAAATTCCAGAGTGTCTTGCGGGGTGTGCAGCCGGGAAAAGTCGTCGGAGGAAAAGAATATGTTGGGTATGCCCACTGCGGCGAAACTTGCGTGGTCGCTGCCGCCTCTCCCCCGGCTCTGGCGGGCTCTCAACTCGATACCCCTCGCCTGAGAGTCCTCCATTACGGGTTGGGTTAGTATGTCGTCTCCCCTCACGCCAAGCCTGGAACCATTGCCCAAGGCGTCGAAGTTGAGCATCGCCATTACTCGGGCCTGCTCCTCCGGAGCAAGGGATTCCACATAATGGCGGCTGCCCAGCAGGCCCAATTCTTCTGAGCCAAATGCAACCAGCCTCAATTCGAAGGGGAAGGTTTTCTCGGATAATTCCCGGGCCATGGTCAGCAGAACCGCGGTACCCGACCCATTGTCATTGGCGCCGGCAATGTGGGGGACGGTATCATAGTGGGCCCCCAAAATCACGACCCCGGCACCCTGCCCCGGCTTCTCCGCGATCACGTTTCGAGAGGGGTTTTGGCGGAAATCCAGCTTAAAATTCACGGCGAATGAGGCGCTGGCTGCTAGAAGATCTTCCAGCCGCTCCCCGTCCTCCTGGGACACCGAGGCGACCGGAATTTCACTGGATCCGCCCAGGGTTCCGCGGAAGTTGCCGGGCTCGTTGTTATAAATTACCGCCCCCAGAGCGCCAGCGCCGCCGATGTTGGCGGCCTTCTCCCTGAAGGGGATCAACCCTCGTTGCGCCAGGGCGATTTTCCCGATCAGACCGGAATCCGGTATATCCTCAGACCTGGCCAAACCCACCGAAACCAGCTGCCCGTCAACGTCTCCGGAACCGGTGCCGGAGATGGGCTCCACTACGACTTTGGTAGCATCCCCTTGGGTCAGGAACAGCCCCGAGCCATCCGGAGAGAAACTTCGCACGGTAAAGGGCTGGAGCCGCACCGAAAAACCGTGCTCGGCCAACTGGGAGGCCAGGTAATCGGCGGCTTCCTTTTCTTCAGCCGTGGCGCTTTGGCGCGGTCCCAGGGTCTGGCTAAGGATGGTCAACTGGCTCAGCGCGTAATCCGACAGCTCGTCCGGAGCGGCTTCGGATGCTGCTGGCGTTGCTGATGGTTCGGAAGTAGTTGGCCTAGGGGCGATGGTCTCCGGACCGGGAGACTGGATCGGCGTTAGCGAGGGGCGAGAAGATTCGGCCGCTGCGGGCTCAGCGGTTGGCGGCTCCTGAGATAGGGCACCGCCGGCGCAGGCGATGCTTAAAGTAGTAACAACCAGCAGGGTGGACCTAACCACTTTATCCCGGAATTTCAAGTCCGGCACCTCCGGCTGGCCAGAGCTAACTCTTTGCTAATCTTTTCCTCTCAGAACATTATACGTTGGCCCACCCTATCCCGGATGGGCGCTGGCTTCCTCCAACCGCTGGACCAATCAGGTCGCGACTGTCCTGAAGCTGGTTTATCGCTTCTAGCTCATCGGCCACCACGTGAAAATCTTGATCCACTTCATATCCAAAGAGTTGAATATAATCGATTATCGGGTCGTAAAACCCTCTTCCGGATCCGTCCAACCTCTGGTTTACCAGAACGATTTTCTTCGACCGGTCCCGATGGACCCGTTGTCGCATCAGAGGGTTTTCCTTGTCCCGCAACAGTAACAGCAACGCCAGCAATTCCTGGAGGGTACCGGCGCCTCCCGGCAGCAGAATAAAGGCGTCGGAATTAGCCACCATTACTGAGAGTCGCTGATAAATGTCAATGATGCCGCTCTCCTCCCCCCAGTACTCCTGCAGACCATGAGGCAAGCCCTCAATTTGGGCGATGCGGCTGATGTTGGCCCCCCTTAAATAGCCTCCGTGGCCCAACGCGCCTCGAGCCAGCTCCCCCATCATGCCGGAGCTGCCGGCGCCAAAGACCACTCCTATGCCTTTTTGCGCCAGGTTCTGCCCCAGGTTATAGGCGCTGCGTTTGAAAGAATCCTGCCGGGTGTTGGCGGAGCAAAACACCCCAACATGGAAGGAGGGTACATTGAACGCGGATACCGGTGAGCGCCGTTGACGAGTAACAGGATTTGGAAGCTGGCTGCCGGCGCCGGCTTTTTTTGGTTGTGGTAAGTCGGAAACCTGGGGGCCCGGCTGGTCGAACTCCTCTGGGAAGCCCTGGCCGACCAGGGCCTTGATGGTGGGGGTTACTTCTTCCACCGAATCTAAGACCGTAAACAAGCGGTTGGGGTGCGTTATCATTCCCTGGGCTTCCAGGTGGCGGAAAATGTCGAAAACCGGACTCCAAGTGGTGTCCAATTGCAACACCGCTGCAGGCTTGCCTGTTAGCTCTGGGTCATTGGTCTGGTAGCCAACGACCAGGGAGGTTAGCTTGAACACCTCGGCCAGAGTCGGTCGAGGCAGAAATACAAAGGCATCGGACACCGAGATGCTTTTTTGCTGCATGGTTTGCAGCTCTATCACCTGGGTTCCCTTGCTATTCATGACCCGGTAGTCTGCCTTGCGGAGCAGGTCGCTCAGCTGGGTCCGAAGTTTTGCCTGGGACTGCAGATTTTTCTGAGACCGCCGCGACTGTTGAACGGTAGCCCCCTCCTTGCCAGTTCGGGAGCTGGAAAGTCGGACGGTGTACTTGCCGGTTCTGGGTGCTACAGTCAATGGTAGGTGCTCTCCATTAAATACCAGGGCCGGCAAATACCAAGGCCGGTAATTGCTAAGGCGGTGCCAGCAATTTTTCGCAGGCCACCCATGAATAAATACGAAGCCCAAGTCGAGATGGACCGCTATCCAGCCGGGGTCAGGGCCCGGGGTAAGTGCAAAGTGGCGCTTATAGGGGAAAACCCCGGTGACCTAGGTGAGAACAATACGTAGCTGGAAATCACCGCAAAATCAGTGCGAAACTCTTTCCGGCAAAATGCTCAAGCTAAAAGGTAGCATGGGGCCGACTGGGGAGAGTAGTGTGCTAGCACCTTGGAGCAGGCGGAACAGGCCGAAGCTAGATACGGGCTTAGATACCCAGCAGGCCTTCCAGGTTTTTCCAGAGAATGGCCTCTTTCTCCTCCTGGGTAATGCTTTCCAGCCCCAGTACCCAGGAAACGGGCCAGTCGAAATCCATGTCGAAGGGCCAGTCGGTGCCGAAGACAACCCGGTCGACTCCCACCGCGTCGATGAGATAGCGCAGGGCCTGCTCGGTGTAAACAATGCAGTCGTAATAGAAGCGGTTGAGATATTCGCTGGGCGGTTTTGTAATGTTGGCTCGGGCCTCGGGGCGGACCTTCCACCCCCGGTCCAGACGCCCAATGCCGTAGCAAGTATAGCCGCCCCCGTGGGACAGGCAGATTTTCAGGTCGGGGCAGGCGTCCATCACTCCGCCAAATACCAGCGATGCGAAGGTGATGGTCCGGTCGGCCAGATTCCCGATGGTGTTGGGGAGATGGTAGCGGTCGATTCGGCTATTTACGACGGTATTTCCGGCCTGATGGAACAGGATCAAGGCCCCCATCTGCTCCGCGGCTTTCCAGAAGGGCAGGAAATCGGGCTCGTCCAGGGTGCGGCCGTTTATCTTGTCGTCGATCATCGCCCCTTTGAATCCCAGCTGGGTCATTACCCGCTCCAGCTCGGCAACGGCGGCGCCTACGTCCTGCATGGGTAGGGTGGCCAGCCCGGCGAATCTATCCGGCCAGGATTTGGTCATCTGATGAATTTCGTTGTTGCAATCCTGCGAGGTGGCGGTGGCCACCGAGGTGTCCAGCCGGTAGTTGTAGAAGCTGGAATAGGGGGAAACCACGTGAACGTCCACACCCAGAGAATCCATGTCCATCAGGCGCTGCTCCGCAGTCCAGTTGGTCTTGGGGCCCAGGGAGCCGCGACGGTCTCCCGTTATCAACAACTCCCGTCCTCGGGCGTCCTGCTCTCGGCGGATGCCGTGCCAATCGCCGCCGCCTTCGGTCGCCTTCCAAAAACACTGAGGAACCAGATGAGCGTGGATGTCGATACTGCGCATGGAGCACTCCTGATCCTACCGAAGCTATTTCCTAAAAGACCTGTACCGATCTTCGATTGTGGGGTATCGGGCGAAAGTTAGCATGACCTCCCGCTACTGTCAATTAGGGAGGTTTGACGCTCCACCGGGCCGCTGCTACACTCGCCCATAGCTATTTCTCATCTAATTCCTAGGCGGGAGATGACCAGAATGACGATGTTGAAATTGGAAGGCGAATATCGCCCCCCAGTGCCCTCCCGGGTGATTTTCGGGCAGGGGAAGGTTTCCCAGCTCCAGGGGGAGCTGGCTGCGCTGGGAGGGCAGCGGGCCTTGCTGCTTTGCGGGCCTACTGTGGCCGAGAAGACGGACTCAGTGCGGCGGGTCCGTGAGGCCCTGGGGGACTCCTGCCTGGGGGTGTACTCCGGGTTGAGCCAGCGGGCGCCCCTGAATACCGCCGTGGCAGCAACCAAGATGGCCCTGGAATGTAACGCCGATACCCTGGTGGGCGTGGGCGGCAGCACTATCTCTGACGCGGCTCGCATGATTGCGGTGATGATGGCGGAAGGTATTATCGGCGAGGACCGGCTGCGGGAGTTGGGCGAGCAGCAACACGGCCTGCTGGAGCCTAAGCTGGAGGGGAAGTCTTTACCCATTCAGATTTCAATCCCAACGACCCTCTCCGCCGGAGAGTTCAATCGGGGCGGAGGCAACGTGCTGGATGACCAGGCTGCCCACAAGATACGGGTGCGGCACCCCGAACTCTATGCTCACCTGATAGTGCTGGACCCGGAAATGACCATCGGGACTCCCGACTGGCTCTGGCTATCCACCGGCGTCAAGGCGCTGGACCATTGCATCGAACGTCTCTACTGCAAGGGTAACCAGCCGGCCACCGACGCCACCACGGCCAAGGCCGCTGAGCTGTTGTTCAACTTCTTGCCCAAGTCCCGGGAGCAAGATGATGACCAGAACGCCCGGCTGCAATGCCTGATGGCCGCCTGGCTTTCCATGATGGGCGCGCCCAGCGTCGGCTCGGGCTTAAGCCACGCTATCGGCCACGTCATCGGCGTCAAATACAGCGTGGGGCACGGCTACACCTCTTGTGTCACCCAACCCTATGTTATGGAATACAACCGGCCCGCCTCCGCCGACAAGCAGGCGATGCTGGCTCGGGCTGCCGGATTGGAGACCCGCGGCATGAGCGACGAAGCGGCCGCTGAGGCCGCGGCCCGGGTGGTTGATGAGTTCATTATGGGATTGGGGATGCCCCACCGGCTGCGCGAGCTGGAAATCCCACGAGAGGACCTGCGGGACATCGCCGAGCAGACCTTGGAGGACGGCGCTGGTCGCAACAATCCCGTGCCCATCAGCAACGTCGAGCAGATATTGGAGGTCCTGGAAAAGGCTTGGTAGGGGGGTCCGGGCCATAAGATTTAGAGGGAGACCGGAATTGGCATATGCATTCCATACCTATCGGGGGAGATTAATGGCGACGGCAACAGAGAACAGGATTCGAGGCAGGGAACGGGAGGAGTTGGCGCAGGAGTTGCGCCACCGGGTTAATGGCGAGGTGCGCTTCGACCCCTTTTCCCGAGTGCTTTACAGTACCGATGCCAGCATCTACCAGATGGAGCCGGTGGGCGTGGTCATTCCCCGGGGCGTGGAAGATGTGCTGGCGGTAATGGAAGTCGCGCGGGACAGTGGCGTCCCATTGCTGCCCCGATCCGGGGGCACCAGCCTGGCTGGTCAAACGGTGAACCACGCCATAGTGATGGACTTCAGCAAATATCTGGATCAGATGCTGGAGGTGAATCAGGAGGAGCATTGGGCCCGGGTCCAGCCGGGCATAGTCTTGGACCAGCTCAACCGGCAGCTCATGCCCCGGGGCCTCCAGTACGCTCCCGACCCCACCACGTCCAGCCGGGCCTGCGTCGGCGGCGGCATTGGCAACAACACCTGCGGGTCTCATTCCGTGATTTACGGCAAGACCTTGGACCACGTCAAAGAGCTCCACACCGTGCTCTCCGACGCTACTCAGGCCCACTTCCGCCCTTTGGAAGCCGATGAGCTGGAGGCCAAGCTGAGCGGCGATAATTTGGAGTCGCAGATTTACCGGGGCGTCCGGCGGATTGCCCAGGATAATAGCGCGGAAATCGAGAGTCGATACCCCAAAATTCAGCGCCGGATCAGCGGCTACAACCTGGACGACTTCCTAGGGGACCGCCCGGTTAATCTGTCGGAAATAGTGGTGGGTTCCGAAGGAACGCTGTGCGTGGTGACCGAAGCCAAGATTAACCTGGTTCCCCGCCCCACCATGACTTGCCTCTCCATCCTGCATTTCAAGGATATATTCGAGTCCAGCGAAGCCACCATGAAGGTGCTGGAGCACAATCCCTCGGTGGTGGAAGTGATTGACAAGATGCTGCTGGACCGCTGCCGGGGGTCCCTGGGATTCGCCCAAAACCTGTCCTTTATTGATGGAGACCCCGGAGCGGTGCTGCTCGTGGAGTTTTACGGCGAGTCGGAGGCGGAATTGACCTCCCAGATGGGGGCTCTAAAGGCAGATATGGCCCGCCAGGGCATGGGCTACGCTTGCGTCAACCTGTTATCCAAGGCGGAGCAATCCAACGTTTGGAACATTCGTAAAGCGGGCCTGGGCCTGCTGATGAGCATCCACGGTGACGCCAAGCCGCTGCCTTTCGTTGAGGATACCGCGGTGGACCCCAGCAAATTGGCTCCCTTCGTGCGCCGGTTTGACGAAATCGTCCGCAGCCACGGTACCGAGGCGGGCTACTACGGCCACGCCAGCGTCGGCTGCCTGCACATCCGGCCCCTAGTCAGCCTGAAAAACTCGGCAGGAATCGCCCGCATGGTAGCCATCGCCGATGAGATCAGCGATCTGGTCAAGGAGTTCGGCGGCTCGATGAGCGGAGAGCATGGCGACGGCATCGTGCGAGGAGTCTGGACGGAAAAAATGTTCGGACCCCAGATCTATGATGCCTTTCGCAAGCTGAAGAAGACCTTTGACCCCCAAGGGATCATGAATCCCGGCAAGATTATCGATTGCCCGCCGATGACCGAAAATCTGCGCTACGGTACGGATTATCAAACCGCCACGATAGCCACGACTCTGGATTTTTCCGCGGACACCGATTTTGCCGGTGCCGTGGAAATGTGCAACGGCATGGGAGCCTGCCGCCAGCACGGGGGCGTCATGTGTCCCTCTTATCTGGCGACCAGGGACGAGGAACACTCCACCAGGGGAAGAGCCAATCTACTGAGAGCCGCTCTCTCCGGCAACCTGCCGGAGGGCGCAATGACCAGCAGGCGGCTTTACGACGCCCTGGACCTGTGCCTGGAGTGTAAGGGTTGCAAGTCCGAGTGTCCCTCCGGCGTGGACATGGCCAAACTCAAGTATGAGTTCCTGGAAAATTATTATCGGTCCAATCCCATGCCCCTCCGTTCGAAGGTCTTTGCCCACATCAATAGATTTAGCAGATTGGGAAGCCGGTTTGCACCCTTCTCCAACTGGGCCGCCGTTAGTCCGGTGGGCAAGCTGCTGGCCAGCACGCTCCTGGGGGTTCATCCCCGGCGCCGGCTGCCTCCCTTTGCCGTCAGGAGCTTTCCCAACTGGTTTGACT
>JAKZUA010000253.1:0-13414 GCA_047516825.1 Dehalococcoidia bacterium
CCACCCTGAGCCGTGTCGCCCCGAAATGCCGGGGGGGTTTCCACCACCTGCAGGTCCACGTGGGTGGGCATGGTCACGTTCACTGGAGCCCCCTTGTAGAAGAACATTTCCACCATCATGTTCTCCTTTAGGTAATCCAACAAGGCCCCCAGCTGTCCTTTGGTCAGCTCATGCTGCTCGAAGGTTTCCTGGTCCATAAAGTAGTAGTAGCTCGTGTCGGTGTAGAGGAACTGGGTCTGCCGGTTGTCCACTTCGGCCTGGGTAAACACCGTGTCGTACCGCTGAAAAGTTCGCTCCACCACCGCGCCGGAGAGCAAATTCTTCATCTTGATGCGAGTCACCGGCGCCCGCTGCTGCATCTTGTGTCGCTCGTAATCCATTATCTGCCAGGGCTGATTTTCCAGCTCAATCACCATGCCCCGGCTCAGGTCGCCGAAGTTGATGGTCATTTTCAATCACCTCCCGGTGTCTTCCCCGGTTTTTCCCCCGAGGCGCGGCCGACTGGCCGCTCGCCAGTTGGATCATGCGCGAAAGTGCATGGCGCGGTTCTAGATATAGGCCAGGTGCCTACCAAGTTACTTATCAAGCTACTTATCAAGCTACCGGGCACCCTCAACCTGGGTCGGTTCCCCGATCCTGAATCAAGCCGACCAGGATCTCTATAGCCGCAGTATAGCTTCTCCACCCGAACCCGGCAATTTGGCCTTGAGCCACGTCGGCGATTATGGAGCGGCTTCTCCACCGCTCTCGGCCGTGGATGTTGCTGAGGTGAACTTCGATTACCGGCACAGCGGCGTCGATCAAGGCATCTTTTAGGGAGTAGCCGTAGTGGGTCAGGGCCCCGGGATTGATGATGATGCCATCGATATTGCCCCAGCCTTCTTGGATCCGGTCAACCAGCATCCCTTCCGTGTTCGACTGGAAAAACTCCACCTCTAGGTTCAACCCTGGGTTGAACTCCGCGGCCTTTCGGGAGATTTCCTGGTTAATTTGCTCCAGGGACATGGACCCATAATGCTCGGCGGGACGGCGCCCTAAGGCATTTAGATTCGGGCCGTTCAACACTAGAATTCTGGCCAAAACTTATCGCCCTCTGGTTTGCTGCGGCGCAATTTCCGGTGCTGCTTCCTGAGAGTGGATCGAATCGGCGGAGTTGGCTCGGGGGTGATGGCTCAAGTAGGCGTGGCGAGCTTCCTGCTTGGTTATGTGGGTGTAGATCTGAGTGGTGGTGGGACTGGCATGCCCCATCAGCTCCTGAATCACCCGCAGGTCGGCCTCTCCCTCCAGCATATGGCTGGCGAAGGTGTGCCGGAGGGTATGGGGGTGAACTCCGTCCTTCAGTCCGGCCTGCGCGGCGTACCGTCGAACCAGCTTCTCCATACTGCGGCCGGACAGGCGCTGGCCGTAACGGTTGAGGAAGAGAGCTGGAGTAGCCCCGTTGTCCAGTTTGGGGCGGGAGTCTTGCAGGTACCGGGCCAATGCGGCCTGAGTGGGGCCGCCGAAAAGCACGTAGCGCTCTTTTGAGCCCTTGCCCCGGACCAGAATCTCCCTGCCGCCGAAGTTGATATCGGGCAGGTCGATGCCCTGAGCCTCGGAGAGCCTCACTCCGCAGGAGTAAAACACCTCCAATATGGCCAGGTCTCTGATGCCCAGCACGCTGGAGTCCTGGGGGGCTTCCAGTAACCGAACCATTTCCTGATGGCCCAGGAAGGTGGGAAGGGCTTTTTCCACTTTGACCTGTAGGCTGCGCCCCGAGGGCACCGGGCTGGACCGAAACAACCCCTCCTGCACCAGGAAGCGGTAAAAAGAGCGCAGAGCGGATAGCTTGCGCACAATGCTGACCCGCGCGTATCCCCGTTCCCGCTGCTGCCGGGGAGAGGGGTCTTTGGCGACCGTCGCCAGCCAGGCCAAGTAGCCCCGCAGCATCCGGCGGTCCATGTTGATCAACCCCAGGCCTTCCTGGCGAAGGTAACGCTGGAAACAGGCCAGGTCGGTCAAGTAGTTGCGGACGGTGTTCTCGGCCAGGCCTCTCTGGCCCCTCAAATAGGTGTGGTAGCGTTGGAGGAGGGAGTCGAAGCGCCAATCTTCATCCCGCGAATCCTCAACCATCGGTCCATTGCGCGACCCATCCAGCTCATCCGGATTGCCCAGGCCGGCCTTTCCCGGGGCAGGCTGGCCCCGGACGGGTTGGGAAGAGGGCATGGTCATTTCCAATCCTAATAAACCCCTGAAGGAATCCCTAAACTTGGGAGATCCAAATCCTCCTCAGTCCCTCTTTGCAAATGGGGATATAGGGGGATTTCCCGAAACAATGGCTCTTCTGATCGTGTTCTGCTATAGAATCCAGGCTCAGTCGGCGACCGGCGCCAGCTCCTGCTCCGGTTCCGGTTGAGACACCGGCTCCTTCCAGCTGCAAGACAGGCAGGATGCTTCATCCTTTTTGGCCTCAACCATCAAGCCCCCGCACTCAGGGCAGGGAGTGGTTAAAGGTCGATGGTTACTGATGAAATCGCAGTCGGGATACTTGGAGCAGCCGAAGAAGGATCGCCCGCGACCACGGGCTTTACGCTCGACGATGTCGCCGGCACACTTGGGGCAGGCCGCTCCGGTTTTTTTCAAAATTGGCTTGGTGGTCTTGCAGTCAGGGAAGCCGGTGCAGGCCATGAAACGTCCGAACCGGCCCGTCTTGATGACCATGGGCTGCCCGCAGTTCTCGCAGACCTCGTCGGTCTCTTCCTCCAGCTTAACCCTGGGCATATTTTCCTGGGCCGCGTCCAGGGCCTTCTCAAAGGGACCGTAGAACTCTCGCAGCATGGGCACCCATT
Organism: Dehalococcoidia bacterium; assembly: GCA_047516825.1. GTDB lineage: Bacteria > Chloroflexota > Dehalococcoidia > Lucifugimonadales > UBA3495 > JADFQT01. The sequence goes on from JAKZUA010000253.1 coordinate 2,826, forward strand.
CCCGCTCGCCGGTGGAAACCTCGTCCAGCTCCTCCTCCATGCGGGCGGTAAAATCCAGGTCCATGATGTCGGTGAAGTACTCGGTCAGCAACTGGGAAACAGTAGTACCCAGCACGGTGGGCGACAGCCGGTTCTGCTCCTTCTCCACGTAGTTGCGGTCCACTAGCGTGCCGATGGTAGGAGCGTAGGTACTGGGCCGGCCAATACCCCTTTCCTCCATTGTTTTAATCAGTGTGGCCTCAGTAAACCGGGGCGGCGGCTGGGTAAAATGCTGGTTGGCATCCAGGTTCAGGTTACGCAGAGGGTCACCAACGGCGAGTTGGGGCAGGCTCTTGCGGTTGTCGTCGTCCTCCGAGTCGTCCCGGCTCTCCAGGTAGAGGGTGCGGAAGCCGGGGAAGACCAGCACCGAGCCGGTGGCCCGAAAGTTGTATACCTCCTTGGATTGGGCGCAGACGGCGTCAATATCCACGGTAGTGGCCTCAGAGCGGGCGTCGGTCATCTGGCTGGCCAGCATCCTGGCCCAGATCAAACTGTAAAGCCGAAGCTGGTCCGAGTTCAGGTAGGGTTTTAAAGAATCCGGATCCCGCCGAATGGAGGTTGGGCGGATGGCTTCGTGAGCTTCCTGCGCCGCTTTGGCGCGGGTCTTGTAGAGACGGGATTTTTCCGGCAGATACCCCTTGCCGTACTGCTGGCTAATGTACTGGCGGGCTTCCTCCACCGCCGACTGAGCCACCTGAACCGAGTCGGTCCGCATGTAGGTGATCAGTCCGACGGAACCCTCGCTGCCCACCGGCAGGCCTTCGTAGAGCTGCTGGGCTATCACCATGGTCCGCTGGGCGGTGAACCGCAGCTTTCGGCCCGCCTCTTGCTGCATCGTGCTGGTGGTGAAGGGGGCGGTGGGGCGCTGTCGTACGTTTCGCTTCTTCACTTCTCCCACCGCGTAGGCGGCGTTTTTCAGCTCGGCTTGGTAGCCCCGGGCATCCTCCTCTTTAGCGATGTTGATTCTACCCTTCTTTCCCTTCTGGGAGTGAAGGCTGGCCGTGAAGATATGAGGATTGCCGGCCGGATCGCTTTCCTTGTGGAGCTGTACGTCCAGGGTCCAGGATTCCACCGGCACGAAGGCCTTGATCTCCGCATCCCGATCAACCACCATGCGCAAGCAAACCGACTGAACCCGTCCGGCAGAAAGACCCCGCTGCACCCGGCGCCACAGCAGAGGGCTGAGCTGATAACCTACCAGCCGGTCCAGGATGCGGCGCGCCTGCTGGGCGTTGACCAGCCGCATGTCGATCTCCCGCGGATGCTGGAAGGCTTCCTCCACGGCCTGCTTGGTGATCTCATGGAAGACCACCCGTTTTGGGGGCACGGTCTTCTGGTCCCAACCGGCGGCGGTTTGAAGGTGCCAAGAGATGGCCTCGCCCTCCCGGTCCGGGTCGGTGGCCAGGTAAATGCCGCTGGCCTGGTCTCCGGCCTTTTTCAAGCTGGTAACCAGGGACCGCTTATCCTGCATGGTTACATAGGAAGGTTGGAAGTCCTGATCCAGGTCGACTCCCATCTTGCCTTTGGGCAGGTCTCTTACGTGGCCCTGAGAGGCGGTTACCACGTATTTCCTGCCCAGAATTTGGCCGACGGTGCGGGCTTTTGCCGGGGATTCCACAATTACCAGCTGCTTTCCCGAGGTGTCGGGCAGGCTGGCCTTCTTTCTGGCGTCGGTCGCTTTGCCCGGGGTGGTTTTCTTGGCCTTGGCCCCGGCTTTAGTCCCGGCTTTGGCCTTCTTGGTGGCGGCCGTGGAGGGTTTAGTTGCCATATGTGGGGGTGGCCTCCCGTATCATAACGTAGTGCATGCAGCCGACCTGCTTCACCAGCCTCTTTATTTCCAGCATGGTGAGCAACCCGCTAATCTGGGCGATGGGTAAGCCGGCGCGTCTTCTTATTTCGTCGATGTGCAACGGTTCGTTTTCCAAATGCGCCAGCAGCTTTTTTTCCTCGTCATCGGTGGCAAGGTCCGGCAAATCTGGGGCCAGGCGCATCTCTATCTGGTGGGCGACCGAGCTCAAGTTCAGCTCCTCCAAAACGTCGTTGTGATTGAGGACCAGCTTGGCTCCTTCCTGAATCAGCCGGTTGCGCCGTGGGAAGCTCCGGCTATCCGGGCGTATCCCCAGGGGAATTTCGCTAACGACGGCGCCGTTCTCCTGAATTTGTTGGAATAATCTGGTGTGTTCCCTGGGATATATAATATCCAGCCCGCCAGCCAGCAGTGCAATGGTACGGGCACCCTGATCTAGGGCAGAATGGTGGGCAATACCGTCGATTCCCAGGGCCATTCCGCTGATAATGGTGATACCGCAACGAGCCAAGTCGGCGGTTAAATTGGCGGCGGCTTCCCGTCCGTAGGTCGTGGGGCTGCGGGTGCCAACTACCGCCACGGAGCGTTCGTCGGCAGCCAGCAGCGTGCCCTTATAATACAAAACCGGCGGGGGGTTGCTGATCTCTTTCAGCCGGGCCGGGTAGTCCGGATGGTGCCAGTTGATGGCCATTACACCGGCCTGCCGCAGGCGCTCCATCTCGTCATCGGGGGATACGCGAGACCGGGCAGATATGATTTCTCGCGCCGCCCGCCCCTCGATTCCCGCGCTTTTTAGCTGCCCCAGGTCCGCGTTCCAGGCGTTTTCCAGCTGGCCGAAATAGGCCTCCAGGCGGCCAAATCGGACGGTGCCCAGCCGGGGAACCCGGTTCAGGGCGACCCAGTACTGTATTTGGTCCACGGATTTCTCCATAGAAATGATTCTAGCACAACCCGAAAAGGACGAACAACGGGTCGGGGCCAGGCTTGCCTCAGATACGCCTCCTTTAGGCTGGAATTAGACCTGCCACCCAAGGAATTCTTAACCTGGACCAAACCGGATTTAACGACTTTAAGGGGTTCGGTAACTGGTTTTCCCACTCATGGGGCCTACGCTAATCCAATGTTAATCAGAATGTTAATCGACCGGCTCAGCTGTAATCATTACGGGAGGCTCGAGGCTTTATGAAAAAGATCTTACTGGTAGATGACCACGCCCCCACCAGACAGATGTTCAGCAAGATTCTGGCCGAACCGGGCACCAACTACGAATTTTTGGAAGCCAGCAACGGGCAGGAGGCCTGCGAAACCGCCCTGGAAGCCCAGCCTGACTTAATTTTGATGGACGTTTTGATGCCGGTTATGGACGGCTACGAGGCCCTGGCCAGCCTCAAACAAGACCCGGAAACTCAGGCCATTCGGGTCCTGATGTTGACTGCTTTAGATTTGCCCTTCCAGCAAAATCTGGCCTACGACCTGGGCGCCTTTGGATATGTGGTTAAACCGGTTAGGCTTGACGAGATGAATGAAACCGTGAAGCTAGCACTGGACTACCGGCGGAAGAGTTGGCGATTACCCGCTCTCCAACCTATCTCCTAATCCAAGGCCGAAGCGTTACCTGCCGGATTCAGTATGCACGCCCCATCTTGGCTTGGCTATAGGCCGCAAAGCGAAACCGGACTGGCCTCCCAGCAGCGGGTACTGTAGAATGGGCCCCGACCGGATTACGTTCGGATAGGCCGTCGCTGATGGGGGCAGACATGGTCCTAGAACTGGAGGGTAGGACAGCCCTGGTTACCGGAGGCAGTCGTGGCATAGGAAAGGCCATCGCTCGGGAGCTGGCCACCTGCGGTTGCAGCGTGGTGGTCACCGCTCGCGGCGTCGAGGCCTTGGATCTGACGGCCAGGGAGTTGGGTCAGGAAACCGGGCAGCAGGTTACCGGCGTTCCCTGCGACCTTACCAGCACCGAGGAAGTAGAGCGGATGGTGGGGGAAGCCGCCGACTCTTTGGGCGGTCGCATCGACATATTGGTCAATAACGCGGCGGCGGCGCCGGGGGGCTTGGCCAGAGGCCCCCTTTCCAGCATCTAAAGATGAGGACGTCCTCGACGACCTGAACACCAAGGTGATGGGCTACCTTAGGTGTGCCCGCGCCGTAGCTCCCTACATGGTCCGCCAGAACTGGGGCCGCATAATCAACATCGGCGGCACCTCCGCCCGCCGCGCCAGCGGCAACCTCAGCGCCGGAGTACGGAACGCCGGCCTGGTCAACTTCACCAAGTACCTGGCTGAAGACCTGGGTCCCTCCGGGGTCGAAGTCAACATTGTACATCCGGGCGCCACCCGGACCGAGCGCAGTGCCCCGATGTATCAGGAACAAGCCCGTCAGTTGGGTATCACAGTGGAGGAAGTGGAAGCGCTGGTCGCCTCCGGAAACTCCACCAAGCGCATCGTGGACGCCCGGGAGTTGGCCTATGTGGTGGCTTTTCTAGCCTCACCCCGTTCCATCGCCATCAGCGGGGAGGTAATCTCGGCTAGTGGCGGCGCCGGTCAGGCTGTGTTTCACTAGAGACAAACGCTTTAAAATCCCCCTATATCCCCCTTTGCAAAGGGGGATTTGGATCTTCCAAGTTTAGCAATTTCTTCAGGAGTCAATAATTCGGTCCCAAAGGAGAGAACCATGATCAAGGTTACCGTGCTCTACCCCAACGAGGAAGGCAAAAAATTCGACATGGATTACAACACAGGTAAGCACATGCCCCTGGTTCATTCGCGCCTAGATTCCATGGGGCTGCTGCGTAGCGAAGTGGAAAGGGGCGTAAGCAGCGCCGACCCCAATGCGCCGGCGCCCTTCGTGGCCATTAACGTGTTGTATTTCAACACGGTCGAAGAAGTCCACGAGGCGTTCAAAACCCACGGGCGAGAGATAATGGGAGATGTACCCAACTATACCGACACTTCTCCCCAGATCCAAATCAGCGAAATCGTGTGAGCGGTGTCTCAAGCCTTTGGTCCGCCGCCAACCTTGAGTAAATCCGGCATGAATAGCTGATAATGTCCCAGCCAGCCGCTGCACAAACCCTGGATGATCTCTCTCAGCGCCTGATCGAAGAGCACTGGGACTTCTACCCCACTGCCGGCAGCCGCATTGGCCGCCATGAGTACGACGGCCGCCTTCCCGACCTGTCGCCGGGTCGGGTCCGCCGCCGCCTGGAAGAGCTGAAAAGGGGCCTGGGCCAGGTTTCCGCTCTGTCCCCTGGAGATTTGTCGCCCGACCAGCGGCTCAGCTACCGCCTGCTGGAGCTGTTCTTAAAGCGAGAACTGTTCAATCTGGAGGACTGGCGTCCCCTGGAAAACAACCCCATGCGGCAGGTGGGCTTCTTGAACGTCGGCGGGTACGTTCGGCGCGACTATGCTCCTCTGGCAGACCGGCTGCGTTCCGCCATCGAGGCGCTGAGGCAGGTCCCCGACTTTCTAGAAGAGCTTGACGCTTCTCTGGAGGGGGAGGTGGGCCGCCCGGTGCTGGAGATGAGCATCGAAAGCTATTCGGGTATGGCCCGGTTCTATCGGGTGGACCTGGGACAGGCTGTGGCGGATTTTTCCGATAAAGCTGTCTTGGAGCCCTTCAATCAAGCCCGGGAAGCGGCGGCGCTGGCGGTGGAACGGTTCGTGGCCCGGCTGCAGTTCAGGCTGGAACAGGCCAGGGAAGACTTTGCCATTGGTGCCAAACTGTACGCCGGCATGCTGGCCAGCGGGGAAGGGGTAACCGCCAGCCTATCCGAATTGGTGACGCTGGGACAGGCGAATTTGGATGCCAACCTGGAACAGCTGGCGGCAGCGGCGGAGGTGGTCAAGCCAGGCCGAAGCATCAAAGAAACGGTGGCGGATATCGGTCGCCGGCACCCCTCCGCCGAGGGCCTGATACCGGAAACTCAGGATATGCTGGAATCCATCCGGCGGAGCCTGGTCGACCTGGACCTGATCTCCGTCCCCTCCGAGGACCGATGCCAGGTGATGGAAACGCCCACCTACATGCGCTACGCCTTCGCCGCCATGGATAGTCCCGGGTCTTTGGAAGAAAGAGCCACGGAATCCTTCTATTACGTCACTCCAGTGGAGCAGGAGTGGTCGGCTCAGCAGCGGGAGGAGTGGCTCTCGAATTTTAACTACGACACTCTCCGTATCATATCCATTCACGAGGTTTATCCCGGCCACTTCGTTCACCATCTGCACAGCCGGTACGGCAGGCCGCTCCCCCTGGTAAACCGGGTCGCCACCTCCTACGCTTTTACCGAGGGCTGGGCCCATTACACCGAGCAGATGATGCTGGAAACCAACTACGGCGAGGGTCAGCCGGCGCTGCGGGTTACCCAGCTGCTGGAAGCCCTGGTGCGCAATTGCCGGTATCTGTGCTCTTTGGGCATGCACACCCAGGGAATGACGGTGCACCAGGCCACTCGGTTTTTTATGGACCACGCCTACATGGAAGAGCTGCCGGCGCGGCGAGAGGCGCTGCGGGGTACCTTCGACCCCGGCTACCTGAACTATACTCTGGGCAAGCTGATGATTCTGAAGCTGAGGGAGGATTTCCGAAAGGAACGGGGCGCTGACTACTCGCTCCGGGGGTTCCACGACCAGCTGCTGTCCTATGGCGCGCCGACCCTGCCGCTGGTTAGGGAGGTCATGCTGGCGCAATCGGGGAGCGCGGTTTAGGGTTGCCCCACTCTGAGTACGGAAGCGGTAGGCCTGCTAGGTCCGGAAGGTGACCTTGCGGAAGGCCTCGGCGTATTTGCAGCCGTTCTCGGCGCCGGCGCGCTGGGCCCAGTCCCTGACGAACCCCTCGATTTCGGCTTCGGTTTGGCTGGCCATCTGGCTTTGGTGGGCCTTTACCGCCGCGATTTTCGTGGCTAACGAGCTTTCGATGTCGATGTAGGTATTGGCGATTTCCGCTCCCCAGAAGAGTATGGTTCCGGTTTTGTGGGGCTCCAGACCTTCATCCCGCCACAGCTCGGCGAAATGCAAATGGTCCCGGGCGTAGGGGAAAACCGCGTCCAGGGTCACCTGTCCGGTGATGCGGTGATCCCGATGCCAGGCCAGGTTCCGCCGGTAAGGCTCGGTGCAGATCACTACTTGGGGCTGCACTAGCCGAATTTGCCGCACGATTTGCTTGCGGAATTCTGGGGTGTCCTCCAGCTCGCCATCGGGATGGTGCAGCATCACAACGTCTTCTACTCCAAGCACCCCAGCCGCCTGGACCTGCTCCTGTTCCCGGGTGGCCGCCAATTGCTCCGGTGTAACTCCCGACCGGTCCGTGCCCTTGCTGCCATCGGTGCAGAGAACGTAATGAACCTCAGCGCCTTCCTTAACCCACTTGGCCACCGTACCCCCGCACCATATCTCCGCGTCATCCGGGTGTGGGGTAACTACCAGAATCCTCTCAGGGGTTTCTTCCATCCCCAGACTGCCTCCAGCTCTACTTTGTTGTCCTCAATTGTTCCGAGTCGGCCGTTGCGCGTCGGCTCAGGTAATTTGGTCACCCAGGCCCTCCCCCATTTAGCGGGGAAACCTATATCGTTGAGTCTAATGGGGAAACCTGATGACCGTAGCCTATGGTACACAAAGAGAGAAACAGGTTCAACATGCCGGTCCCGGTCCGGGGTTAATTCCCCCCAACCCCTGAGGCACGTTTAGACGGGTTGATAGCTATTGGCTCGCTGTCCTGACCGACAGCGAGCCATCCAGCAGGCCGACCGTATGAGGGACCCCTCAATGGAAACGGAGGGATGGGATAAGCCAAGTGATGGAGCTGCCCACTCCGGAGCACCGGTCCTGCCCTTGGATAACGCTGGTTTGCCACAAGTCGGGCAGACCCATACTTGTAGAGGAATGCCGGGACTGGGCGTTCGACCGAAACAAATTCCGCGAAACGCACCCAACTCTAATGGAGGCGTAGTGATGCCCACCTATGAAGAGAGGCTGGCGGCGTTCGTCCAGGGAAAGAGGTTACCGCGCCGGGTCCCTCCGATACGGAACCGCGCTGTCGCCTTGTGGGATGTCTGTGCCTCACTCGGGCCTCGAGCGATGGTAACCTAATGGCTAGTGGGTAGGAGCTGCTGCCGGGGAACCAAAGGAGCCCAGCATCCGTGAATTGCGTCAGCTAGTACAGAAGGTCAACCGAGATAATCCGCATTTGACCTTCCGCCTGGAGATATCCGCCTTTCTGATTTTACTCAGGCCCATCGTGCCCTTGGGGGACCATCACTATCAGATAGGCTCTGTAGACGGGTTGCGTTACTACCAGGTGCTTAACGGCCACTGCCAGTCCCATGACTGCGATCGTCATGGTGCAGACCACCTATGCGAGCACCGGCTGGCCTTGGCGATGCATCGAAGACCGGAGTGCTCCGGGCAGCTTCCCCTCTCCCCGCAGAGGCTCCTGCCTCCCCATGGATCCGTTATCGGATGACGGTGCTCCTTTTGAGTGACGAAAAGTTGAGTATCAGCTTAGAATTCTTTGCCAGGGCATCACACGTGACTCTGGCCCATTAGCCGAATCGTAGTCGTCCTAATCCAACCCGGCAGCGCCCACGAAACGCCACCGATTCCCCGAAAGTCTGGAGCAAGATAACCAGGTCTAGCCATCTCTGCCGCCCCGGTGATTCCTTTTGCTATTCATGGGAAATACTTGCGCTGTCCTCAGGAATTAACTGGTAGGCAAGCAATGGAAGGGAACCGGTTTAATAGGAAAAATCGGGAGGCCAGATAACGAGGTCACCGCTGTATTAAAAAGGACCGCCTAGCTTAGGCGGTCCCAATATCTAAATTTCTCCACTTCTGGGGAATTCGGTCGGGGCAGGTGGATTCGAACTGTCGACCTCCTGGTCCCAAACCACTTTCGTAATTACTCCGCCCGAAAACGCCATTTATAGGGGAGACAACCTCTGAAAACCCTATAATTCTCCACTAACCTGGTAATCGCTTTACGACATCCTCCAGCGCTTGCTTGCCTGATTATACACCATTGCCTGTCAGGCACCAATGGGGATCCTGGGAAGTTCAAAGAGCTCCTGCGTGTCCCAATCCTCTCTGTCCAACTAAGCCTTTTGACCGATGAGCGGCCGGTTCCAATCTTTCCTGGCTCCCCAATGGGAAGGCTTAGACCCGGGACCGTTGGGAGTAGCACAAGCGCAGACTGAACAGAGGGATCTTGGGCCGGTGGGCATTCAGGTAGACCTGAGCTTCTCTCCTGAACCGTCGCGCCAATTGGCGGAATCAAAAAAAAGTTGACGGGCTCACGGTACTGTTTCCTAGTTCGAGACATCCCAGAGGGTCCTATACTCAAGGAATTCAGTTCTATCTGAGAAAGCCATGCATAGATGGCTTTCCCTTTTCTTAGGATATACTTTTGGTTGATGAAAGGACTGATCAGCCGGGTTGCCAAGTGTTAATAATGCAGGCCACGGCCTATGTTAAACCTGCGCGGCCATCGTGACCACAGCCAGAGCAGCGGCTACCCCCTTTAACTCGCCTACTGTCCTTTTGGCCTGGATTAACCGAATCCAGGAAGGGTTGTGGCTCATCACGCTGTTCCTGGTGCCCCTGGCATTCCTGAGCCCCACTTACGTTCTGTCCGAAGCAGTCATCGCCTATGTTGAGGTGCCGCAGATAGCCTTGCTGCACACCCTGGTGGGCATCATGACCAGTCTCTGGCTGCTGGAATGGGGAATTCAGGGCCGCACACCCCTGGTTGGACCGGCAGGCTTCAACAGATTTCAAACGAATCCCAGGAGCTGGCTGCCCCGCCTGAAGGGCTGGCTCCGAGAGCGGCCTGAGCGATGGATCTTCCTGATGGTGTGGTTCTACCTGGGGGCTACCCTGGTCAGCACCGTATTCTCCGCATCCTTCCAAGTAAGTTTGTGGGGAGAAGTGCCGGGGCAGGACGGCTTCACCGCCTACACCACCCTGGCCCTGGTCCTCCTATTTGCTGTGATCGCTACTCACCTCAAGACCGGACCCCAGCTGGGGCGGCTACTGGGCACGCTGGTGTTCGTGGGAGTACTTGTGAGCGGTTATGGGGTGCTGCAACATTACGGCAACGATTTTTTGGGAATACAGGAAGTAACCGGTGGCGGGGGCACTCGAGTAACCTCCTTCATGGCAAATGCTGACTTCTCCGGCGCAGCCATGTTCCTGACTTTGACGATCTCCCTGGCTCTGGCCACGGCGACTCTCAAGGAACCCGTATCGGGTAAGAACGGCGTTTGGACCAAAGCGATGTCCTGGGTTCTGTCCGGTTCGGTAGCGTCCTTTTGGGTGTTGGCTCTAGCAGTCCAGATGTTGGGACTCGCCTTCACCCTTACCCGCGGAGCCTGGGTTGGAGCATTGGCGGCTTTGGTGATTTTCCTTCTCCTGGCTGCCATTTTCGGAGGCTGGCGAGTTCTGGGCCGGGCCGGACTGGTTCTGGGGCTTGCCTCGGGAGTGACTCTGATCGCCCTCCAGTGGCCAGGGAGTATCTCCTGGTTCACCGACGGCGCTGGCCTGGTCTTGATCCTGGCACTGATCGGGACTCTCGGCGTTACGGCGGCTTTAGCATTTCGGAACACATTAGCCCGAATCCACCGATAGAGGGCGTGTCGCGACAGGGCGGATAGGGAAGGAAGTGCTCCTCTGAATCTGGGATAATGGTTTTATAACAGAAAACCGACCAGAAACAAGGAGCACCCAATAGATGCTACCACGCAACCACC
>JAKZUA010000254.1:0-13351 GCA_047516825.1 Dehalococcoidia bacterium
CCAGCAGAGTTTCGCGACTCGCCGCGTTCAGGTCTAGTTCAGTGTCCACCTCCCTGGTATGCCACAACTCCCCCGGCCATGCCAGCGTTTTTCCAACGGCTTTGAGCCAATTCACCTCATCAAGTCTGAACAGTTACCATCTGAGCTGGCTATTGCCGGATGGATTAAGTTTCCTGATAATAAGGCTTCGGCCTCGAAACTACCAGCATCCCCGGGCCACCAGCATTAAAGTACCACTAGTATTCAATGACCAAGGGATGTTTTCCACAGGAGAAATTAAAGATTGAAAATCTACTATTTCAGCGAGTTTCCCTACCACGAGTACCCGGACGAAGAGGGGGAAAAGTTTCCCTCGTTGCGGCTTACCTTCCCCAATACCTACTTCGACCCGGCTAAGGGCACCGACCTGTTCAAGCGCTATTTCGACGAGTCCATGTACGTGGACGAGCTGGGCTTCGACGGCATCATGGTCAACGAGCACCACAACACGCCCTCGTGCATGAACGCCTCCTGCAACTTGACGGCCGCGGTACTGGCTCGAACCACCCAGCAGGCCAAGATCCTGCTGTTGGGAAACATCCTGCCGATTCACGATAATCCGGTGCGGCTGGCCGAAGAGATCGCCATGATCGACGTCATCTCCGGCGGTCGCGTCATCTCGGGAATGGTTCGCGGCACCGGCGTGGAGACCCTGGCCACCAACGGCAACCCGATGGACAACCGGGCACGCTTCGAGGAGTGCCACGACCTGGTGATCAAGACCTGGACCACTCCCGGCCCCTTTCGCTGGGAGGGCGAGCATTACAATTTCCGGGTGGTCAATCCCTGGATGGTCCCGGTGCAAAAGCCTCACCCGCCGGTTTGGGTGCCGGGCACCGCCAGCCCGGAGACGGCTCAGTGGGCCGCCCGGCACGGCTACACCTATGTGGCCTTTCTAACTCCCCTGGACGTGACCGAAGACCTGTTCCAGATTTACCGGGCCGCCGCCGCCGAGGCCGGCCACCAAACTGCCGCCGACAATTTTGGCTACCTGATTTGCTGCTATGTGGCGGAAACTCAGGAGAAGGCCGACGAGGAGGCGCGGCACTTCATCTGGCGGATGGGCACGACCACCAGAGGCCCCCGGGAGTACATGAACCCGGTGGGCTACCGAACCCAGGCCGGCGAGCAGGTAGCCGCCCGTAGGGCCATCCGCCCCTTGATTCAGCAGAGTTTTGAGGAGTTGAAGGAGAACTACCACATTGTCTGCGGCACGCCAGAGACGGTGCTGGAGACGCTGGAGTATTTGCACAACCGGCTGGGCATGGAGCACCTGATCTTCTACGGCCAGGAGTCGCGTATGTCCCACGACGCGGCCATGGGCAACATCGGCCTCTTCGGCAAAGAGGTCCTGCCGATAATTCAGAAGTGGTAGGGGGCAGAAATGGGCGGGTTGGTTTTTCTAAACTAATACCGAATCCGAATGAAGAGCGCATCAACAGGTAATGCTGCACTTCTAGACCGTAATAGTAGGGGCACGGCATGCCGTGCCCCTACGGAATAACTTTAGCTTTTGTAGCCTCTCCTACCACGCAACGCCGCCTTGAGTCCTCGCAGCTTGGGCCGTCCCTCCGCCACCAGCTGGGATGGGAAGGGTTGGGGGTCGTAGGCCGCCCGCCACGCGCCCTTGGTAAACCAATCGATGTGGGATTTGGCCGCGGGAACGTTGGCTGTAGCCACGGCAGAAAAATCCCCCACCGTCTGCCCAGCCGGCCTTAGGCCGCTGCCACTACGCTGGAGCAGCTTCTCCGCCGCGGCATAGAGCCGGAGAAACTCCCGGCGGCCCGGACCGGACAGTGGAGTGTAAGGCAGACACCATCCCAATTTATCAGCACGATTTGGCCCCAGCCACCTGAAGCGCCGCCAGCCCAGCGCGACGAAGATAATCAACGAGGCGATGGATAGAACCCCCACCAAAGCTTGATTGTCCAAGCCCCGGCTCAGCAAATCGGCAATCTTGGAGGGGGTGGCCTTGACCGCCTGGTAAGCCTCCTCACCGAACCCGCCGCCAAATAGGTAACCAACTCCGGCATCCGTGTTGAACAGCAGCGTAATGTCGGGACGCGGCGCGCTGTCCACGGGCACCCAACCTTGATCCGCGAAATACACCTCGGCCCAGGCATGGGCGTCACTCTCCCGAACCATGTAAGCGCCGGACAAGGGGTCGCGAGTTCCGGGCAGATATCCCAGCGCCAGGCGGGAGGGCAACCCGGAGGCTCGAGCCAGCATCACGGTGGCGGTGGCGTAGTCCATCGCGGTACCGGGGCGGTCTTCAAAAAGAAATTCCTCCAGCGTCGCCGCGGAGGTCAGATGCCCGGGCTCCTGGGGGTCGAAGGTTTGCTGGCGATCCAGGTAAACGAGGATACGCTCCACCTCGGCGAAATCGCTTTCCGCACCTTCGGTGATGCGCCGGGCCAGCTCTCTCAGCCGGGCAGATTCCCTAGGCAGGACCAAATAACGAGGGCTGGTGTGTTCGGCTCGACTTTCCCGAAGACCATCAGGGTAATGCAGCGGATGGGCCGAAAGCACCCGATAGGAATCCCCGGCCCGGACTCCGGTTGCTTCCCCGGGTTCCTCCAATGAACCTTCCTCTGCGATAACCCGAACGCCACGATATCCGGTGAATACCTCCCCCGGCCGGTCCTTCTGAACGAAAAAGGTCTGCCCATAGCGCAATCGGTTATCCAAACCGAAGCTTTCCCGGTTGTACCAGAGCCGGGCTGCGCCGCTGGAAAGGGTCAAGTCGTGGGTTTGACTGGATTCTCTCCAGTACCGTCCGTCGTAGGCGTCCATGGTGCTGCCCCGCCAGTAGCTAGCTACCTTGCTCCGCACGAAAAAAACCACATCCCCATGTTCATCCTGCCCATAGAGGTTTCCCTGGTATCCGCCGAATGGGTTGGGCTGGCTCAACATGAGAGGATTATCAGCCAAACCTGGGGAGCCCGGGGTTTCGACCGAACTGCTCCCGGCAGGCCCCGGGGCAATTTCCTCTGGCAGAGGCTGTTCTAGGTCCGCTTCCAAGGGGATGGTGGCGGGATTAACCGAGGGCATTGTGGCGCTGTTGTCCAAGGAGTTGCTGGAGAAGGGCAAAATTGCTACGTCGGGCAATCCTAGGCTGGTTTGACCCCGGGGCATCGCCCAGAAAGCCAGGCCGGCCAGCAAAAAAACGGCGCAGGCAGTGCTGATCCCAAAAATTAAAACGCTAGGCTGGCCGCGTCTCCAAAACACTCGAGCGGAGCGCACCCCGTCCTCCAAGAAACTGACCGCCAGAAAGGCCAGCAGCAACACCATGAAACCGATGATGAAGATACTGAAGCCGGCGTCGAAGGCCTGTTGACTGGCAAAAAACAGGACAATACGGCTTAAGACTATACCGGTGTACAAGCCACCCCGGGTCCGCATGTCGAAGCTGGAAATGGCCTGCACCAGCACCAGGAACTGTCCCAACGGCACCCAATTTCCGCTGAGGGCCTCCAGCATTTGCCCGCGCATCAGGAAGGACAGGGTTATGATCAGACCGGCGATACCCAGAGCCACGACCCGAGAGGGCCGGCGGCGTCGCCACCAACTGACGCCGTGTCCCAGCGTAGCCAGGCCGGCTCCTCCCAGAGTAAACCCGGGACTTCCGCCGGCCCAGAGCAGGCCCAGGGCGGCCAGCCAGACAAAAACCACTCCGATAGCGCGCAGACGAAGGGAATCTTCGATACGGGGTGAGAAAACTCCGCGAAGTGGCCGGAATATACCGGACAAGGGCTTCACTATTCCTCTCGGAGGGGATTTCCCGGGATTTTTGTGAGTGTCAAGCCAGGCCGTCCCGCCGCCTCATATCCCATCTTAAATTCCTTGTGGTGGGGGAGGCTTGGCGCATAATGATAGTTTCTTCAGGCTACCCTTTGCCGGAGAGGGGCCGGGGCTTGCAAGCCCTCCAATTGCTTCAAGGCTTGAGGAAGCTGCCCCGGACGGCAGCGGATTACTTGACCCCCGGCGCAGGCCAGTTCATCCAGCACATCGTCGCATGAATCCGGCTCGCCAAATCCTTCCAGCGCCACCACAACCAGCCGATTCAAATTCAGTCCGGCCAAGCTCATGGCGCGCGCTCTCTGCCGGTCCCCGATGGATAAGACTGCCAACGCGCTGCTTCCGGCGGGTAGTCTGCCCAGGGATTGGGGTAGACTGGGCCCTTGCCCGGGTTCCACTAACGCCAGGGATTTGAGCAGCCGCTGCCAGTCGCCCCCGGCCGGCTCTCCGGCGTCTGGAGTGCCTCCCCAAACCTGTACCGGCACTCGATGGAGTCGCGCGTGGTTGGCGACGCTGGCTACCAGCTTGATGCTGTATTCCAGGCTGGATTCGTGGCCTTCACCCCGGCTTTGGGTGGCATCGAATAACAGATGAAGAGTAGGGTCTTGGGGATCTTCAAATTCTCTTACCATTGGGCGGCCCGTTCTGGCCGTGTTGCGCCAGTGGATGTGACGCCGGGGGTCTCCGGGGATATAAGGGCGAGAACCGGCGGTCTCCAACCCCAGACGCGACTTTTTGGCCTGGACGCTCTCTCCCGCCAACCCATCGACCAGGTACAAACGATTCAGGGGATAAATTCGCGGGTATACCAATACCTGCTGGGTCTGGTTGAGCCGGGCTCGGCGGCGGAATAATCCAAAGGGAGCGGAGGCATCGGCCAACACCGGCTCCAGAGAATGTGTTCCTCTCTGATAGGCGGCCACGGTGGCCGGCAAAGCCAGCTCGCTGGAACCGACCAATTTGCTGACAAAGAAGCGGAATTGGCGGTCCTCCGGAGCGGCCAGGTCGCACCCATAGGACAGACTGAGGAAGAATTTGGGCCAGATCCCCCGGTTTCGCAAAGAAAGGTCTATCTGCACCGACTCTCCCTCGGCGGGTCCGCCCGGCCCTTCCGCCAGGCTTTCCCCCGGTTCCCCCCCGGTCTTCCCCAAGATAATTTCCGCCGGGCGTCCAGGAAGGGTACGCTCAACCAGGGCAAAAAGGCCGACAGAAGTATGATTCCCCACAGTAGGGCGTCGATCAGATAAAGCCAGCCGACCTGAGTGAGCCTGGCCAGGAAAAACACCAGGAGGGCTGCGATCAGGAACCCCACACCCTTGGCTGTAATCATAGCTTCATGTCGTTTCTTTATGAAAAACGCGTATTTTGGGCATGGTAGGGGCGCACGGCAAGCAGCCCTTAAAGAAGTATCGGCACTGCATCTAGCAATTCCGCGATGGCGGCCCGCCCCGCGCCGGCAACCTGGTCGGGTCCGGCCAGAACTCGATGTCCCCACACGTGGGCCGCCAACTTTTGCACATCCTCTGGCACTAGGAAGCTGCGGCCGGCAAAAGCCGCCCAGGCCTGGCAGGCCCGCATGAGAGCGGTAGAGGCCCGGGGGCTGACCCCAACCGCCAGCGCGTCGCTGTTACGAGACGCAGTGGCCAGATTCACGATGTACTGCTGCACCGGAGGGGCTACTGCAACGCTCAGCACCGTCTCCTGCATCTCTACAACTTCCTCGGTGGAAAGCACCGGCGCCAGCCCTTCGGTGCCCACTCCCTGCTCGGAGCGACGCAAAATCTCCATTTCTTGCTGCGGGGTGGGCAACCCCAGGGTCATGGAAACCATGAACCGGTCCAGTTGGGAATTGGGCAGGGGAAAGGTGCCGTAGCTTTCAATAAGATTCTGAGTCGCGATGACGTTAAAGGGCCTGGGCAGGGTTCGAACCACGCCCTCGGCGCTGACCTGCCCTTCCCCCATCGATTCCAATAGCGCGGACTGGGTACGGGGTCCGGCGCGGTTCAACTCGTCGGCCAGCACCACGTTGGCAAAAATTGGGCCGGGCACGAACTCGAAAGTCTGCCTGGGCATGTCGAAAACGGAAGTGCCGGTGATGTCGCTGGGAAGCAGGTCGGGAGTAAATTGAATGCGGGAGAATCGGGCATCAATGGAAGCGGCAATGGCCTTGGCCAGCATGGTTTTGCCCACCCCGGGCAGGTCCTCCAGCAGCACGTGCCCCTGGGCGAATAACCCCAGCAGGGCCAGGCGCAAGTTGGCGGGACTGGTGACCACCACTCCGGCCACGTTGCTTACCAGGGTATCGAACCGCTGCCGGAAGGCATCCAACCGGATGGCCTGCGCCTCGCGTCTTGCCGCTTCCGTAGCCGGGCCGCTTTCCTGGCCCCTTTTAAGGGTAGACAGAATCTCTAGCCTGGCGTCCCCGGGATCCAGCTCTTTGGCATCGCTTTCGCGATAAGGCCCACTGGCCGCTTCCGTTGAATTCAGTTCCAGAGGGGAGGAGCCTGGTCGGGAAAGTTTCAAGAGCTTGTACCATCCCTGAATCGGCCCTCAACACCCATCATGCTTCAGCTCGGGCAGCTCTGGGGTTGGGCCGGTTTAGTCAACCCAGTTGGAATGTCACTCATTCTAGCTGGGCCAATAGCGATTGGTCAGAGTGATAGCTCAGAGCCTGCCGGGGGGGTTCACCTTGTTTGAGGCTTGGTAAGTCTGTCCTAGCGTGCCCTAAACACAAATCCTTCATATAAGGTTGATCTCCTGAGGAGATGGGCTATCAGGCCTACCGCCGGGACCCGCTCCTAAACTAATGCCAAGATTTAGGCGTGCCGGGGTTGGCCTGGCGGTCCATTTAGCTCCCACCTGGGCTTTGCTATAGGTTGGTCATGCTTTGGGTTATAATGGCCCTAGCAGGCGCCCAGATGACGATTCCTATGACCGCGAGGGAAACATGAGTGTAGCCATTGGATACGTTCCCGGAGCTTTTGGGCAAGGTGGCGACGACCCCGAATTCCTCCGGAAGCTGGTGGCTGTAGGAGACAAATACGGGTACGATTCCATTTGGCTCAGCGACCGCATAGTTAGCGAACGGTTCAGCCTGGAACCGATGATCGCGCTCTCCATGGTGGCCGCCTACTCGGATCGGCTCAAGGTCGGGACCAGCGTCCTGGCGCTGCCCCTGCGCAATCCGGTGGTGCTAGCCAAGCAGGTAGCTACCCTGGATTTTCTTTCCCAGGGCCGTTTCTTTCCCGCCGTGGGCTTGGGACAGGAGGAGCCCGAGGAGTATGAAGCCTGCGGCGTGCCCAAGGAGGATCGGGCGCAGCGGACCGACGAGGCGATAGTTCTGATGCGCCGCCTTTGGGAGGAAGAAAGCGTCACCCACGAAGGCAGGTTCTTCAGTTGTCACGATGTCAGCATAACCCCCAAACCCTTCCTCAAACCCTCCCCGCCGGTATGGATCGGCGGTCGTAGCGCGGCCGCGGCTCGTCGGGTGGGGCGGGTCGGCGACGGCTGGCTGGTATCCAGCGCCACGCCGGAGGAGGTGAAGAAGGGGAGGGAAGTGCTATTCGAAACCGCTGAGAAGTATGAGCGAGAGATAGAGCAGGACCACGTGGGGGTTCTGATGGGCTATTACGTAACGCCGGATAGAGACCAAGGGGTAATCAAGACCCATCAATTCGTGACTCGCCACCGGCCGGATGTTCCCTTCACCGAATACAGCGCCGTAGGAACCAAAGATCAGGTGGGGGAATTGATCCAGGAATATGTAGACGCCGGAGCCTATAAGTTCGTGGTGCGCCCCCTTTGCGCCGGGGAGGAATCCATGGAGCAGCTGGAGATAATGGGACAAGAGATACTGCCCCGATTCCACCGGCAGGCCTGACGGCCGCGGGCAGCAGCATCGGCGCCCTAACCGGGAGGCGGGGTGCGCTTAGCCGGCGGGGCGTTCCTTTTAGGGGCAGAGGCTGGGTCGCGGGAACGGGGTTCCCAGAACGGTCAATCAGCTCCCTCAAGTAGCCACACTGCAAACAAGTCTGGAACGCGCCGTAGTGGTCTTGTTCCAAGCACAGGTCGCCTTGGCACTTAGGACACGATTTTAACCAATACATTTCTACTCTCTGCTGCTCTCGATTTCTGTTAGCGACGACCGTGCGAACGGGGCCACCCTTATTTCTCCGTTAATCGGTCCGGAGAAATACGCCTTGAAAGATCAACACAACCAGATCCCTCTCCGTTAGGCCATAGGACCTGCCCGCATTCCAAACATCCTGAACCAACGCCGTTTTCACATCTCCAAGAGGGGTAAGGCTCTCATCCTTTTCCACGATCACCCGTTTGGCGTATTCCCGCAGGAATACCATGTTGTCCTTCAGGGCCTGCTTGGGGTCGGATTGGATTAGGGTAGGCATGTCGATTCCCTTCCTTGGGCAGATTTGGTGTTACTATCACCAAAACCTAATTTAACGGGGCAAGGTGAAGGGTCTAGTGGGGTTCCCGTCGTGGCATGGAAACTATTCGGTGAATCTTAGGGGTGGATGGTGATGGACAAATTCCGTTAAGCTGGCCGGTTCTACTTGTTAAGCAAAGTCGGGCCGGACTCGCCGGTATTGATGTACGGCTCTGTAGGAGAGATTAAGAACTTTCCGCAGTAAACCAGGGCTGCTAAACTCCCCAATGTGGTGGGTAGCCGGGCGATTCGGCCTGCGGGCCGGGCGTTGCCGGCGAATTTCCCCAGCAATTCCCCAAGGAGAACATCCCTACTTGGCAGAAGACGCGGGACACACCGAAACTGGAACCGGACTTAGTCGGATGTTGCCTCCGGCCTTCCAATATCCCCAGTATCGGGCTTTCTGGCTGGGCATGTTGGCGTCGGTCAGCGGCTTCCAGATGATGCAATTCGGTAAGGTTGTTCTGATCCACGACCTCAAAGGCTCTCCCCTATTCTTGGGCTTGCTGGGTCTGGCCGCCGGAATTCCGGCCATCATCCTGAATCCCCTGGGAGGGGTGTACGCGGACCGCTGTGACAAGCGGCGACTGATCGTGATTACCCAGGCGATCACCGCCGGGTTGCTGTTGTTGCTGGCAACCCTGACCCTGCTGAAAATGGTGGAAGTATGGCATTCCCTGACCATCGCCTTCCTGGTGGGGGCAGTCGAAGCCTTCGACCAGGCGGCGCGGCGCGCCCTCTTCCCCCATCTGGTAGCCTGGCCCGCCCTGGTCAGCGCCGTTGCCCTTAACTCGGCCATCTGGTCGGGGACCAGGGTGGTTGCGCCGACAGCGGCAGGGTTAATCATCGCTCGCTTCAGTCCGGCGGCGGCTTTTTACCTGGCAGCGTTGGGATTCGCGGTGATGGCAGTTGCCGTCTATGGGTTGAACTCACCCCCCCGGAACCCGACGGCGCAGGCCAGGCCCCTCAAGGATATGCTGGAGGGGCTCGGCTTCATACGGAGAAGCTCGGTCTTCAGCTTTTTTGGCATTTCGTATGTTTACTTGATGCCGATCTTTGCCATCGACATCCTGGAGGTGGGAACCGAGGGCCAGGGGTGGTTGCTGAGCATCGGCGAAATTGGGGCCCTGCTCACCACCGCCTGGCTGGGGAGCCGCAAAGAGGTGAAGCGGAAGGGACTGCTGGTGATCGGGGGAGGCTTGGCGTTCGGTTTGTCGTTAGCGACCTTCGGGCTGACCTCCCGTTTCTTCCCCTCTTATCTGCTGGCCTTGGGGCTGATGCTTGTCATGGGAGTTACCAGCGCAGCCTACATGATTACTATCACCAGCTCCCTCCAGCTGCTGGTTCCCGACCGCATGCGCGGCCGGGTGATGGGATTCTTTGGAATGACCTGGAACATCCTGCCCCTGGGAGGTATGCAGGTAGGCGCCCTGGCCAGCTTGGTCACGGCTCCCTACGCGGTGGCCGTGGGTGGCCTGGCGGTCGCTGCCTTCGCCTCGGGCTCCGCCGTCTTAAGCCGACAGGTGAGGAGCCTGGGATCCCTGCTCCACCAAGCAGAGTCGGGGGTTGACAGTCCGGCGACCGAACCCAGCGCATCGCCATCCCTGCCTGGGAGCTGAGATGCCCACCCTGGCAAGGAGCCTGCATCAGCCCTCCAGAAAGGAAGGCCTGCTCCTTCTGCTTGTGTGGGAGGGCATGGGAAGGACGGCTTGATGATGAGGGAGGGGACGGTTCCCATACGGTCTTTATGCTACCGACCCCTCGGTTCTGTTTGTGGTCGAGTCCCCTCTTTAAAAGGTCGTGCCGGGACCTCTAACTTCCTCATGGCAAGGGGAGGGCTGTTTTCACCACCAGCTAGGAGATAGGCTCCAACCACCACGGTTGTAGGGCCGCCAATAGTTGGTTGGTGCTGTCCAACTTGACCCAATATTGCCCGCCGGTCATCATGGTAACCGTTCCGGTGTCTCCCGCATGAGTAGTGCTTCGGTCATTTATCTTGATCCGGTCCCCTTTTTTGAATTCTTGCTGGGCCACGATATCCCTCCTATCTACCTTCTAGCCACACCTACAATCCTGGCATATTATACCTACACTAGATTCAGGATTTCAACATCTGGATTAAATTGGCCGGGATCACGGTTGTCCTCGCCAGAATCCTGATTGAGAGACTCCTTTTCCCTCCGCCTTGAATCTGTGTTGGAATCCAGTAAGCAGCGGAGCCGGGCAATATCGCCAATGGTATCTTTCATACAAAGATGGCCCGAGGATTGGAATCTGCCCCGGAATCCGCCCCGGAGTCCGGCAAGGAAATGCGAGTCCCGCAAGGTGAAAATCAATGGGTGGTCTGGTGCCAGAAGCGGGGATAGGAAGAGCCGTCGAATCAAGCGCCTTACGGCCGGGTGAAACGCTCTGGATAAATAGCCGCCAATTCCACGCGTCGTCCGGCGTTGGCGGGCCTGGCCTTTTTACGTGTAGATTAGGGACTAACCACTAGGACTTGGGGTAGGGAGCGGCACGACCCGCTGAACCATCGGGCCGGTACGCGTTTGCCTTGCGGGTACAGGCGGTAGGGTGGGTCGGTCACCAGACCAATATGTTCCAGCAGTCTGCGGATGCCGTACCCTCATTCGTACAGCTTACCCGTTGTTCCTTCCCGTTAAGGGTCACATCCTGGTCTCTCTTGACCTTCAGCCAGGAAATTGTTCGGTTCTCAAGATCGACAATCGTGTTGGCGGCGGCGAAAGCCGGACGAGGGTCATAGAAGAGCCAGTCTTTGGTGCTGTTCCTGAAGTGAAAGACTCTAATCAGGTTATCCTCGTTCAACAGCGGGGCCAACTCCGTAGAGGGTGATCCGCTGGGAGCCTTTCGACTATGGCGGGCTGCCAGCCGTGAAGCAGGTTCGCCGGTTGTCTCGTTGCCGCCGCGCCCAGCCACTAATACCCCCACAGGTCCATCGTAATCCACACCTGTCAACTGCCAGCGCTGGGTAGGGAAGTCTTCGCCAGCAGCAAAGCTGGCGGCGCGGGCATCCTCGCTCTCCATGTTTGCCCGCTTCAGGGGCTCCGGAGGGACCAGAGACCGAGTTTGCGGCTGGCCAATCTGGAGCAAAGAACTCGACGAGCCCCGAACCGGTTGTATTTCCGGCTCAATTTTGGGGATGCTTCCCAATTCCTGGATTGTGTTGAGCCCAACCGGGAACGGGCTTTGCCCATAGGCGCTACCGGCCGTTAAGGTCTGCGATGCCAGAATCGCGACCAGGGCAGTGCCCAAGGCAAAAGAGACAGTCCGCCAAGCTGCTGGGGTGGTGTAGAGCTTGGGGTTGAACATTTTTATGGGCTCCTTAGCAGCAAAATCCTTCGTCACGCCGGAGTAAGCCGGAATGAGGGTGTTGGCAGCGGTGCCCAATCCGGTGTCGATGTAGATTCCACTTGGGCTCTGGTTTAGTTTGGCCTAGCCGTTAAGCTTGTCCTGGTTCTAGTTGACGTTTTCGCCTTCTCCAGGCAAAGGCCAGGAGCAGAAGCGATAGCCCAGCAAAGGCGCCCAGCGCCAGGCCGATGGGCAGACCCGCGCTGCTCAGGAGACCTGGGCTGCCCGAATCCTCACCACCGATACTTTCGGCTGGCATCGGAGTGGCTGGAACAGCTACAAGGGCTACCGGTTCGGGCGTGGCAGTCAATCCAGCATCAGGTAGGGCCGGACCGGTTTCCACACCTACCTCTGCGCCCAAATCTGCCACCGGAACGCTGGGTAGGTCGGGAGCCCCAGTGGAAGGGGCATCATCAGGTTCGGAGCCGCCTCCGGAGGTCCCATCGTCGCTCGCAACTTGGGTCCCCTTAACGGCGGCGGTGATAGGGGTAGGCGTAGGGGTAGCGTCCTTGTCGTCATCATCGTCGTCGTCGTCACCATCGTCCCCACTGGAGCTCCCAGCCGTGCCCCCTCCGGTGCCGGTGCTCCCACCGGGTCTGCCGCCGGTGTCACCACCGTCGTCCCCGCTGGAACTGGGGTCGTCACCGGAACCGGGGTCGTCACCGGAACCGGAGACACTAGCCTCGTGGTTGTGCCCATGGTCGTGCTTTTCTGGGTCAGTAGAGTCGCTCATTGGTTCGTGCCCATGGTCGCTCTCCCGGTCGCTCTCGGGCTCCTGCCCATGCTCGTGCTCATTGGCGTGCTCATAGGCATCCGTACTGGAGCTCCCACCTGAGTCCCCACTGGAGCTCCCACCTGAGTCCCCACTGGAGCTGCCGCCGGAGCCACCGCCGGAGTCCCCACCGGAGCTGCCGCCGGAGTCCCCACCGGAGTCCCCACCGGAGCTGCCGCCGGAGTCCCCACCGGAGCCACCGCCGGAGTCCCCACCGGAGCCACCGCCGGAGTTCCCGCCGGAGTTCCCTTTATTCCCCTTATTAGAGCCTTTCCCGTCGTCGTTGGCTACTGGAGTGTTGGCGTCATAGTTGGTTACAACAATATCAAGAGAGGGGGCGGCGGTTACGGGCATAGCTTTGCCAATAACCGAGATAACTAAAATGAATGCTAAGAGTAGGCTACAAGCCAGCCGCCAGCCCAGGGGATGTAAAGAAATCCTGTGGTTAAGTATTCCACTTCGCAGGTTAATGGTCCCGTTATTCATGTCACCTTTCCTAGTGCCGGCAGTTGACGACCACCGAGATTTATTAGAAGTCCCAGAACATCGTTAAGCTAGGTTTCAGAGTCGATGGCTCCCTGCGCCTTGAACTCGTTACCCTATTAAATTGGCAACCCCCATGCCACGTCCTGTTGCTTCCGCACTCTTCGGAACAACTCCCGGGTTCGGAACCGGCGTTACTCCCGCCAATTGGTGACTGGACCCGGATGACCTTTTGCGAAGGTTAAATTATGGGGCATTTTTAAGAAAAGTTTAAACCCACATTTCCCATATGGCTAAAAAGCTTTCTCAGTAATTCGTCGATGGTCTTTCAACCATTGTCTAATTATGGGCCTTTTTTGCGTGTTCCCAGCTATAATAACTCCATGATATGTCACTTTGCAGTAAGATGCCGTAGGCATCATGGAGGCACCTGATGGGTGACGGCGAAA
>JAKZUA010000255.1:0-19997 GCA_047516825.1 Dehalococcoidia bacterium
CCAACGCGGACAAGACACCTGGCTTTTAAAACGCCACTCAAGGGCACCCTGGGAAAACTGCTAAGTAAACTCCAGGTCCAAGCTAATGTCCAGGGCCCGGGTGGAATGGGTCAGACCACCAATGGAGATCAGGTCAACACCTGTTTCGGCCACCGCCCGGACGGTTTCCAGGTCGATTCCGCCGGAGGCTTCGACCACCGCCTGGCCCTGCACAATCCCCATCGCTTCCCGCATGGTGTCCACCGCCATGTTGTCCAGCATGATAATGTGGGCGCCGGCATCCACCGCCTCTCTGACCCCTTCCAGAGTCTCCACCTCGACTTCAACCTTGATGGTGTGGGAGGCGCCGGCCAGGGCACGTTGGATGACCTCCTTCAAACCCACTTCCTGGGAACGCAGGGCTTCGATATGGTTGTCCTTGATCAGGATCCCATCTGCCAGGTTCATGCGATGGTTGTAGCCCCCACCCATACGCACCGCGTACTTGTCCAGGTAGCGATGTCCTGGCGCCGTCTTGCGGGTATCGACGATGCGGGCGGCGCAGCCGACCACTGCCCTGACGTAGGTGTGGGTATCGCTGGCGATGCCGCTCATCCGCTGCAGGAAGTTCAGGGCGATGCGCTCAGCCCGGAGGATACTGCCGGCGGATCCGGTGACTGTTCCGATATCCGAGCCCGGAGCCAGCGCAGCGCCTTCAGCCAGTAGTGCCTGCACTTCCAGATCCTGGTCTACCCGGTGGAAAACCGCCTCGGCGACATCCATACCGGCCAGAATACCGCTGGCTTTAGCACGAAGCATGCCAACCCCGAGAATCCCGGCCGGAATTAAAACCTGGCTGGTGGGGTCGTTGAAAGTTTGATCCTCCGCGATGGCCGCGTCGATCAGCTGATTCACCTCCGTAGGAAGCTGACTCATCCTGCTACTCCTTCTTCGGTTAACTGGATGTGCTTCTCCCAGCTTGGCCGGGTATCCGGGAAGTCCTCCCTAAAATGGGAGCCCCGGCTTTCCTGGCGAATCAGCGCCGCTTCCACCATTAGCCGTCCCAGCAGCAGGAGATTCCGCAGCTCATACCCGGCCTGGTCGGCGGGCTCGGGCATGGTTCGCTCCCAGGCGCACAGTATGCGAGCCGTGAGCAGCAGGCGAGAGCCGTGACGGCTGATGCCCGCGTTTCGCCAGAGCAGCTCTTGCAGAGCCTCCTTGCTCAAGGAGGGCATGCTGGCGCAAACCAGCTCCCGAGGCCGCAGAGTGGTGGCCAGGTCTCCGGTTTCTTCTGGCGTATTTCCCGGGAATTCCTGACGTTCCGGTGCATGGCCGATACTGCTGGCGATCAACCGCTGGGCGAAAACCAGAGTGTCCAGCAGAGAGTTGCTGGCCAGCCGGTTGGCGCCGTGAACCGCCGAGCAGGCTACCTCGCCGCAGGCGTAAAGCCCCCGAATGTTGGTTCGGCCCCAGGTATCTATCCTCACGCCGCCCATCATGTAGTGGGCCGCGGGAGCCACCGGCACCGGTTCCCTGGTAATGTCCATACCATAGCCCAGGCAAAAGCTGTAAATCGTCGGAAAGCGGCTCTGCACCGTCTCGGAAGGCAAGTGTGAAATGTCCAGAAACACTCGGCTGCCGGCGCCCTGCTCCATTTCGTGCGCCAGGGCCCGGGACACCACATCTCGCGGAGCCAGGTCGGCCAGCGGGTGGTAATCGGCCATGAACGCCCGCCCCGACTCATCCCGCAGTACCGCGCCCTCCCCTCGCATGGCCTCGGAGAGGAGAAAGGTGGGCGCGCCTTCAATCCAGAGGGCGGTGGGATGAAACTGGTAGAACTCCATGTCCATTACGGTGGCTCCGGCCAGAAATCCCAGGGCCACGCCATCTCCGGTGGCCACATCGGGATTGGTCGTGTACTTGAATGCCTGCCCAGCGCCTCCAGTACTGATAACCACGGTCCGGCCAGCGAAGGTTTCCTTGACCCCGCCGACGCCGTTAAGGGTTTCAACCGCCCTAACCGTACCTTCCTCAATCACCAAGCCGGTGGCCAGGGTGTATTCCAGCACCTCAATGTCCGACCGAGTCACTTGGTCGGCCAGGGTCAGCTCTATGTGCTGGCCGGTGGCATCTCCTCCGGCGTGGAGGATTCGCGGCAGACTATGGGCGCCTTCCCGACCCAGAGCGACCTGGCCGTGGATGGTGTCGAAGGGAACGCCCCATTGAATCAGCCGGGCCACCCGCTGGGGACCTTCATCGGTCAGCACCTGCACCGCCGCCGGGTCGCAGAGACCGGCCCCGGCCGCCAGGGTGTCTTGCATGTGCAGCGCCGGAGAATCGCCGGGTCCCACCGCCGCCGCAATGCCGCCCTGGGCGTAGCGGGTGTTGCAGTCGTCGATCTTGCCCTTGGTCACAATCAATACGGTACCGTGCTCCCTGGCCAGCAAAGCGGTGTTCAAACCGGCGATACCGCTGCCGATGATTATGTAGTCGTAGTCAGGGCTTTTCATTGGCTATTTGGTTAGGGGCTATTCCGTTAGGGAAGATCACCGTCCTGGGCATAAATTGACCCCGGAAGAAATTGCTAATACCAAGCTTGCCTAAAAATCGAGTGAAAGTCCTGGGTGATTCCATAGGGGCGCACCACGGTGCGCCCCTACCCTGCCCAAACCTTCGGTATCAGACCGCCCTATTGTACTCCATAGCCCCAAGCTAGGTCAGAAAGTAGTTTAGGCCTACCGGGGGAGCCACGATGACCAACGCCGGCATTCAACTTGACAGGCTGAGACTGGGGCCATACCATCCCCCACATCAGGGCTAGGTCTGCGGGCTAGGTGTAGATGTAAAGCCCGGGCCGGAGCGAAATACAAAACCAGATAGGTAGATAGGAAGGACAGTATGAGCACCCCAATTACGGTGCAAAAGCCCTACGTCGTGCATGGACCTCAGGACCCAGCCGCCACCGCCCAAACCAGAGGCATGGTCAGGAGTCCAGGAATTGTGCCTGGCACCGCCGGGGCTTCCAAAATTTGGCTGGGCCTGGTTACCGCCGCCCCCCACGAGCAGGGGCCTCCCCACCATCACGGTGAGGCAGAAACTGCCGCCTATATACTGGAAGGGCGAGTCCGGGTTTATTTTGGCGAGGACTTTAAAGAGTACGTGGACGCCGGTCCGGGGGACTTCCTCTTCGTCCCGGCCCATGTTCACCATATTGAAGCCAATCCTTTCGATGAGCCCCAAAGGGCCGTGCTGGCCCGATCTCCGGATAACATAGTCGTCAATCTGGAAGACTAGCCGCTTCCCGGCCTCATTAGGGAGAGCGGGTAGGAATACCGTGTCAGTCCGCTACGCAATGGCCTTGATCCCGGAGCCTGGTTTTACCGCGCGGGTCTACCGGGCTCGCCAGCTTATCTGTGGGCAGTACGCCTGCTGGGCGGCCGAGATGCACATGCTCCGCCTCCCCCTGATCGAGTATTTTGAATGCCCAGAGCACGCCGTCGAGTCGATTTCAGCCGGTCTGGGAAGGATAGCCCGGGAGGGAGGTCGGAAATACCAGGGGGTGCCCCTGGCCCATCAAGGAGCGTCAACCTCCCCGGAATGCCCCGGAGATATTTTTCTGGACTTCACCGTGCCTGACCCCGAGGACCGCCCACAACGAAGATTTATGACGCTAAATGTCCTGCGGACAGATTTGCTGGAGCTACTGGGCCAGGTGTACGGCGTAAATACTAGCAATGTGCCGTCTTCCGATGAGTACAGGCCTCACATCAGCTTGATGCAGCACGCGAATCTGCCCCCAACGGCGTTTGAGAGTGCCGTCGTTTTCGCCGGCGCAGTGGTGCGAGACCTGGAAGTTCCCAATGAGACCCGTGCCTGGCAGCTGGTGTTGCTCCGCTTTGAATCGGACGCGGCTGGTGAGGACTGGAACCAGGGAGGCTGGGCCGCCGACCTGCGCTGGAATCTGCTGGCCAGCTACCCAATTTAGACCTAATTAATTCCGGCCGGGAGAAATCGATGAAAACTACCACCAGATTGCGTCAAATGCTTGATTCCGGGCCCATGCTGGTCGCTCCCTTCATTCTGAACGCGCTGCACGCCAAGATAGCGGAATCGGTGGGGTTTGACGCCGTCTACATGACCGGCGCCGGCACGGCGGCTGAACGCGGCTTCCCGGACGTCGGCCTGCTGACCATGACCGAAATGGTCGCCAATGCCAAGTACATCGCCGGCGCGGTGGATATTCCCGTAATCTGCGATGCGGACACCGGCTACGGCAACATGCTCAACGTCCAGCGCACCGTGCGGGAGTACGAGGGCGCTGGTGTCGCCGGCATCCACATAGAAGACCAGGTCTTTCCCAAGAAATGCGGCTTTTTTGAAGGCAAGCAGGTAATTCCCATGGAGGAGCACGTGCAGAAGATTCGGGCCGCGCTGGACGCCCGGCGAGACCCGGACTTTGTCGTTATCGCCCGCTGCGACGCCTACGCCGTCACCGGCTGGGGGGATACCGTCACCAGATGCCGCGCATATAGGGATGCCGGGGCGGATATGGTGTTCGTGGATGGGATCAAGACGCCGGAGGACCTGGCCAATTATGCCACCGATTTGAAAGAGCTGCCCCGGATGTACAACGGCGATCTGGCGTCCACTCAGGAGGTAGACGCCCTGGGGTATCGGTTGATGATCTGCGGCAGCACCATCTGGCTGGTTTACCAGCAAATCAGGGACGCCTTCGCTGAACTCAAGGAGACCGGCCAGGTTAATCCGGAACGTTACGGCACCCGCTGGGACGTGGCCGGATTACTCGGCCTGGATCATATATACGAGCTGGAGCGCAAGTACGGCCCGTCCAGCATCCCAGTGTCCTAAATCAAAGCTAAGGTGGGAACAATATAGTTATATACCCAAACTCTGCGAGTTTCACCTTGGTGTTAGTTTAGAGAAAGGGGGTTCTCCCCCTCGGCAGACGGCGCGAAATAGAGGAGGTAGGTTATGGCCCACTACCTAATCCAAGTGTCTTACTCCAAGGAGGGAATCGGCGAATTGATCGCCAATCCGCAGGACCGGGAGGCGGCGGTCAGACCCATCGTTGAAGGCATGGGGGGAACTTTGCATAATCTTTACTACGCCTTCGGTGATTATGACGCCATAGTGATTGCAGAGTTGCCGGACAACGTGACGGCTGCGGCGCTGGCCAATGGCTGTCGGCGGCAGTTCCGGTATATCCGCTTATAAGACTACCTCGCTGTTAACCATGGCTGAAGCCATGGAGGCCATGCGCAAGGCCACCGGCACGGGATACCGCTCCCCGGCAGGCTAGACGGTTAAGGCGACCCACAAATTCCCGGTTAGCCTTGGAGTAAGGAGTGGATTCCCAGCCCTCAGTCTTGGGGTATCAGGGGCATCACCTGACGGGAGAAGCGCTCCATCGCCTCCCTCTGGCCGGTCTCGCTGTCCGAGGGGAAGCTAAAGATGAAGTTGCCCACTCCTAGGTCCTGGTACAGGCGCAGGTCGGCGGCGATTTGCTCCGGCCGGCCACTCATCATGCGCCGGTCTAGGCCGAGCGCGTCCTGAAAAAGCACGTCGGTGCTGAAACAGACGCTGACGGCATCTTCTGGACGCCCCGCCCGCACCGTCAATGTCCTCAATCGGGCAATCTTGGCCGCCAATTCCTCCGGTTCCAGAATGGCCGGAGGGCGCAATCCAATCGGCATCCAGCCGTCTCCCAACTCCGCGGCGCGGCGGATGGCGGGACCGGTATGTCCACCGATCCATATCGGCGGATGGGGTTTCTGCACCGGCTTGGGCTGAAACCGAGCGCCGGATAGCTGGTAGTGCTCGCCGTGGAATTCGGGCTGATCCTTGGTCCAGAGCTCCTTGAACAGCCGCAGATATTCGTTGCTGACAGCACCGCGTTGGTCGAAGTTATCCAGTCCCAAAGCCTTGAACTCCTCCTCCATCCATCCGACACCGGCGCCCAGAATTAGGCGACCACTGGACAGAACATCCAGGGTGGCCAACATCTTGGCGGTTACCACCGGATTGCGGTAGGGCAATATCAGAACGTGAGTGCCCAGTCGCAAGTTCTGGGTGCATCCCGCCAGGAAGTTAAGGGTAGCGATGGGATCATAGTAGGGCTGATCAGGAGTGAAGGTGGGTACCCCGTCGGCGGCGTAGGGGTAAAAGGATTCCACCTGACGAGGCAGGATAACGTGGTCGCTGACCCATACGGAGTCGAAGCTCAGGTCTTCCGCCCGTTGGGCCAGCGCCCGCAAAGCCTCCGGGCTAGCCATGGGTCCCCGACTGGGCAGAGTGCATCCAAAGGTGATTGGCATGCTTGAACCTCTCTCGAAAGCTTTTGTAAAAGTTTCGTCTAGTTTAAACCCTCCTAGGTCCCGTGGGAATCCGGTCAATCTGGGTGGAGGAATAATTTGGTCAAGCCGTTCGCTTGGGGCGGACACGCACCACAAAGGTTCCTGCCAGATGGTCGTGCCAGCCTCGCTTCCGCCCGTCCCAGCCGATCCACAAAAACCCTAGATAAAGGAAAATCGCGGATATAAATTTAGCGATGGTTTCTCGGAATGCCCCTCGCCAGAAACCCACATCCTCCCCCTTGGCGTTCACTACTTTTATTTTCAGCAGCTTCCTCCCGGGGGGTTGGCATTTCAGGTGCTTATAGACCAGGTAAAGGATGACGGGTACGGCCAGAGCCCAGGCAAACTGGGTAAGACCAATAATCAGGCTCAGCAACACAACGGCGAAGACAATAATCACTTGATCAATTAGTTCAGCAGCCAGCCGTATCCAGAACCCCATGTACTCCAGGTCAGCCGCATCCCGGATTACGACGCCGGCGGGTGGAGCTTCACCCGGGATAACCGATGCGCCGCAAGTCGAGCAGAACCGGGCCCGGCGGTCCAGCCCGGCGCCACAGGACCGGCAAAAATCGGTGCGGTAATCCAGGGTGGGCTCCAAATCAGGCACGTTGGGGTAACCTCCGCAATGACGGAAAGGCGCGGGTTTGAAACATCCAGTATGGTGGTTCCAACAATAATCAGGCGGCCGGGCGCAACCAGATCATGTTACGCATGATCCACCGGACGTACCAAACCCACAGCCAGGGTACGGTGATTATCAAAAGACTGCCCAAAATCGCCACAAACCCGCGCCACAGAGCATCCCACCCCTTACCGACGAATACCACCTCCTGCCTTGGGATCGAGATATTCCGGCAAAACCACCGCATAAATGCCGTGGCCACCCAGGCCCAGCCGATGATGGTATAAATGGATAAACCGAGCAGGAGACTGTATCCTAGCTAGGGCCAATATTCACCCACGAAGGTTAGAGATTCTCCAGTGCTCAAGACAATGTTGCGGAAGAACCAGCGGAGAATCAGCAGGTTTACCCAGTAGTAGCCGAACATAGCGAGGAGCCCGACCAATGGAATGAAACTCAGCGCCATGAACAGGATTATCAGAAGAATAACCCACCAAATTTGCCCGCCGGTCCCGGAGAAGTGAGCCCGGTCCCGTCACTAAATGACAGATTCCTTACATACCAGCGTGCCATAACGGCGACTCCCCAGGCATACGGTATGATCAAGATGCCGAGTAACATGGCCAATAGGTCCCAACCCAGCGCCTGCAACCCGGTCCCGACGAACTCCAAATGAACCTCTTGGGTCGAACTGAGATGGGACGGCGCAATGTCACCACCGGGCGAGAGAGCAGAACCGCAGCCCGCACAAAAATTGGCTCCCACCTCATTTTTTGCTCCGCAGGTGGGGCAAAACGTGGCGCCCGAATCCTGCAAGTCATACTCAGTGCCTCCAATAGACCCTCGGAATCGAAAGAAAGCCCTACTATACTCTCCAACTACGACAAGGGCCGGTTGTAGGGCAACTAATCTTTGTGCTAGTCTGAATGCCCCGAGGTAATGATCCGTTGAAAGATAAGGTCGTGGTCGCCATGAGCGGCGGAGTAGATTCGTCAGTGGCCGCCCTGCTTCTGAAGCAGCAGGGTTACGATGTGGTGGGCGTTACGATGAAGCTCTACAATCTGGATAATGCCGATTTGCCCGAGTATTACCGGGGGTGCTGCACCCTGGACGACGTAGAGGACGCCCGCCGGGTCTGCCAAATGTTGGGGATACCCCACTACGTCCTGAACCTGCAGCGAGAGTTTCAGAACTTCGTCATCGATTACTTCTGCTCCGAATATCAGAAGGGGCGAACACCCCATCCCTGCATCGCCTGCAATGACAAGATCAAATTCAACTTTCTGGTGCATCGGGCTTCGGCACTCCAGGCTAGCCATGTCGCCACTGGACATTACGCCCGGATAGACAGCTCATCCGAGGGGTTCCTCTTGAAAAAAGGAGTAGACGCCAGTAAGGACCAGTCTTACGTGCTGTTCGGTATGGGCCAACAGGAGTTGGCCCATACCTTGCTGCCCGTTGGCGCTTACCCCAAGGATGCCATCAGACAACTGGCTCAGGAGGCCGGATTTCCCAACGCCCAAAAACCCGACAGCCAGGACATATGCTTCATTCCCCTTGGTGACTACAAGGCTTTTCTCAATCAACATATTGACACCAGCGGTGGCGACATCGTTAACGCCCAGGGTCAGGTATTGGGCCAGCACCAGGGGATTGAGCATTTCACGGTTGGCCAGCGTCGGGGGCTGGGACTTTCCGGCGGAGAACCCCTCTATGTGCTGCGGCTGGAGCCGGAGACCCGACAAGTGATGGTCGGACCGGAAGCAGCCCTGTACCAGGATCGAATGTGGGTCTCCCGGGTTAACTATGTTTCCGGGAAAGCCCCCTCCGGACCGATCCGGGTCCAGGTAAAAATTCGGTACAAGTTCCAAGAGGCTCCGGCGGTGTTGCAATCCCAACCCCAGGGAGCAATGGTTTGTTTCGACGAACCTCAGCGGGCTATCACCCCCGGTCAGGCGGCGGTGTTTTACCAGGGGGAGCTGGTGTTGGGCGGCGGATTTATCGAATCCGGACTCCTCTACCAATTACCCGCAGATGGCCGTACGGAAGCGCTATGCCCGGACTGAGCCTGGAAAAGGAGCTGTACCGGCAAGGAGTCGGGCTGATAGCCGGCGTGGATGAAGCTGGGCGCGGCCCACTGGCCGGGCCAGTGGTGGCGGCCGCGGTCATGCTATCGGAAGGGCTGTCCGGGGCCGAGCCTTGGCTCCAACACGTAGACGATAGCAAGCGCCTTTCACCAGCTCAGCGGGAGAGGGCGGCCGAACTCATCTATCAGCACGCTGCGGCGGTAGGAGTCGCTGAAGAAGCGCCGGAAAATATCGACCGCATGGGTATCGGCCAAGCCTGCATCAGCGCAATGCTGTGCGCGGTGGAGAACCTGGCGCCAGCGCCCCGGCACTTGCTGCTCGACTTTGTACCCATAAAATCCTGCCCTTACCCATTCCAGGCGATAGTCAAAGGCGACGGCATCAGCTACTCTATCGCTGCGGCATCCATTATCGCCAAGGTTACCCGGGACCGTTACATGCGGGAAGCCGATGCCATTTTCCCCGGCTACTCTTTCGCCCGAAACAAGGGTTACCCCACTGCCGAGCACTTATCCAAGCTGCGAACTCTGGGACCCTGCTCCATTCATCGTCAGTCTTTCGCGCCGGTCCGGGCCGTCGGAGACCTGGCTATTACAAATTTCGGACGCCCGCCGAGCCGGAGTTAATTTGGTTACCTTCAAGATGCGTTTGGGTGAGAGAGGGGAGCGGATGGCTGGCGATCATCTGCTGAACCGGGGTTATGCCATTTTGGAGAAGAATTACCGGTGCCGGTATGGAGAGGTTGATATCGTTGCTCAGCAAGGCGCCGAGCTTGTCTTCACTGAGGTTCGGACCCGGAGCAGCACGGCGTTCGGCACTGCGCAAGAATCCATCACTTCAACCAAGGCCAGGCATTTAATTGCCGCTTCTCAGCATTACTTGGAGCGGCATTCCCTCACCGACAAAGACTGGCGAATCGACCTGGTTTCGGTCAACTGGCCGCCGGGTGCGGTATCACCCGGCGTCGAGCATCTAGAGTATGCGGTGGAGGGATGCTGAGCCGAAGGCCGGACTATCAGACCCGGTGCCATGTAGGCTCCATCTGCGAGGAGGTGCGAGACTCCTTCTATTGGGACCTCAGTGCTTGCCTCGGAAAAAGGAAACCCCCGGCTCCGGCAGGTTAGCAAGAACAGTAGAAACAGCAAAGCCAACAACATCGCCACGGCCAAACAAGAAAACCTAGCCAACGCTCCTCCCCTGAACAGAGTTAGTTAACCCATCCACCTGCCAGAACCGGACTGGTCCAAGATTTTATACAATGGGCCGTCACAGCGTCCAGCAAGCCTCCATTCCCAGCCCTAGAACCGGTGAATTACAATTGGAGCAAAGGTTGAGGATTAGGGTACACTAAAGTCAACTAAACCTCGATCGCTGAAAAGGGAATGGGCTACATGCTGGATACTCCTGGAAAGGTGGAAATCATACGCCTGGTTGCGGAGCGGCTGACATCCTACCTCTCCTCCCTTCCCCAGAACAATTGGTCCCGGCTCAGTCGTTGCGACCTCTGGGAGGTGGCCGATGTAGTTGCTCACCTGACCGGGGGGGCGGAACGCCAGGCCCAGAGTATGGAGCAGGGGCGGGCGGAGCCGCCGGCCGGATTTTCCCCGCCGGACGCTGTCTCCATGTCCGCTAGCAATGCCCAGCGGGACATCAACCTCCGCCAGCGTCTTGCCGGCAGCCTGCTGAACACTTTCGTGGAGAACCACGCCCGGCTTCATCAACTTTTGACGGAATTTGGATCAGCGGAATGGGAAATCCCCTGCTGGCATGCCAGGCGAGGCGCTATACCTGCCCGGGATTACGTCGACCTGCGTCTCCAGGAATTAGTGATCCAGGACTGGGACATCAGGGCGGCTATAGACCCGATGGCTAGCTTGGATCCAGAGGGCGCCCGGGCCTTGCTGCCGGTGGCCCAAACCTGGCTGGCGATGACCTTTCGACCAGGCCTGAAATTGGAAGTTCCGGCGACCTTTCGATTTGACGTAACCGGACATCCTTCAGCCTCCCATGATGTTACCGCCGATGGTGAGAGTTTTGATATAAAAACCCGGGCAAGCAGCCTCGCAGACGTGACCATTACTTGTGACGGGGATTCCTATCTCTTGTTCGCTTACGGCAGGCT
This sequence comes from Dehalococcoidia bacterium, assembly GCA_047516825.1. Lineage (GTDB taxonomy): Bacteria > Chloroflexota > Dehalococcoidia > Lucifugimonadales > UBA3495 > JADFQT01. The sequence goes on from JAKZUA010000255.1 coordinate 11,188, forward strand.
GGACGGGTCGGGCAACGGTGGTTCCCGTAGACTGGACATCCAGAGGGACGCCCGGCTGTTGGAACCTTTCGAGCAGTGGTTCAAAGGTCTGTAATCTACACTTTCTCCGGGTCCCCTACCCCGGCTTTGCTGAAAAAGCTGTAGCGCCCACAAAAGGGAGTGCCGTTTCGGAGGCATCTGAGCCCTACAGACCCGCCTCCTGGAGGAAAACTGAACATGGTTGGAACGCCGCGGGACATTATAGTAGTTGGTGCAGGTATTATTGGCTGCCTCACCGGCTATCTGCTGGCCAAGCAAGGGGCCAAGGTGACGATCCTGGAGCGCGACTCGGTAGCTAGCCACGCATCGGGGTTCGCGTTTGGGGAGATGGGAGCCCTGGAGGGCGCGGGTATTCCCGACCCGCTGCTGGAATTTAGCCTCTGGTGTAACCGGAGACACCGGACGTTGGCTGAAGAGTTGAAGGAAGTCTCGGGCAACGACGGTCAGTTTCGCCTCTGCGACCGGCTCACCCTGGCCTTCGACCAGCAAGCCGTCGACCACGCCAAGCATTCCTTGGAATGGCAGGCCAAGGTCGCTGATTTTGGCACTCAGTGGCTGGATGCCGCGCACGCATTGGAGGTGGAGCCACGAGTCAACCCAGAATGCCTTGGTGGCGTTCTGGTGCAGGGAGCGGGATCGGTGGAACCCTACCGCTACACCCTGGCGGCAGCCCAGGCCGGTGAGAAAGTTGGAGTTGAGATGGCGCTGCGGAGGGTGACCGGATTGCTAACCCAGGGGGATCGCTGCCGCGGTGTTACCTTCGAAGGTGGGCAACTGGAAGCCGACGCGGTGGTGCTGGCTATGGGCCCCTGGACCGAAGAGGCGTCATCCTGGTGTCAGTTCCCTATCCCGGTAGCGCCACTCAAGGGTCAAATTCTCCGGCTGCAGCTGGCGGGAGAACCTCTCCGGACCTCGCTGCACTGGGGCGGCAGCTACGCCGCTTCCAAGTCCGATGGACTCGTCTGGGCGGGCACTACCGAGGAGCGGGCTGGCTTCGACGAGGATACAACCACCTGGGGCAGAGACAAAGTTATGGGTGACCTGCTCCGCATGGCGCCGTCCCTGAGCAGCGCGGAGTTGATTCATCAGACCGCTTGCCTGCGGCCCTTGTCGCGAGATGGCCTGCCCATTGTGGGGAGAGTGCCCGGCTGGCAAAATCTCTTCTTGGGCACCGGGGCGGGCCGCAAGGGCATTCTCTGGAGCACGGGCATGAGCCACGGTCTAGCAGATATGATACTTGACGGAACCACCGAGGTTCCCGGTCTGGCCTTTCTGGATCCTGCTCGTTTCCAGAAAGGCTGACAACGGAGGGCCCTTTCCGTTTAGGGCGCCGGTAGAACCATTGCGCAGGCGCCTGGCTTGCCCAGGGCGGTGAATAGGATTTCGTCCTCGTCCAGTGGTAAGGCGGAGGATACGTCCACATCTACCATGGTCGGTGCAGTCGGGTTGCCCAGGGGAACCTGGAATCTCTGACCATTAACTGTAATCCTTAGATTTTTCAAGCCGTCAGAATTGCTGATGGTTATGACTCCCCCACCTTGAGAAATCTCGCTGAAATGGAAGGAGACTGTCTGGGGCTTACCCGTGGATCGGCAAAGATCATAATCACCGTTAAACTGAGTGAAGGCCCCGTCTGATGCAGTAGCCTGATTCGCCATCGACCTGGACCGTCCCATCTGATTATTTGCCAACTCCGGCCTGTCAGGATATGCTCGCTGCTCCTACCGGACCCGGCCCTCTGCCTTTGCCCTACCCTTTTTGCCGTGGGAGCCTGCCCGGCGCAACCGGGCCTGGTCCCGCTTACCCTGGGAACCCGCGGAATCCAGCTTGGCCTTGCCCCTACCTCCCTGCGAACCGGCCTGATCCTGCCGGGCCTGGGCTTGATCAACCCGAGAACTCGCCCGGTCCGGCTGAGCTTTGCCTTGCTCCTGTTGGCCTTGGCAACCGGCTTGGTCCGAGCGGCCTTGCCCCGGGTTATCCTGCGAACTCGCCTAGTCTGGCAATGGTTTGCCTTGACCAGCTTGGTCAGGTTGCACCGCTGGCTGCTGTCCAGGCTCGTTCTGCTCCCCCGGCTTCCCTTTCTTATATTCTGGTAAGTCCCTAGCAGGCTTGCCCTTCTCGGCCTGCCCGGCTTGCCCGGGGTTTTCGTCCCCCGACTGAGCTCCTCCCGCCGGCTGTCCACCGTTTGCTGCCTGTTCGGGTTTAGCTCCTTTACCCTTTGGACCATCTGCCAGCACCGGCATCACCATGGCAGGGCCAGAACGATGGCTGCAAAGATGATCACTCCCTTGGCGATTGCCGGACGCTTTTTAAATGCCTTCATTGTTCGCCTCCCCCATAGATAGGGTATTCATACGCGTATTTTACCGAGGCGAAGCGAACTTCGAGGTAACGAGTGGGTGAACAAGCGTTATATCTTCTTAACCCCGCATTCCTTTACCCGGAGCCAGCACCTGAGCCGTAACCATTACCTACCAATAGAAAACAGCCGGGGATAAGTCCCCGGCTGGACGGTGCTGTGGACGCCAGAAGACACCCCGGTCTACATGTCTTGCCTTCGGGCCACCGGCAAGCCATCCTGGCGAGTAACTTTCATGGCAAAGGAATGCTTGTTCAGCTGTAACGCCAGTTCCACGTCCTCGGGATGATACTGCGTCTGGCTGGGGTAGAAAAACTTTTGGGTCGCACCGCCTTTCAAAATCAGTGACCGGACGGCCTCCGGGTCGGGCCGACGGCCTTCCAGCAGGTTCCGCAGGTAAAGGCCGCAGTGTTCGTCCTCATCGGAACGCACCGCTCCCTGGTCACCCATGGCTATGATAGAAACCAGCGGGGGGTTCTCTCTCAAAATGGCTTTTACTGTGCCCTCGGCTACCGCAAAGGAGCCCAGATAGATGATATCCGCCTTTCCCGCGGCGGCTACACCCACGGTACCCGCCCTGGTGGACTGCACTATAGACTTGCCCGTGAAGTCCACCTCCGCTATTTCAAAGGGAGAGTTACCGTAGTCGAAGCCCTCCGGCCGGGTGCCATCCACCTCTCCCATCAGCACATCACCAATACCCCTACGCTGCAACTCCAGGGCCTCCTCCACCTCGGCTACCAGCGTTATCTGGCTGGCGCCGTTTTGGAACGCTATGGCGGCGGTGGTGAAGGCGCGGAATACATCTATGATGATGACAGTGCCCTCCGCTTCCCGGGCGTCTCGCACCAAACTTCCCAGCCTTATCTCCATGGGTTCTCCTTAAGATGACGGAGTTCATGAGCTGCTATATCGCCCGGCGCGCGGTTGCGAATAGCAGTGGGCCCCACCGGCTATCCCTTTCTTACCAGCTTTTGGAGGGAGCGCAACTCTCGAGGCGGATCCAGGCTGCCTCCGGTGTGGGTCCACGAAACCTCGCCCACGTAAATATCGCCCTGCGGGTCGATGCAGATACCGTGGGGGGCGATAAAACGCCCGGGCTCTTCCCCCTCCGGCTGGTTGCCCAGCCGGGCCTGAAGCGTGCCCTGGGTATCATAAATACTTACTCGGGGGCCCACCCCCAGAGCCTGAGAGTTGGCGCCTATGGCCACGCCCAGTTCTCCCACGTAGACCAGCCCGGCCTCGGCATCGATATACAGGCCGCAAGGGCGGGCCATGTTGCTCCACTGGGTCTCAAACCTTCCACTGGAATCGAACACCTGGATGCGATGATTCTCCCGGTCCGCTACGTACACCCAGCCGTCCTTATCGGTGCAAATGTTATGCACAATATTGAACTGACCCGGGTCGGTGCCCGACTCACCCCAGGAAAAGAGTAGCTTGCCGTCGGGTGAATACTTGTGGACCCGCGCGTTGCCGTAGCCGTCGGACACATAAAAATCGCCGCTCTGGGGGTCAATGGCCAGGTGAGTGCAGCGGCGGAAGGGGTTGCCGCTCATGAAAGGCGCAGGCTGCCCACTTATACCCAGGGTCATCAGCACCTTGCCGTCCAGCGTGCAATGGCGCACGGTGTGGTCACCGTCATCGGTGCAGAATATGGTGTCATCCGGCCCCATGGTAATACCGTGGGCTCGGGGAAAAACCCCTTCACCCCACGAGCGCAGAAAAATCCCGTCCTTATCGAAAACGATCATGGGGTGTTCACCCCGGTTGAAGGCGTACACATTCCCTCTGGCATCGGTCCCTACCGCCGCGACCTCCTTGAACCCCCAACCTTCCGGAAGTTTCCCCCATCCTTCCGCTACCTCGTAAGTAAATCGGCCCGATCCTAGTTCTACCATTCACGCACCTCGTTATCCTTCCAGTCATGTCGGACGATTTTAGCACAACAGGGGCAGCTATGCGGAGCAACCGCCATTTGCCTAAATCCCCCTTTTAAAAGGGGGATTTGGATTTTAAAAGTTTGCAACTATCGCCAACGATCAACAATTTAGAGCGGTTTGCCATGGCCGGGCCAACTTGGTATCATCGAGCCAGTTCGGTAGATAGCTTGTATCAGGCGAGGGGCAGGTCGCATGACCCAGGAAGGGCAGAGGGACTTTGTCAAATATACTTTTTACAAGGTCAGTCCGGAGTGGCGCCGGCTACCCGACGAGGATCGGGAGCGGAGCAAGGCTCAGTTCGCGACGGTTCTGGCCGAGTTTTCGGACCGCATAGCTATCTCCAGCTACAGTTTGGTGGGAACCCGCGGCGACGTCGATTTCATGCTTTGGAAGGTCAGCCCGGAGCTGGAGGCGCTCAACGAGCTTTGTGCCCAGCTGAATCGCACCGAGCTGGGCGCATATCTGCACATCCCCTATTCCTACCTGGCGATGACGCGGCGCTCTCCCTATGTGGACGATCATAAGCATGAAGGTCAAGAAGGCGCCAGCACATCCATGCGGATTGTCGGACGCCGCTACCTGTTCATATATCCCTTCGTCAAGACCCATGATTGGTATCAGCTACCCAAAGAGAAGCGGCAAAAGCTGATGGAGGAGCACTTCCGCATCGGCCACGAGTATCCCCAAGTGAAGATCAGCACCGCTTATTCCTTTGGTCTGGACGATCAGGAGTTCGTGCTGGGGTTTGAAACCGACGATCCGGGCGGATTTTTGGATCTGGTGATGGACCTGCGCGAGTCGAAAGCCCGGCCCTATACCCAGCTGGATACGCCGATTTTCACCTGCCTCAATAAGCCGGTACCAGCCTGCCTGGATGACTTGGGCTGAAGTTTGGCAGTAGAGGAGGGGAGTGCCAGTGGCGGCGGTAGCGACGCTGAGCAACTATCTCAAAATGTCACCCCGAGCATAGCGAGGGTTCTAAAGTCCCTGGGAACATGGTCCTGACGCTATTGGCTACGGAGTAACTGTACTTCTTACTCAGAAGGTATTACTTGCCCAGGATTTAGCTTCCTCAGTCGCGGAGTTTATCCTGAGCTACGCCGAAGGGCTCCTTCGGAATGACACGAGTCGGTTTTAGAAAGATTCTTAGCCGAATCGGAAATCAAGAGGGGCGGGCTCGAAACCCGCCCCTCTCTTTGGTTTAATCGGGGCCGAGCAGCTTGGTTTAGGCCTCTTCCTGCTTCTTGATGTAGTTCATCGCCGAGCCGGCCTTGAACCACTCGATTTGGGGCTGGTTTAAAGTGTGGCGCAGGTTCAAGGTCTCCTCGGTCCCGTCGGCATGCTTTACCAGACAAGGAAGGATTTGGCCCGGGGCCAGATTATCCAAACCCGCCAGGCTTATCCGATCATCCTCCCTAATCCGGTCGTAGTCATTGGCATCCTCGAAGGTTAGGGGCAGCAACCCCTGCTTTTTCAAATTGGATTCGTGGATGCGGGCGAAGCTGCGGGTGATGATTGCGGTGCCGCCCAGCAATCTGGGGGACAAAGCGGCATGCTCCCGGCTGCTGCCCTCGCCGAAGTTATGGTCGCCGACAACGGCCCACTTGACCGCCTGAGCCTGGTATTGCTTGGCGATAGTGGAGATGCCCAGACCCTCCTCGCCGGTGATTACGTTCTTGCCCTTGCCCGCTTCGTCGGTGTAGGCATTGATGGCGCCCAAGTACACATTGTCGCTGAATTTGCCCAAATGACCCCGGTAGCGAAGCCAAATACCTGCCGGCGATATGTGGTCGGTGGTGCACTTGCCCTTGGTCTTAATCAGGACGGGCATGTCTAAGAAATCGTTGCCGTCCCAGGGTTCCCAGGGATGCAGCAACTGAAGCCGCTCGCTGTTGGGGTCAACTGACAGCTCGATATTGCTGGCGTCTTCCGGCGGCGCTTCGTAAGAGGAATGACCCCGCTGGAAGTCCTGCCCGGGAACATCAGGAGCCGGCTTGGGGGGGTCCAGCTTGAATTGGGTGCCATCGGCCCCGGTAAGGCTGTCGGTCAGCGGGTTGAAGGACAGCTTGCCCGCCAAGGCCAGGGCGGTAATTATCTCGGGACTGCCGATGAGGTTCATGGTGGAAGGCTCACCGTCGTTACGCGCCGGAAAGTTTCGGTTGTAAGAGGTAACGATAGTATTGGCCTTGCCCGACTCTTCTTTAGAGCGTCGCCATTGGCCGATACAGGGACCGCAGGCGTTGGCCAACACGGTACCATCGATATCTTTGAGGGACTGCATCTGCCCGTCCCTTTCAATGGTAGCCCGCACCAGTTCGGAGCCTGGGGTCACCATGAAGGGCACCGCAGCTTTGATACCGTGGGCTTTGGCCTGTTCCGCCACGTCGGCGGAGCGGCTCATGTCCTCGTAGGACGAGTTGGTGCAGCTACCGATCAGCGCTGATGAAATCTCGTCGACCAATCCCTGGTCTTGCCGAAGCTCGGCTGCCATCTGAGATATGGGTCGGGCGCGATCGGGGGAGTGGGGCCCCACCAGGTGAGGCTCCAACTTGGACAAGTCAATCTCCACGATGCGGTCATAGAATGGTCGCGGGTCTGCTTCGCATTCCGGATCGGAGGTTAATAGATCCTTATGCTGCTCGGCCAGTCCGACCAGACCACCTCGGCCGGTGGCTTGAAGGTACCGGGCCATAGGCTCGTCGAAGGGGAAGACGGAAGAAGTCGCGCCCAACTCGGCGCCCATGTTGGTGATGGTGGCCTTGCCGGTAGCGCTAATGGACTTGGTTCCGGGGCCGAAGTATTCGATAATGGTGTTGGTGGCGCCGGAAACGGTCAACTCTCCGGCCAGGTAAAGGATGATGTCCTTGGGAGCCGTCCAACCACCCAATTCTCCGGTTAGATGCACTCCTATAAACTTAGGATAGAGCAGCTCCCAGGGCAACCCAGCCATAACCTCCACGGCATCAGCTCCGCCAACACCGACCGAAATGGACCCCAATCCTCCACCCATAGGCGTATGCGAGTCGGTGCCGATCATCATCTCTCCGGGAAAGGCATACTCCTCGAATGCCACTTGGTGAATAATGCCGGCGCCCGGTCCCCAAAAACCGACTCCGTACTTGGCTGCCGCCGAACGTAAGAAATCGTAGACCTCATCGTTCTCTTGCAGCGACTCTTTCAGGTCGGCGGCTCCTTCGACCCTGGCCTGGATCAGGTGATCACAATGAACCGATGTGGGAACAGCAGTAGAGCCCCGTCCGGTCTGCATGAAATTGAGCAAGGCGGTCTGCCCCAAGACATCCTGCAGGAGAACCCGATCCGGATTCAACAAGATGTAGCTTTCGCCGGGGATTAGCTCGGACTCAGCGGGGCCGTCCAGGTGGGACAGCAGGACCTTGTCTGCCATAGTCATAGGTCGGTTGAGACGGGCACGGACTACTTGCAGCTGGCTTTCCATCCTCTGGTAAACGCTGGAAACAAGTTCTGGGGTCGACTCGATAGTGCGCATTCGTAAGCTCCTTTCACGGTTGCCCGCTGTTTTCCGATCCACTCTCTATACCAGCACGCCGGTCCGGATGCAGTCTGACCCGTCCCGGTTCCGGAGTTTCCAACTGCCTCGGCTGACCGCCCAAGACCACAAATGGGCAGAATAGAGAAAACCTTTAAAGGCAAGGGAACCTTTAAAGGTTTTCCTAGCCCCAACCAGGGGGGCGCCAACTGGACCAGTATCTGACTACTTTCGTTTCAAAGTGGACGGGTCGTTGTTCTTGAAATAGTCGTAGTTTTTGGCTATGTCCGAGGTGTACGTGGCAGGTACCGCGTCTTCGGCGAAGATGGCCGTTACCGGGCAGACCGGCTCACAGGCGGCGCAATCAATGCACTCATCCGGGCTGATATAAAACATATCATCTTCATCCCGGGTGTAGATGCAGTCCACCGGACAAACATCGACACATGCTCCGTCCTTTACGCCAACGCACGGCTCGGTAATTATATAGGTCATCCTCTACCCCTTTTCCAACCAATTTCGGTTCTGCTGATGTCGCCCACCCGGCTTGACCAACTAGGCGGACGACCGGAAAATCCTTGAAATTATATCATAGCTGGAAGTCTTTGCAATGCCGCACGGCCGGGGTAACAGGGCAATCGCGTCTTAATCGCCCCCAGGTTTGGGACAGTGGCTCTTTGGGGTCTGACGAGTCCCGGAAGTCTTTCGATCCTTACGTGTTATAGTCAAAATAGCTGGGAAAGCATCGGAATATCTACCATTCGCTAGCCTTCTGTACCGAAGTTCGAAAAGGCAGTTTTAGACGCGATTGCCCTGGCCGGGGTAACTGTTCAGACTTGATGAGGTGAATTGGCTCAAAGCCGTTGGAAAAACGCTGGCATGGCTGGGGGAGTTGTGGCATACCAGGGAGGTGGACACTGAACTAGACCTGAACGCGGCGAGTCGCGAAACTCTGCTGGAG
>JAKZUA010000256.1:0-9202 GCA_047516825.1 Dehalococcoidia bacterium
CATACTAGCCGTCCTAGCGGCCGCAGGGATGACAGGGATGGGAGTAGCACTGTGGTTGTTCCTCCGATCCAAAATAGACGGTAAGCGGGTAGAAAACGCTAAAGAACAAGCCAAAGATGTTTTAAGCCAGGCCGAGGAGGAGAAGCGAAAGGTTCTTCTGGCTGCTCAGGAAGAGGTCCTCCATCTCCGAACCACCGGGGAACAGGAAATCAAAGAGCAGCGCCAGGAACTCACTCGATTGGAGCGGAGGTTCCAGCAGAGGGAGGAGCACCTGGAGACCAAGACTGAAGCATTGGAAAAGCAGCAGGGCGACCTGACCCGACAGCAGGGCAAGGTGGAGGAATCTCTCCGGGAGGCGGAGGAGCTCAAGGTCAAACGGCTGCATACCCTGGAGGAAACGGCAGCTCTTACTGTTACGGATGCCCGGGCCATGGTCGTGCGGCAGGGCGAGGAAGAAGCCAAGCACGAACTGTCTCGCAGGTATTACGAACTGGAACGAGAGCAAAAAGTCACGGCGGACGAAAATGCCCGCCGTATTCTTACATTAGCCATCAACCGTCTGGCTACTGATGTGGTTTCGGAAACCACAACTTCTGTCGTATCCCTGCCCAACGACGACATGAAAGGTCGTCTTATCGGTCGCGAGGGACGCAATATTCGGGCCCTGGAAGCCATGACCGGCGTGGACATCGTAGTAGATGATACGCCGGAGGTCGTAACCATCTCATGTTTTGATCCGGTGCGGCGTGAAATCGCCCGGCTGGCTTTGGAAAAGCTGATTGCCGACGGTAGAATTCAGCCCGCCCGTATTGAAGAAATGGTCGTTCGCGCCCAAACAGATATAGAGCAGACCATCCGAAAGGCCGGCGAGCAAGCAACTTTCGACACCAGCGTCACCGGTCTAAACTCGGACTTGATTTACTATCTGGGCAGGCTCAAGTACCGGTACAGTTACGGTGAAAACGTACTGAAACATTCCATTGAGGTTGGGTTGCTATCGGGCATGTTGGCGGCCGAAGTAGGCGCCAACGTGAAGATAGCCACCCTGGGCGGGTTGCTCCACGACGTTGGGAAAGCCTTGACCCATGAGATATCCGGTCCTCACGCCGAGATTGGGGCCGACCTGGCCCAGAAGAACGGCATCAACAATGATGCCTATCTGTGCATCTTGGAGCACCACGATGACGATCATTCCTCTGTGGAATCCTTCATCGTCGCGGCGGCCGACGCCATCAGCGCGGCCCGGCCCGGCGCCCGCAAAGAATCCCTGGGGCAGTACGTGAAGCGCCTGCAAGACCTGGAGGAAGCCGCGATCAGCTTTGGCGGCGTGGAGCGGGTCTTCGCCATCCAGGCCGGACGGGAGGTGCGGGTAATGGTCAAGCCTGAAGATGTAGACGACGTCAGTTCGGCGGCGCTGGCCAGGGACATCGCCAAAAAGGTGGAGCAGGACTTGGTCTTTCCGGGTCAGATTAAAGTGACCGTAATTCGGGAAACCCGCAACGTGGAAATCGCCCGTTAGCTGCGGGACGGCCCGGAATCGGCTGATCTCTTGGGTAACCTCGAGGAGCCCAATTTGCTGACCAAAAAGGTCTGTCCCATCGCTTTAAGAAACACCGAGCAGAGCTCGACCGGGGCCCAAGAGCCGGAATAGCGCGGCCTGGGCCCCTTCACTTAGGCAAGAAAGGACCAAAGCAATGCGTATTTTAATGATCGGCGATGTCATCGGTAAGCCTGGGCGTCAGGCCATCCGAAGCCTGGTTCCCAATTTGCGAAGGGAATACAGCATCGACCTGGTGATCGCCAACGGCGAGAACACGGCCGGCGGATTCGGCATCACGCTGGATACCGCCTACGAGTTGCTGGAAAACGGCGTGGACGTGCTGACCTCGGGGAATCACATCTGGGACCAGAAAGAGATCATCCCCCACATGGAGGAGGGCCTGCCGTTAATCCGCCCGGCCAACTATCCCGACGCACCGGGACGCGGCTACCTGATCCAGGACGGTGTCATGGTGATGAACCTGATGGGGCGGGTCTTCATGCCACCGCTGGATTGCCCCTTCCGTACCGCCAGCGCCCTGTTGCAGGAAGCGGAAAAAGCCGGCGCTCCCAAGATAATTGTGGTGGACTTCCACGCCGAGGCGACCTCGGAGAAGCAAGGGATGGGCTGGTATTTGGATGGCCGAGCCAGCGCCGTGCTGGGCACCCACACCCACGTGGGCACGGTAGATGCCAAAATACTGCCCAAAGGAACCGCCTACCTCACCGACGTGGGCATGACCGGCCCGGTAAATTCGGTTATCGGTAGCGATACCGGCCCGGTTTTGGACCGGTTCCTGACTGGTATGCCCCAACGGCTGACCTTGGCGGGCGGACCGGTCATGATGAACTCAGTATTAATCGACGTAGACCCGGAGACCGGCCGGGCTCTTTCGATCGAAAGAATCGACAGAATGGTGGAATAGATGCCCGCCGAAAGAATCGACAGAATGGTGGAATAGATGCCCGCCGAGGTTGACCTGCACCTGCATACCCTGGCCTCTGACGGGCGGCTTACCCCTACCCAGCTGATCCAATTGGTAGCCGAGAAGGGTCTCAAAGTAGTATCAGTTTCAGACCACGACAGCACGGAAGGCTTGGCGGAGGCTTACCAGGCTGCTGCAGGATTTCCCGACCTGAGAATCATTCCTGGCATTGAACTCAGCACCGATATACCCGGGGATGAAATTCATATGTTGGGCTACTTTATCCATTACGAGGATGAAAAGTTCCAAGGTATCCTGCGACAATTCCGAGAAGGCCGGTTGGAACGAGGACGGCTCATGGTGGAAAAGCTGGCCACCCTGGGTGTTCACATAGAATGGGAGAGGGTTAAAGAAATTGCCGGGGAAGGCTCGGTGGGCAGGCCTCACATTGCCCTGGCGATGGTTGAAAAGGGGTATTTTAAGGAACCGAGAGGTCCCTTCGCCGAGTACCTGGGGCGCAACGGCAAGGCCTATGTCGAAAGGCAAAAGATGACCCCGGCCGAGGGCGTCGAAATGCTGGCCCGGGTGGGGGGCGTGGCGGTTTTGGCGCACCCGGCGCAACTCAAGGACTTGGATGATAAGCTAGCGGAATTGAAAGAGGCCGGGCTCAAGGGCATGGAAGTCCACTACGCGATGTACACCCCTGAAACTGTGCTTTACCTGGCCGAGGTGGCCCAGCGTCACGGGCTAATACCATGTGGCGGCAGCGATTACCACTGTTTGGGCAACACCGGCGAGGCCTTGCCCGGCACCCTGGGTCCGCCCCTGGAAACGGTTGAGCGATTGGAAGAGGCCGCCCAAGAGCTATCCCGATCTTCCCGCTGACCCGCAGACGGTCTTAGGTTAGCTGATGCTGGAGACTATCGGTCTGTACCTATACTCCTACCTGGTGGGAGCCGTTCCCACGGCCTACCTCATAGGTAGGTGGACCAAAGGCATCGACATCCGCAATTATGGTAGCGCCAACGTAGGGGCCACCAACCTGGCCCACCACGGCGGCCGGGCTTGGGTGGCTCCGCTGCTGCTGTTCGAAATCCTGGCGAAAGGCGCCTCACCCCTTCTCGTGGGCCAGTATTTGCTGGGCTTAGAGCAGACGTCTCTTTTGCTGGTATTAGCGCCACTGGCCGCCGTGGCCGGGCACAACTGGTCGGTATTTCTAAACTTTCAAGGAGGCCGGGGCGTCTCGGTGATCGGGGGCGCCCTGTTGGCTCTCTCGCCCCCGCTGCTAGCCGCGGCCATCTTAGTATTCTTGGCGGGCTGGGTGTTGACCCGGAACTCCGGAGTGTGGGTCTTGCTATCTTTCTCCTTGTTACCCCTATGGGTGTTTGCTCTTGATGAATGGGTGTTAGCTTTGAATAATCCGCCGGTGCTCATCTGGTTTTGTGCCGGCTCTGTAACTCTGATGGTCCTGAAGCGGCTGTTGTCCAACTGGCAGGCGCTGCCCTCCAATCTTCCCAAGGGCCAGGTGCTGCTAAACCGGCTGCTGCTGGATCGGGACGTGGCCCACCGGGCGGACTGGGTGGGCCGAATTCCAGGGTAACCGATATTTCGGTTATTTTGGCTGAACCCGGCATGAAAAGCATTAAAGCCTGTGTCCAAAGCATCGATGGTCCCTGGGGCAGTGCATTCGTCGCTCCGGCGCAAGCCGGAGCCCAGATGCTGCCCGCTGGTTGATAAGTAGATGACGTTGGATTCCGGCCAGCGCCGGAATGACGCGCTAGGAATTATGCTCTGCCAGGATATCTCTGTACACAGGCTCTTAGCAAGGAAAGCATGGCATGAGTTTGGCTTGCCGATTTGGCTCCTCAGCGGCGGAAGGGTCTGCCCTTGGCAGCCCTGCCAAACTCCCCGATTCCCCACCGTCAGAGACCCCCGGGTGATGTAAATGGAACCATCTCAGCAGACGGAACAGACACGGGCCTTGGCAAATTGCTACTGGCATCCCCATGTGGAGACAGGCTTATCCTGTAGCCGTTGCCAAAAGCCTATCTGCCCCCAGTGCATGGTTCAAGCGCACGTCGGCATTCGTTGCAAAGAATGCGGTAAAGCCGCCCCCATGCCAACCTTCGACGTCCGGCCTACCCATTACGCTCAAGCCGTGGCGGTGGCGTCCGGAGTGGCTATCCTGGGGGGATTCATTTGGTGGGCTGCTGGCCTGGCATTACTCATCGTAATCCCAGGCATTTTCCCGGCACTGCTGGCTTCGCTCCTTGCCGTGCCTCTGGGTTATGTGGGAGGCGACCTGGTCAGCAGGTCAGTCAATCGCAAGCGCAGTAATGGTTTGGCGTGGGTATCCGGAGGGGCGGTCGTCCTGGCCGCCGTCATCTGTCTACAACTTCCGGGACTCCTCAACCTGCCCGGCGCCTTGTTTAACCCCTTTTACGGTCTCCTCGCAACGGCCGCCGGAGTTTATCTCGCCGTCCAGCGCGTGCGGCGCTAAATCCAGCCACAGGCGATTGACCGTGTCTCTAACCACAGAGTATGCAAAGCCACGCCGTTGCAAATAGGGGTAGAGCTTACGGCCCAGGGCCTCTTGAGTACAGTCCTTGGACATCAGTCTAACCGCTAATTTAAGCCCGGCCCGGTAGGCGTTTTCCTCCTCTTCCATCCCCAGCAGGGCCTGGTCAATTACCTCCCGGGCAACTCCGAAACGAGAGAGTTCCAACTGCAGTACCCGGCGGCCTTGGGGATGAAAGCGCTCTCGATGTAATCGCCACCGTCGCGCAAACTCTTCGTCGTCCAGGTAGTTCTTGTCGCGCAGGGCCTCGATTACCCGATCAACCAACTCCGGTGGGAAACGCCGCGTCAGCCGACGGCGCACCTCGGCTTCGGAGCGAGGGCGGAAGGATAAAAAGCGGCAGGCCGTGTCCACAGCCGCAGCATAACCAGACTCGGGCACTGACGGCGAGGAACTGGCCTCAGGAGACTCATGGGCGAACTCCCTGCCTTCAGAACCGGAATAGGGCAGCATTTCCTTGCCCTATTCTGCTGGGCCGCTACTATTTGAACCGGGGGAGATGGCTTCATCCGTCATCTGGTCATCCGGTGTGGGGCCATCTGGACTTGAAGCATTCACCGGCACTTCTCCCCCCGCTTCTCCAAGGGAAGGCGATTCCCCTCTCACCCTGGCTTCGATGGACTGGGCGATTTCGGGATGCTGGGCCAAGAATTCCTTGGAATTCTCCCGGCCCTGGCCTAGTCGGGTTTCCCCATAGGAGTAGAAGGCTCCTGACTTCTTGACGATTCCAGCTGCGACTCCCAGCTCCAGCATGTCTCCGGTCTTGCTGATACCGTGGTTGAACATTATGTCAAATTCAGCCACCCGGAAGGGGGCCGCCACCTTGTTTTTGACTACGCGAGCGCGGACCCGGCTGCCGATTATTTCCGTGCCCTGTTTAATGGATTCGACGCGCCGCAGGTCGATTCTCACCGAACTGTAGAACTTCAGCGCTCGCCCGCCCGGCGTAACCTCGGGACTGCCGTAAACAACCCCTATCTTCTCCCTCAACTGGTTGATGAACACCACGGCCGTTCGAGAGTGATGAATGGTGGAGGTTAATTTCCGCAGTGCCTGGGACATCAACCGGGCCTGCAAGCCCATATGGGTGTCACCCATATCCCCTTCCACCTCGGCCCGGGGAACCAGAGCCGCCACACTGTCAATTACTATAGTATCGATAGCGCCGCTGCGTACCAGCTGTTCGGTTATATCCAAAGCCTGCTCGGCGCTGTCCGGCTGGGAGATCAACAAATCGTCCAGGTTCAAACCGCAATTACCGGCGTACTGGGGATCCATGGCGTGCTCCACATCGATATAGGCGGCCAAGCCGCCGCCCTTCTGGGTCTCCGCCATGATGTGGATTGCCAGGGTGGACTTGCCTGCCGATTCGGTGCCGTAGATCTCGGTCACCCGGCCTCGGGGAATCCCGCCCACGCCAAGAGCCAGGTCCAGGGTCAAGGAGCCGGTGGGAATGACCTCAGTGGCAATACGTTGGCTCATTTCGCCCAGGCGCATTACCGCGCCCTTCCCATAGTCCTTTTCGATTCTCCCCAGGGCTATCTCCAGGGCTGCTTGCTTGTCCTTATCCCCGTTGGCAGTCATATAATTCTTGTCCTTTCCGCTGGCTGGACAAATCCTAGCACGGCATTTTCCGGGTCACAAGAAGTGAAAGTCAGTGACTATTTGGTGACAAACCAGGTCCTAAATTGGTGGGTCGGCGTGGGAAGAACTCAAATCGGGGAAGACATCCAGTCTTCCAGCTAGAACTCTCAATAGCCGCCTTTGAAGCCAATCGTGACTTGCTCGCCCTCTACCGTGACGGGGGTTATCCGTTCTCCGTTGGTCAGCCTCAGCAGATCCTCAACCTTTTCGGGTTGTTTGGCCACATCTATCTCGGCGTATGCCACTTTGCTACGTCGAAACTCCATTTTCGCCGCCGCCGAGTAGGCGCAATCGGGATGGGTGTAAAGGGTTATAGTGGATTCACCGCTCTGGGTCACGTTAAACTCCCGCTCCGAAACTGCATTTTGGACCAAACCTGTTGGTGTCCCGGTTGAAACCAATTGTAAGAGGCCGAATAAAATTATTCAACGAGCCTGCCGCCGCCTCCGCCGGCGGCTCATGTTATGCTATAGAACTCATATTGCAGAATCGTCGGCCCACCGGCGCTGGCGGTTGGGCAAATCCCCCGGTATCCCCCCTTTATACGGGAGGCTGCAGGGGATTTGGATCTTACAAAGCCAGAACGTTGGTCCAGGACAAATAAAACCAACCGGGAGGTTAAGCCAATGGCGCGAGTACCTTACGTCACTCGAGAAGAGCTGGACCCGCAAGGCCAGAAAATTTACGACCAAATTCGCCAGGACCGGAACAGTCCCGAGGTTGGGCTGCAGTTTCGGGCGATGCTGAACAGCCCGGTGGTGGCCGGGCACCTAACCTCTATGGGCGCCCAGCTCAGGTTTCAAAGCTCCATGCCCGATAATCTTAAAGAGCTGGCGATAATATTGGTGGCCCGGGAGTGGAACAGCGGCATCGAATGGACCGGCCACGCCGTCCTGGCGGCTCAAGCCGGGGTTAGCGACCAATCCATCGAGAACATCCGAACCTGGCAGGCTCCGGAGGGTCTTACTGATCAGGAGGCCGTCATCGCACGGGTTGTTCAACAATTGCTGCGGGAAAAGGAGCTTTCCGACGAGAATTTTCAGGCCGCCCAAAAACTGCTCGGAGACCGAGGGGTGACCGACCTCACCCTGACTGTGTCCTACTACACTGCCCTGGCTCTGATGCAGATTTCACTCCAACCTGAAATGCAGCCGGGCCGGGTCTCCACTCTATAGAGGGTGTGTATGACGGAGAGTAATCCGGCCTTTCAAGAACTCTGCGACTTTCTGGATGCCCACTCCATCGGGACATCCTTCCTAACGCCCCGGCCCCGCGGCAACCAGCTTTCTGATGGTAGTAGAGACACCCTGACCAGCCTGCTTGAAGGATCCAAGGCCGCAGCGGAGGTCTCATCCTGGCTGCCCTACGGCAATGGTTGCTTCGCGGCCCGCAGGTATGAGGAAGCCGCTGGGGTTTACCAGGCAATTTTGGAGCGGCAGCCGGATGACCTAGCCTCCCGATTCAACTTGGGCCTAACCTCTCTGAGATTAAAGCATCAGGGCGAGGCTGTTGCCCAATTCGCCCAGGTTATCCAGCAGGACCCTGCCCTGGCTCAAGCCCACTATCAGCGGGGCAACGCATACGATGACCTGGGCCAGCCGGAGCAGGCTATTGAAGACTACGCCAAAGCAATTGAGATTGATCCGGAATTTCTGCAGGCCTTCTACAATCGAGGTGTAGTTCTGGCCCGCATTGGCCGTCACCGGGAGGCAGTGGCCGAATTTGAGCGGGTGATTGAGTTGCGGCCGGAGCTGTCCAATGCCTATTTGAACCGGGGCGCCTCGCTGGATGAGTTGGGCCGGCACCCGGCAGCCATCAAGGATTACTCCCAGGCGTTGGCTAGTAATCCAGATAATGTGGATGCATATTTCAATCGGGCCCGCACCCACTATTTTCTGGGTTCCATTGAAGCGGCAATCTCCGACTATACCCAGGTCATAGAGCGGCGGCCGGAGGATGCCGAGGCGCTCAACAATCGGGGGTTGGCCTTTGACGCTTGGGGGGAATACCGGCGGGCGCTACGGGATTATGACGCGGTTCTGGCGCTACGTCCCAACTACGCCGAAACCCTAAACAATCGCGGCGCGGCCTGCGAGGCTTTGGACGATGACATCGGCGCAAGGGAGGATTACTTGCGGGCCATCGAAGCTGAGCCCAAATTCGCTACGGCCTATTACAACCTTGCCCGTATCTACTCCAGGTCGGACAGCCTGGATTTGTGCCTGGATTATCTGCGGCGGGCGGTGGAGTTGGAGCCTCCCTTGGCGGCAGAAGCGGCGGATGACGAGAATCTGGGGTGGGTGTTGGAGCTGGACGATCTGAGGCGGAACAGCAATTAGGAACCCAGCCACCGGCGGTGGGTTTTCGGGCAGATTACTAAGCTGGACTTTGTACAAAACTTGCGTAGGCAAGCGTAATCAGCGGATAGGGTAATCGGACCTAGGCGGTTTCGGCTAACACTTTACGTATGTCGGCTTCCAGAGAGCATGTTGCAAAAACCCCCAGCTATATTGAC
>JAKZUA010000257.1:0-3512 GCA_047516825.1 Dehalococcoidia bacterium
CTCCAGCAGAGTTTCGCGACTCGCCGCGTTCAGGTCTAGTTCAGTGTCCACCTCCCTGGTATGCCACAACTCCCCCGGCCATGCCAGCGTTTTTCCAACGGCTTTGAGCCAATTCACCTCATCAAGTCTGAACAGTTACACTCTTGGTAGGGGTATTGATAAGCTCCCGGTTAGCATATAGAATTGTAACCCGTCAAAATGAGTGACAACCCGAGACAAAAGGAGGACAGGTGATTGAATGTTTTAGGTCTTCATCTTTTGCTGGAGCTCAAGGAGTGTAACCCCGCGCTTCTTGATGACCTGGAATACATCCGCAAGGCTCTGTTCCAATCCGCCCAGCAATTGGGCGCCCACGTAGTAGGCGAGTCCTTCCACCGCTTTGCTCCCCAAGGGGTAACCGGCATCCTCTCCATCGCTGAATCCCATATCTCGATTCATACCTGGCCCGAGTTCAATTACGCCGCGGCCGATATCTTTACCTGCGGGTCTTCCTTCCGTCCTTCCGAAGCCGCAGAGCTGCTGATCCAGCGATTTGAATCCCAAGCTCCGCAACTTACCGAGGTCCGGCGCGGCCTTTTCGCCGAGGCGGCAACCCACTAATTCGCCGGATATCGCCGGCCCGCGGCAGGTTATGGACGTTTCAGGAAAATGGCTGCTGGAGACTGTCTACCCGGACCTGGTGGTCATGCTAAAGGTGCGAGAGGTGTTCTATTCGGGGAAGACCCGATTCCAGCAGGTGGAAGTGCTTGGTTCGGATATCTATGGTAGGAGCTTGGTGCTGGACGGCAAGACCCAGTCCACCGAACGGGACGAGCACATCTATCACGAGTCCCTAGTCCACCCTGGAATGCTGATGCACCCCGAGCCGAAGCGGGTTTTCATTGCCGGCGGCGGCGAGGGGGGAACCCTGCGAGAAGTGCTGGCGCACCCTTCCGTAAGCCAGGCGGTGATGGTGGATCTGGACCGGGAGGTGGTGGATCTGTGCCGGGAGTATTTACCCAACCACCACCAGGGCAGCTTCGATGATCCTCGGGTTGCGCTTCACCACGAGGATGCCCGAGCCTATCTGCAAGACAGCGACGAGCAGTTTGACGTCATGATCATGGACCTGGTCGACCCCTTGGAAGGCGGTACGGCCGGCCTGCTGTATACCCAGGAATATTACCAGATAGCCAAATCCAGGTTGAATCCCAATGGTATCCTGGTCACCCAATCGGGTCCGGCCGGGCTCATCAGCTTCCAGGAGTGCTTTACCACCATCTTCAATACCCTGAGCCAGGTGTTTGGTTACACCAGTCCCTACCAGGTACACGTGCCTTCCTTTCAGACCCTCTGGGGATTCACCCTGGCTTCGGACACTGAACTTCCCCATTTTGCCACCCCGGATCAGGTGAACGGCCTTATCGATCGGCGCCTGAGCAAATCTCTCCGCTTTTACGACGGGGAAACCCACCGCAGCATGTTTTCCCTGCCCAAATTCCTACGTTTGGGCATGGGCGGTGAGACCCGAATTAACCGGGACGATGCGCCCGTTTTCATGGTCTGAAGAAACGGGCCTCGGCCGCATCACTTTATCCCCTTTCCTACCTTCAGTCACGCCTTCTCATCCATGTTGTTTCAAAACGACCCACGTCATTCCGAAAGAGCGAAGCGACTGAGGAATCTAAATCTTTGGTCCGTAAAACCTCATAATTCAGTATTACACTCACGCGATAGCCAATGGTGTCAGGTACATGTTCCCAAGGGCTTTAGACCCCTCGCTCCGCTCGGCGTGACATACTTTGCTGATTGCTTAGTTACCTGTTCCCAAATCTCCCATCCCGCTTAAAAAGCAGCTGGCCAAAGCTGCCTATCTAAGAAGCTGCCTTGGCCAACTCCGGAAAGTCGCTCAGCGGCAGCACCTGTCCGGTCGCTTCAAAGTGGCCCACCAGGGCCCGGATTTCCCCCGGGACAGGTCTGGTCTCGCCGGTTTGGGGAGTGAATCCCACGTAGATCGCCTGGATGGTGGTGAGAAGCTGCTGCGAATCCCGTGGATAAATTTCCACCTCCAGCGTGAGGCTGGTCCTTCCGATGGCTGCCACCCGGGCGTGCAGATCCAGCATCTGGTCAACCCGGGCTGGGGCTTTGAATTCCAATGTGGTTTTAACCACCGCGGTGTCGAAATAACCGGCTTTGGCGATCCGGTAGATGCTAAAGCCCAGGTTTCGGAAATACTCAGCTTGGGCGATTTCCAGGTAGCCAAGATAGGCGCCGTTGAATACTATTCCCTGGGCATCCCCCTCCATCCAACGCACCCGGACCGGGGTCTTGAACTTGAAATCCTGCTTAGGCATGCCGGTTATCCGCCATCCTCCGAAAGGTGGCCATCCTGCTGATAGCCCGGGGATCGCTGATAACCCAGGGATTGGAGATAGTCCAGGTCGGACTTGTCCAGATCCGCCTTTGCCAGCAGGTCGGGGCGAAGGGCTAAGGTACGGCTGAGGGCCTGCCGCCGGCGCCACATTGCTATTTCGGCGTGATGACCGGAGCGCAGAATTTCGGGAACCTCCATACTCCGGTATTCCGCCGGGCGGGTATACAAGGGGTGCTGGAGCAAGCCCGAGGTGATGGAGTCTCCCTCCACATTGTCGGAGGACCGGACAACTCCCGGCGCGAATCTGGCCACTACGTCCATCAAGACCAGGGCCGCCAGCTCCCCGCCGGTAAGCACATAATCGCCAATGCTAATCTCGCGGGTTGCCAGATTCTGGCGAACCCTCTCGTCAACCCCGGCGTAATGACCGCAAATCAGAACCAAAGCCGGGTAACCGGCCAACTCTCTGGCCATCTCCTGGTCGAGGACCTGTCCCTGGGGAGAGAGAAGTATTGTCGGAATTTGGGAACGCAGGTCCTCGGAGTAGCCGGACAAAACATCTTCCGCCGCCTCGAAGATCGGTTCAGGTTTGAGAACCATTCCCGAGCCGCCGCCGAACTGGTAGTCGTCGGCCGTGCTATGGGTGTCATGGGTGTAGGCGCGAAGGTCGGTAATCTGGACGGAGAGAAGCTCCTGGCTGCTGGCGCGTCCCAGCCTGCCGTGTTCGATGGGGGACTGGAAGGCTTGGGGAAAGAGGGTCAGGACGTGGAATCGCATAGCTTTTTGCCGTCGTTTATCCGCCCGGCAGCGACGGGCCGAAGGTAGGTGGAGTGACCGTAGGTGGGCTGAAGAATGACTAGGATCTAGCCATCTCGGGAATGGCCGCCGGCCGCTTGTCGATGCAAACCTCGCCGTCTTTTATTACCAGCATAATCTTTTCTTGCTCTCGCAGCAGAGCGATATCCTTCAACGGGTCCCCGTCAATCACCAGCAAGTCGGCCAATTTCCCCCGGGCTAGGGTCCCAATTTCCCGCTCCAACCCCGCGCATTCGGCGGCCCAGCCGGTGGCGGCTTGTATTGCCTGCATATTGGACATGCCCCGCTCCACCAAAAGCTCGATCTCCCGAGCGTTGTCGCCGTGGACGAAGCCTCCGGCATC
>JAKZUA010000258.1:0-3219 GCA_047516825.1 Dehalococcoidia bacterium
TTGTGGTGATGGACACCGGGTTCTGAAATTCGGCCAACACCTGAAGAATCCGGCGGGTCAGGCAGTATTGTGCCTCCGCCGGCTCATAAGGGTCCGAAGCGGTGCCGATGGCGATGGTTTCTCCCCGCCACTTGGGGCGACTCAGTTCCTGCCGCAGCACCTCGGGTGCATTGACCTTGGCGAAAACCCTCTGGTCGAAATCCTTACCCGCGTTCATGCCCCAGAACTCATGGGTAGGGCGGGCATAGCAGTAGCGGCAGGCGTGGCGGCATCCCCGGTAGGGGTTCAAGGTCCAGCGGAAGGGCAGGCCGGGGACGTCCAACTTGTTTAAAAGGGTCTTGCAGTAAATGTCCTGGACTTCAGCTTCAGCCATTCTCCCCCTCTTCGCCATAAGTAGTACGCCTGTTCTACTGCATTGGGGGAGGCGGGACTCGTCAATGGGTAGCTGTCAGCGGAAAAAGGGATCGATTTGGAAGAGAATGCCAGCCGACGCGACCTCGGGCGGAGGAGGGGGCGATGCTGGGTAGGGCTAGCGTCGATATTGGTAGCCGGTGGGGGTTCGCTCGCAGTTAAGTCGCCGGCTGAGGTGAAGCCCTTCCAGGATGAACTCCACAGCGGAGGCTATTACCTCGGGACGGCTGTCTTCGGTCAGGCAGCCGACAGCGTCTTGCAAGCCATCGACGCTATTCAGGAACTGTTCGTAGCTAGCGGCTTGCTTCTCGCTGCCGGTATCGGCCACGGTGCCCAGGTCAAAGGCTGTGACGGTGTCTTCCAACCCCTCAACGTCGAAGTACTCGCCAAATACCCGCAACACGGCTCTCTTGGTTAGCTCCTCCGTAACCCGCCCCTCGCGGCCCTCTTCAAAGGTTTCCAGCTCAATCTTTCCACCCAGGGAAGCGATAATGTAGGGCAGGTCGCTAATGCGGGGACAAGCGATCTGGTTACCCTGCCGGATGGACCGGCGCACGGCGTTGCTGAGCAGGGTTTCGTAGTTGGAGATGGAAACCCGAACGCTGACGCCGGAACGCTGGTTGATTTCATTGCTCTGTCGGGCTTGAGCGGTGATCTCGGCGATAA
This sequence comes from Dehalococcoidia bacterium, assembly GCA_047516825.1. Taxonomy (GTDB): domain Bacteria; phylum Chloroflexota; class Dehalococcoidia; order Lucifugimonadales; family UBA3495; genus JADFQT01. The sequence continues at coordinate 1,078 of JAKZUA010000258.1, forward strand.
CCCTTTTCATGTAGTCCGGCACAACCAGGTTCTCCTCCTCCGGGAACCGGGAGCGCTCCTGTTCCATTATCAAGATTTCCTGCTCCAACGACTTGGGGTAATGGGTATGTATCTGGGCCCCGTATCGGTCCTTAAGAGGAGTGACGATCCGGCCCCGATTGGTGTAGTCCTCCGGGTTGGCCGTGGCCACCACATAGACGTCCAAAGGCAGGCTGAGGCGGTAGCCCTTAATCTGCACGTCCCGCTCCTCCATCAGGTTGAACAGCCCGACCTGAATTCGCTCGGCCAGGTCTGGCAACTCGTTAATGGAAAAGATGCCTCGATTGGTACGGGGCACCAGTCCGTAGTGAATGGTCAGTTCATCGGACAGGTGGCGACCCTCCGCTACCTTGATCGGGTCGATCTCCCCGATCAAGTCGGCAATGGAAATATCCGGAGTGGCCAGCTTTTCCGAGTAGCGGCGGTCTCGAGGGATCCACTCGATGGGGGTTTTCTCTCCCTGGGCGGCGATTTTATCCCGGCAGGCGCGGCAGACCGGGGAATAGGGATTGTCGTTAATTTCGCATTGAGCCACGATCGGAATGTGTTCATCCAGCAGGCCGATCAGGCTGCGAATTAGACGGGACTTGGCCTGGCCCCGCTCTCCTAGCAGAATTAGGTCCTGACCCGCCAGAATCGCGTTCTCCAATTGGGGAATGACGGTTTCCTCAAAGCCGATAATTCCCGGAAAGAGGAGCTCTTCGGCCCGAATTTTTGCGATCAGATTGTTGCGCAACTCCTCTCTTATGGGGAGAACCTGATATCCGCTCTTCCGCAATTGTCCTATGGTGTGAGCCTGGGGCGCAGCGGCCATCTTCAACACTCCAACATCGATTATCCGGAGGTCGGCCCGGAGATATGAGCGCTAACCGGTTTCAATGCCTGCGGCATCACCGGGGTATGACCGGAATCGGGGACCAACTTTCGCAGTATAGCATGGCGCCGGTCCCGGAATTTAATCCAGGGATGGCATAATGGCTAAGTCCTTCCCGCCGGCCTCGTCGAGGAAGGAAATTCCTCTCTATGTCGAAGATCTGTCTGGTTCCCGGCCCCTGGGACTTTGGGCTATAATAGGGTCAGCAGCTACAGGCAGGAGCTAACCATGCATCGACTGCTATATCCCATCTTGATGACGCTAGTCCCCAGGATTTTGCCCCAGATTTTACGGTATCTTCGGCTGATTTGGAAGCTAACCTTCGACCGCCGCGTAAATGTGATCCTGCGGGCCTTGATTCCCCTGGCCCTGGTTTATTTCATTTGGCCCGGGCGACCCTTCGACCTGGTGTGGGATCGCCTGCCCATTATCGGCAGAATCGATGACCTGCTTGTATTTGGCGTGGCGATGCTCTTGCTAATTAAGCTGTCGCCAAAGCATGTCGTTGACGAGCATCTGGGTCGCGAGCCTATTTCCGACCGTCCGGAGGATCGGGACCCTTCGCAGGTGGTGGACGGTTCGGCCCGCTTTGTCGACGATAAGTAATTCTCAGCTCTGATGACCGGCAGACGTAGTTGAAACCCCACTCCGGCGCTTCCCCAGTGCCCCTCTCGGGCATGTCCCTGTATATCCACATTCCCTTCTGCCGGACCAAGTGTCCCTATTGCGACTTCAACACCTACCAGGGGATTGAAAGCCTGACCTCTACCTTCCTGGATGCCCTTAACACCGAGATTCGGCTGTGGGGGCGCGTGCTGGACCACCCGCGGGTTAACACCATATTTTTGGGCGGCGGCACGCCGTCCTACCTGCCGGCCGGCTCGATAAAGAGAATTCTGGAGGCGGTGCAGTCGGCCTTTCAGCTGCAAGCCGATGCGGAGGTAACCGCCGAAGCCAACCCCGACGACCTGGACCAGGAGACCTGCGGCAGCCTGCTGGAGCAGGGGATTAACCGGCTCAGCATTGGCGTGCAAAGCCTGGATAATGGGCTGCTTGGCATGCTGGGACGGCGGCACGACGCCCGGCAAGCCATCGACGCCTTTGCCAGGGCTAAGCAGGCCGGTTTCAGCAACATCAATCTGGACCTGATGTACGGGTTGCCCCAGCAGACCCTGGCCCATTGGCAAGATACCGTGGCCCAGTTGCTGTCCCTGAACCCGGCTCACATC
>JAKZUA010000259.1:0-4552 GCA_047516825.1 Dehalococcoidia bacterium
TGACTCCTTATGCCCTGCTGGATTTCAACTCCTTTATTGGGGACCTGATTGATCAGACCGAAATGGCCCGGCAGGTCGGGCTGTGGCCCTTCACCTACCAATACGTTAATACTCCGGCCTTCAGCTATCAGATACATCAGACCAGCGCCTGGGGACTGGGCATTCCCCTCGGCATAGTGGCCTGGCTCGCCATCCCCTTTACCGCAGTAATGGTCTTCCGGCGGCAAGGGAGCCGCCGTTGGGACCTGCTTTTGCTGGCATGGGTCGTGCCCAACCTCCTCTTTTTAGAATCCTTCGAGGTTAAATTCTTGCGATACCTCTTCCCGCTGATGCCTTTCATGGTTTTGATGGCGGCGCGGATGCTCTGGTGGTTGGTACATGCCGCCCGGAGCCCAGCTCAATCGTCTCAAAAGTCAAAGACCTCCCTCCGCCGGCTGGTCCTAGTGGACCGGGCTTTGAGCCGGATTTGGGGCCTCTGGAGCAGTAGTCGCGCCTGGCCTGGCCTGCCCCTGGCGCTAATGGTTTTGGTATTAGCCACCACCGCTTTTTACGCTTTGGCCTTCCAGCGGGTCTACGCCCGCGATCATCCCGCCGTCGCCGCGTCTCGGTGGATGGAGGAGAATGTACCGCCTGGAACGGCGGTGGTGAGCGATAATCACTGGGATGAGTTCCTGCCGGGGATTCACCGCTACGATGTGTGGCAGTTTCCGGTTTATGACCCGGACAGCCGGACAAAAATGGAAGACTTGGCCCGGGGTTTGGCCCGGTCGGAGTACCTGGTCTTTTACAGTAACCGGCCCTACGGAAGCGTGGCCAGAATCCCCGAGCACTTCCCCCTCAGCTCCGGTTACTACCATCGATTATTTCAAGGCGACCTGGGCTATCGCCTGGAGCGGAGCTTTACATCTTACCCGACGTTTTTGAAGGTTTCCTTTCCGGATGACCCCTTTGAACGAGCCGGGCTTCCTCGTCCCCAAGCGTTGACTCCCGATGAGGACTCCGGCTTGAGGCTGAACCTGGGATACGCCGACGACAATGTGGTGGGTTACGATCACCCCCAGGTCTTGCTGTTCCGAAATTTGGAGAGGAAGCCGGAGGACGACCTGCTCCGGCAGCTGCTGGTTCGGGGAAGCGCCCCCGACGGGTCGGGCCCCGCTGTTTCGGCCCAAGCCGGCGAGAGAGGAGAGCCGGGTCTGATGCTTTCCGACGAGGATTGGGAGGCTCAGCGCGCTGGAGGCACCTGGTCTCGCATCTTCGACCGGGGCAGCTGGACCAACCGATTCCCGGTTCTGGCCTGGCTGCTGACCATTGAGCTGGCGTACCTGATTACCCTTCCCCTGGCCATGTTCATCTTCCGCCCCCTACCGGACCGGGGCATCGTCCTGGCTAGGATATTGGGATTCCTGCTTATCGGGTACCTGGTCTGGCTGTTGGTCAGCCTGGATTGGCTGCCTTTCTCAAACTGGGCCATTTCCATCGGTGGCCTGATAGTCGGCCTGGGCTCCGCGATTACCCTGGTTTTCAAGTGGCGGGAAATTATCGGATTTTTAAGGGCTCGCTGGAAATTGTTGCTGCTGGCCGAATCCTTGTTTCTCTTGGCATTTCTGGCCTTTGTACTGGTTCGGATGGCCAACCCGGACCTATGGCATGACTTCCGGGGCGGGGAAAAGCCCATGGAGCTGGCCTACCTCAGCGCGGTGGTGCGCTCCACTACCCTGCCTCCCTACGATCCGTGGTTCGCCGGCGGGTACTTGAACTACTATTACTGGGGATACTTCCTGGTTTCCTTGCCCATGCGAGTAACGGGCATCGTTCCCACGACCGCTTTTAATTTGGCGGTACCCCTGTTTTTCGCGCTGACATTTACCGGCGCTTTTTCCCTGGTGTACAACCTGGCGGAGGGCCTGCGGCGCTCCAAGAGTGCTGGCGCACCCCGGGATGGCCCGGAAGTAGCGGCGGCGCCGGCTCCTCCCTCGGGTTCTTCCCTGGTCCCCAAGGTCGACCAATCGGACCGGATCGGCTCCGTCAACTCTGAATCCGGGCGCGAATCCGAATCCGGCGAAGAAGGCCGCTCCAAGTTCGCCCGGTGGAGCCCAATCAGCGCCGGCCTGCTGTCCGGGATGATGATCGCGGTAATTGGCAATCTGGACGGCATGATTCAGCTGGTGCAGGGAACCTGGCAACGCCTGTTTCGCCCGGAGCAAGCCCTACTCTTGTTCGACTTCTGGCGGAGTAGTCGCATGATTCCCCCTCTGGACGAAATTGACCGCTCACCCCTGGCCTTCTGGCTTCCCGGCCAGCAGATTCCGGGCTTTACCGACGTTTCTTTCCACATTACAGAGTTTCCCTTCTTTACCTTCCTTTTTGCCGACCTACACGCCCATATGATGGTTATCCCCTTTACCTTGCTGGTAATGGGGTTGGGAGTAGGTCTGGCGGTAGGACTGAGAAACTCCGGTTGGCTCTGGACCGGAATCGCCTCCACCGGGTTGGCTCTGGGATTGGGAAGCCTATGGGTGATAAATAGCTGGGATTATCCTCCCTATTTGATGCTGGTCTTGGCTCTCCTGGGCTTGGCAGCATATGGCCGGAGGACTACATGGGTCAAAAAGCTCGCCTGGTTCGGCCTGCTCTCGGCAGGGGTAGTAGGGCTCAGCGTGCTCCTCTTCTTGCCCTTTCATCAAACCTACGAGACCTTCAACGCCGGAATCGCGGCTTCCAAGTGGCGCACTCCGCTGGACCGGTACCTGGTTATTCACGGCTTGTTTCTGTTCGTAACGACAACCTTCCTAATCTACCGGAGCCGGCAATTCCTGGCGGCCCTGTTTAGAACTCTGTTCGGTCAGGGAGACACGGCGGGTTCAGGTACGGTTTTGACCACTGGAGATCGCCTGCGCCTGACCTATTTGGGTATCGGGCTGGCGGCGGCTGTTTATCTGGCCTTGGCCGACTATTGGACCGCGGCCATATTGCTGCCGTTGGTTTTGCTGACTGGACTGGCGCTGATGGTGGAGTTGGGCCGTGAAACTCCAGATGGGCTGTTTGCGGCCATTCCCTTAGTCTTTCTGGGAATGGCGCTTGCCATTGGCATGGGGGTAGATTTTGTGAGCCTTAACGGCGACATCGGCCGAATGAATACCCTGTTCAAGCTGTATCTGGAATCATGGGTTCTCTTCAGCCTGGCCGCCGGATATATGCTCTGGTATCTGGGCGAACGGGGATGGCTGGCGCCGGTTTGGAGGCGGGATCGCTGGAGGGCGAAACTGGCTTGGACCGGAATTCTGGCGGTATTACTGGCTTCCAGCCTGATCTACCCGGTCCTGGGCACCAAAGCCCGAATCAATGACCGCTTTGGGGATACACCTCTGACGTTGGAAGGGACGGCTTACATGGCGCAGGCGGTTCATCAGGAAGAGAGCCGGTCGTTGCAGCTAAAGTGGGATCTGGAGGCCATTCGGTGGCTCCAGGACAACGTGGAGGGTTCTCCGGTAATCTTGGAGGCTCACCACGATCAGTATCATTGGACCTCTCGCGTCTCCGACTATACCGGTTTGCCGACGGTGCTGGGTTGGCCTTGGCATCAGATTCAACAGCGCACCCCCTACGCTTATGCCGTTCAGGAGCGCTCCCGGGATATCATGGAGATTTATAGCACGGCAGATCTCGGTCGGGCCCAGGAGTTGCTTACCAAGTATGAGGTCGAATACATAGTGGTAGGGGAATTGGAGCGGGCTCACTACCCGGCGTCGGGTTTGGGAAAATTTGAACAAATGGTTGGGAAAGGGTTGGTATTTCAGGAGTTTCGCAACCAGGGGGTGAACATTTATCGGGTTTTATGGTAATAATAAAGACAGGCCCACCCTCTTTTCCTATGGGAACAAAGCTTCAGCGTGGATACAGTCGATAAAATCGCCCTAATTCGGGATATTTTTATTATTCTAAACTCGGGCGTTTTTATTATCATATTAATTGGGTTGGGTGTGGTGATGTTTCGGGTATACCGGCAGTTTTACCCCTCGGTACTGCGAACAACCCGGAACCTGGAGGAAGGCTCGGGTATCCTACTTAACCTGGTGTCCCAGCCGTTAAATCTCATCGGGTCGGCGATGGAGATGATAAATCGCGTTTGGGGACTGGTTGAGAACTTCAAAAATCGGGAGCGGAGGAATGACGATGACGAGGAGCAATAAATTAATTACAGGCTTGGTGGCGGGCGCTCTGGTTGGAGCGGCGGCGGGTATTTTGTTCGCGCCAAAACCCGGCCGGGAATCGCGAGGGATAGTTGGGGCCAAAGCCGAAAGGATCCGCACCAAGACGGGCACGTACATCGGGACGGTAAAGCAGAAGATTCGGAAGAGTCGGAGCACCGATAGCGTGGAAGAGCCTTCGGAAAACGGGGTGCAGACTTACACCTAAACCAAAGCCAAGGTGGGAACTACATTGGGCAGTGATGGCAAAGGCACGGCAGGTGTAAAGATCAAAGCATCGGCTCGGGCCTGTAACCGGGTTCGGCAGCGACGTTTCACTTCATCCTTACGGTGAGCTAGCCCGC
>JAKZUA010000260.1:0-14444 GCA_047516825.1 Dehalococcoidia bacterium
GCGGGCCTGCGGAACCTGGTCATCAGCTTGGTACGCCGGGCTGGGCATTCCAACGTAGCCGCTGCCCTACGCCGCCACAATGCCCATCTCAGCGAAGCTTTCGACATGATGGGCTTTTCCTACCAGGCAGGAGAATGAAAAGGCCCTGATTACCGCTACGTCCATATTGACACGCACGTCATCGGTCTTATCAATGTCTGGGTGTGGGTTTTTGTCAGTCTCGATGCGGTCGATGCCCTTGGGGAGGCACTGAATGGGGCGGACACAGTGGCCAGTCAGGCGCCAGATACGCTCATTATCCACTACCAGCACGCGCTCATCGGCCTGCAGACTATCAAGTTGGTTGTCGTTAGCAGCGGCGGAGAATCCGTTAACCGCCGTGCGATAAACGTGCCCTGGCGTGACGCCGTTGTCGGTCGCTACAGTCACCGGGTCGTGGCCACCGTCGACCAGAACAACGAATCTCCCCGGCACGATCTGACCGTCTGGGCCGCCACCAGCGGGTATCACCGGGTGGTTCTCCCCGTGGTTGCCGGCAAACACCGGGCCGACGGCCAGGGAGGTCAGAAGGCCGACCGAAATCAGTAGTAGAAACAGCGATAATTTCTTATTCATGCAAGTACCTTGCCGGGAATATTTAAGCGCCCAGATATGACGTCCTACTAGTAGGATATCTGAGTACGGGCCTCCTCTTCAACCGATTTTGGTAACAATAGGGTCCCAACTAGGTAGAAACAGCGTCCCAACTCGGTGACCTACCCGTTCTAATAGTAAATAACAAGCCAGCGACCGTTTGGTTAGCACCTATTTTATCTTAATTCTGGATTATAAGTATTACTGGCATATTACCAGGGATGCGTGTAGCTGCTGAATCAGTGTTTGTATCGGGGCAGCACAGCTTATATACTCTAGTCCGGTCAAACCCCAGCCCTGGTATCCGGAGACACTTATGGCAATCATGGTCACCGGCGGTACCGGCTTTATCGGTCACCGAATTATCCGCAAGCTGGTGGACCGGGGAGAAGAGGTGGTCTGCTTCGACCTGGCTCCGCCTCGGGCCAACCTGGAGCCGTATTTGGACCGCGTCCAGTTCTACCGGGGCGACATCGGCCAAATTCCCCACTTGCTGGAAGCGATCAACACCTATGGTGTCCACAAAATTATCCACATGGCCGCCCTGCTGCCGCCGGACACCGAGGACCGGCCCCACTTCGGCATGCTGGTCAACATTCAGGGAGCGAACAACGTTTTCGAAACGGCCCGCTGGACCGGCATCGAGCGGGTGGTCTACGCCAGCTCCATCGCGGTTTACGGCGTCCAGGAAACCTTTGGGGACCGCCCGGTGGACGAAGAAGACTTGTGTTCCCCCATCAACGTCTACGGAATGACCAAGGCAGCCAACGATTTCGCCGCCGGCCGGTATCGGGACCGCTACGGTATGGACCTCCGGGGCGTGCGAATCTGCACCGTCTTCGGCCACGGCCGGGTGACCGGCATGACGGGCATGATCGGCGGGCTGATGATGTCGTTGCCGGCCATTGGCCAGCCGGTGTCCATGGAGTTCGACCCCAGCGAAGCCTCGCCGATGATCCACGCCGAGGACGCAGCGGAAATGTTTGTTCAGGTAGCGCTGAACAGCAACCTGAATCACCCGATTTACATCAGCGGCGGCCACCTGGCGACCATTCAGGACATGGCCAACCTGGTCCGGGAGTTTGTCCCCGACGCCCAGATAACCACCGGAGACCGGCCGGTTCCCCACGTTTACTTGCTGGATAACAGCCGGATGCTGGCGGATATCAGCTACGAGATGGCTCCCCTCAGAGTCCGGGTGTTGGAGCACATGAACGACGCCCGCCGCGATGCGGGACTAACGCCCATCTCCGGCTGAGCTAGGCCTCCAGCATCTGGCAGGCTGGGAATAGAGAAAGGGCGGCTGCAACGCCGCCCTTTCTCTATTCCGGCAGGGAGCTGCCGGGGCTACTTTACGAAAGCCAACTGCTCAAAACTGCCGCCCACCACCGGAACCGGGTCCAGGTCCAGCCAGTTTTCCACGATGGTTCCGTAAATTCCCCGGTAGTCGATGTTAAAGTGGAGGTCCCCCTCCAGCAAGTCCTCCTCCCGCAGGGACGGATACTCGCTGTACATGCCGCCCTGCACCGGATCGCCTATCGCCAGAGCGAGCCCGTCCGAGCCGTGGTCGGTTCCCGACCCGTTATCTTTCACCCTCCGGCCAAACTCGGTGAAAACAAACATCAGGACGTTATCGGCCGTTTCGTGCTCCCGCAGGTCGGCATAAAAGTCCGTTACGGCCTGGGAAAGATCGGTCCACAGCTTGGGATGGACCGGACCCTGGCTGGCGTGGGTGTCATAGCCGCCGTGCTGGGTGTAGAAGATGCGGGTGCCCAAATTGGCGTGCAACACCTTGGATATGCCCAGTAGATTCTGACCTATGGAGGTGTCGGCGTATTCCACCGAGGACTCGTACTTCGCCGGAGCCGTCTTGAGGATATCAGCCCCCTTCAAAGCGTCCAGGCCGGTTTGGCCCAGATACTCCATCACCGGTCCGGAACCCAGAGCTGGGGCATACATCCGAGCGAAAACGTCCAGGGCTTCGGAGCGATCCGGCTCACCGGTAATTCCGGTCAGAACCCCGTAGGTCTCCAACACCGCCACCGATGCCACCGGCACTCCGGTCAAAGCCAGCGCTCTAGGCAGCCCCCGACCGAAGTTCACTCCAGTAAGGACGTTCTCCGCACGGGGGTCCAGGTCTCGAATAACCCGGCCCAGCCACCCCTCCGTTCCCACCTTGTCCGGCTCGCAGGTGTGCCAAATGTCCATTGAACGGAAGTGGGAGCGGTTGGGAGTGGGATAACCGACGCCGTTGATCAAAGCTACCCTGCCCTGGTCGTACAATTCCTTAATGGGAGCCAGGGCTGGATTGAAGCCAAAGTGGTCGTCAATGGGAAGCACTTGGTCTTGAGGCACCCCCACGCTGGTGCGGTTGTCATAGTACCGGGGATCCCCGTAAGGAACGACCGTGTTGAGATAGTCATTTCCTCCGGTAAGCTGAATCACTACTAGAATCGGCTCTTTTTGGGTTGATGTCATTCTGCGCGCTCCTTTGTGTGCCCAATATTCAAGTTTTCCGGCTAGAAAGCGAGTTAGAAAGGATGATTATTTGTACGATCCATCAGGCGCCAGCACCGGGATCGATGGATGATTTACGAAAGGGACTCGCTGCGGCGAAGCCACGTATAATCAACGGGGCGGACACACCTATATTAATTGCTAAAATTGCGTTCAGATCCGTTTCCGTTTCGTAGGCATAAGCCAGCACTGCACCCGAGATAGGCCAAACGACAAAAGGGAGCCAGTATAGTGGGTCTCTGAAGTCCGGCCGCTGACCCTTCTCTAATTTCTGCAACTCCATCAGGTTTAATAAATTGATGGCAATTCCCCCAAAGGCGGCCAGCAAGATTGAAATGATCTGTACATCGTTCCAGTTAGCTTGAGCAAGGATAAACAAGATCACTTCCAACTCCGTTAGAGTCTAAGCTAACCGGTTCTTTATCGCCCCTAATAATTTCTCGCCTAGGGAGGCTTTCTTGAGAAAGTGAGACCGGGTGGTGTAGAGGGCTTCGCCTTTAGTAGAGGGAATCGACGATTTGACGACAGTCTCGTGATTTTTTAGGATTACTGCCTCTATTGTTTGCGCAGGTAATCCAGTTTCGTTCGCCACTCCTTGGACCGTCCGCCAGCGGTAAGCGGGGTTTTCCAAGGCGGTTTTTACCGCTTGCTCCTGTACGGCGTCAAAATTCGTGGTCATTCGTGCTCCTGCGCCTGGCAATCAGTACTGCAGCCTGAATCAAGTTTAGCAGATACACTAGCATCAGACCAGATGAGTTTGGGCCATCTGATGCCGACTCGATAGGATGGGGGCCTGACTACCTTGACGGCTTGCTCCGATTACCTTGACGGCTTGCTCCGATTACCTTTAGAATTGAAAGGATAACCTTGTGGGTTAATGTTCCTGGGTATATTGTTCAATCTTCGGGGAGGGCTTTATGTCTATTACGATGAACGGCGTTGAGTTGGGAGTTGAGATTACTGAAAAGGCCGCCGGAAAGATCAAGTATTTCGCGGCCAAGGACGGCATCACTGAGAACGTGGGACTGCGGGTCGCCGTCAAGGGTGGCGGTTGCTCCGGCATGACCTACGATTTGGACATCACCGGCGAGGAGTTGGAGAGCGACAAGGTGGTGGAGCAGCATGGCGTAAAGGTGATGGTGGACAAGAAGAGCTACATCTTCTTGGTCGGCACCATCCTGGATTTCTCCGACGGCTTGAATGGCAAAGGCTTTAACTTCGACAATCCCAACGCCAAGAAAGCCTGTGGCTGTGGGACCTCATTCAGCGTCTAAAATTCCGGTCTAAATAGTCGGCTTTAGATTTCCCGAATCCCACCAGCGATGGCGGCCCCCGATTCTACCGGGGTGCCGCCTTTTTAGTTGGGCAGGAGGTTGGCATGACAACTCAGCAATCATCGATATTCTCCACCCCCGGATTATCCGGCGTCGGAGGAAAGGAATTTCAGGAGCACCACGGCTGGCGAATGCCCGCTCTTTACTCCGACCCGGCTACGGAATATGTCGCGGCCCGGGAGGACGTGGCGGTACACGACTCCTCCTATGTGGGACGCTTGAAGGCCACCGGCCCCGACGCGCTGGACCTGCTCAACCGCATGTCTACCAACCAGGTGCTGAGCCTGGAGCCCGGACAGGGAGCGCCGACCATTCTCACCACCGACCGGGGCCGCATTCTGGACCTGATTGGTGTGGTCAACTTCGGCGAGTACGCCCTGCTTTTGACTAGCCCGGGGGAACAACAGCGAGTCATCGACTGGCTGGATAAGTACACCATCATGGAGGATATGACCGTCGAGGACCTGACACCGGAGACTACTATGCTGACCGTCCTGGGACCCAACAGCGCGGTCCGGCTAGAGCAGCTGGTAATGGAGGACCTGGCCGATTTGCCCACCTATCACACCAAATCGGTGATCCTGGGAGGAGAATCTCTCAGCGTAATCAACCGGCCCCTGGCGGAAATTGCGGCCTTCGAGCTACTTTTTTCGCCGGGTTCGACGGCGGCGGTTTGGTCGGCTCTGGTCGAATCTGAGATTACTCCGATCGGTTTGCAGGCCTACCGGGCGCTACGGGTAGAGCGGGCGATTCCCAGTCACGGACGGGAGATGGGAGATACCTATAACCCTCTGGAGGCCGGGTTAATCGGGTCCATAGATTTCACCAAGGGCTGCTATATCGGCCAGGAAGTGATCGCGCGGCTGGACACTTACCGCAAGGTGCAGAAGCATCTGGTGGTTCTCCATTTCCCCAAGGACACCCAGGTCTCGGAAGGAGACTCCCTGGAGTACGAAGGGCAGAACATGGGCACTGTTACATCGGTAGCCCGCATTCCGACCAGCGGCCAGCTAATAGGACTGGGCTACGTGCGCACGGCCAGCTCCAGTGTGGGGACTCGCCTGAACCTGGCAGCTCCGGCCAGCGGCGAGGCGGAGATCGCTCAGTTGCCTCTGCTCTTTGGGCCGGGGGAAGGTTGATCTAAATACCGGGCTCAGGCCACCACCTCAATCTTGCCCTCGGGTGTCGCCGCCATCAGCGCGGTAAAGTCGTAACCCCGCCTTCGCAGCTCCTCTCCACCGCCTTCGCGGCGGTCCAGCAGGGCTATGACCTTCACAACGCTGCAACCCGAAGCTTCGGCCGCCGCAATGGCGTGGAGCAGGGAGCCGCCGGTGGTGCAGGTGTCGTCTACGATGGCCACCCGGCTGCCTGCTACCAGCGGACCCTCGATTAGCTGGGCCATGCCATGCTCTTTGGTTTCCTTGCGAACAATGAACGCCGGTATGCCGTCGCCATCTTCCTGGCTGGCCAACGCCACCGACGTGACGATGGGATCGGCCGCCAGGGTCGGTCCCCCCACCGCTTGGGCCCCCGCCTGCCGAACCAGCGGCAGCAACGCCTGCCCGATTAGCCTGGCCCCTTCCGGGTCCAAACTCAGCAAGCGACCATCGAAGTAGTAGCTGCTGGTTTTGCCCGAGGAGAGGGTGAACTGCCCATACTTAAGCGCGCCCCGAGCCAAAGACAGACTCAACAACCCCTCGGCTAAGGATCTGACCGGTGAAGGACTGCCCGGGGCCTGGGAAGAGGCCACTGAAGAGTACAGCCCTTGCTGATCGATGTACCGCTCTACAGCCTCCGGTACCCGATACTTAATTGACCGGCCCTCCCCGGCCCGCTGGCGAATGCTGCTGCCGCTAATATCCATCATCGGAGCGGCCACGAAATTGACCTTTCTGCCCAATTTCGGGAAGCGACCCAGCTGCTCGTCCAGGATTCGGGAGTTCTCGAAGCCCGGCCGGCTGACTATGGCCAACTGACAAAGCTCGATTATCCGCTCCGGCTGTTCCCAGCGGTGGAACTGCTCCAAGGCATCCAGCCCCAAAATGAAGTAAAGTTGAACATCTTCTCCCAAGTCTTCTCTGAGCCGCTCCAGCGTATCCACCGTGTAGGTGGGACCCGAGCGGTCGACTTCGATACGAGAGACGCCCAGCCTGGGATTAGAGGCTATCGCCAGCTGCACCATCTTGAGCCGGTGCTCGGCTGTGGAGAGGGCTTGGTCCGCCTTCAACCAGGGCTGACCCGCCGGAATGAAAAGCACCTGGTCCAGGGCCAGCCGGCTCAGCGCTTCTTCCGCAATGATCAGATGACCTATATGAACCGGGTCGAAGGTACCTCCCAGGATTCCTATCCGCATGCTAGAACCACTCCATCTCCGCCCGGCCGATGCGTATGGTGTCGCCAGCCTCGATTCCAGCCTCCTCCAGGGTTCTGGCTAGGCCTAGCCTTGTCATCTCTCGCCAAATTTGGAGCACCACCCGGTAATCCCGGGTGTCGGCCAACGCTGTCAGCCGCTCCAGATGTTCCGACTCGATGACATACACACCATTATGCTTATGGAAGGTGTTGGGACGGGTTGTTCGGCGGCTGCGACGAAATTCCGGCCCGGCGGGTTCAGCTTCGGCAGCAATCTCGGACGCCGCCGCCACGGTTTTGTCCAGCAGCTCGACGACATATCCCAGAAGAGCGTCAATTCCCTCGCCGGTAGCCGCCGAGATGAAGAATATGGGGCTAGGTTGGATTTGCCATGTATCGAGTTCAGCAGGAGCCGGTGCGGTGACAGAGTTTCCCGCCGCAACGGCCGCCAGCACATGCTGTTCCAATTCCTCCTGCAGCGCCCGGACCTCCGTTACATCAATTTTATTTACGGCGATGACCTGCGGCTTCTCGGCCAGAGCTGGGTTAAACTGCCGCAACTCCTCATTTACCATGTGGTAGTCAGCTATCGGATCCTCGGACAGGCCGTCCAAGATATGGATGTAGATTCGGGCTCTTTCCGCATGACGTAAAAATTCGTGACCCAAGCCTATGCCATCATGGGCGCCCTCAATCAGTCCGGGGACCTCCATCATTACGAAGCTTTTATCCCGACTGCCAACCACGCCAAGCACCGGCTCTACCGTGGTGAAGGGATAGCTGGCAATCCGCGGCTGGGCAGCCGAGCAGTGGGAGATCAGGGTTGATTTACCGGCATTGGGTTTGGCCAACAAGCCGACATCAGCTAGCAGCTTCAACTCCAACAGGAGCACCACGTACTCGCCAAGTTCTCCTTTTTGGGAAAGCAAGGGTTCCTGATTGGTCGAGGTTGCGAATCGACTGTTACCCCAGCCACCTCGTCCTCCCTGGGCTACCAGACAAGGAGTCTCATCGGTTATATCCGCTATGAACTCCGAAGTCCCATCCGGATTCCGCCGCCTTACCATAGTGCCGAGGGGCACCTTAATTACGTCATCCTCACCGTTGCCCCCCCGCATCTCTTTACCTTTCCCATGCCTGCCCCGATCCGTGTAAATAGTGCTGTTAAATTTCAGATGGAGCAGCGTATTTAAGGAAGGGTCACCTACCAGGTAAGCGTTACCACCGTCGCCGCCATCACCTCCATTAGGGCCGCCCCTGGGTCGGTATTTCTCCCGCAAAAAACTTACACAGCCGTTCCCACCGTCACCACCCTTTATATTTAACCGAACAGTATCAATCATAAAAATAAGTTAGGTCTAATAAAGATAATAATGGGATGGATTAGTGGAGAAGTTCTAGGATATCGGCTTTCGCTAGGTGTTGCGCTAGGTGTTGATCGATTCTATTTTAACACGGGTATTCTACGAAAAGGAGTTGATAATCCATCCGGAAGAGTGGACAGGGGATAACGGCGATGCAGAGCTTATTGGAGCGGATGGGGACCGGGAATAACATCAACCGGAAGGTTGGTTATTCCACGGATTTAATAAAGGTTTCCCACTTAAATGGCAAGTTGTAAACGAAAAATTTGGGGTTATCAACGTTTAGCCGGAGGGGAAAGGTGGAGGGTAAGCCCTCAGCTGAATAGAGATTCCTTAATCGTCAGCACATCCTGCCGCAGCTGGTGGTCTTCGTTGATTTCGGCATTGATCTTGCCGGCGCCGTGGATCACGGTGGAATGGTCTCGCCCGCCCAGCAGTCGTCCGATCTGGGTGGGCGACATCTCCAGCTCGTACATCAAAAGATACATGGCAACTTGGCGGGCCAAGGCGATTTTTTTGGTCCGGCTTCTTCCCAGCAGTTCGGTGGTGGAAACCTTGTAGTAAAGGGAGGCTTCATCGATGATCCGCCCCGGGTCGACGGAGTGGCGGGCGGCGTCCGTGGCCAGGTCCTGGAGAACCCGGGATGCCAGGTCCAGCGTTACCGGCACGTTCATCAGGTCCGAGTAGGCCACCACCCGGTTGAGACTGCCCTCTAACTCCCGAACGTTTTTCTGCACCCGCTTGGCGATGAACTCAATGATGCTCTCACTTATGGACAGCTGGTGCTCTTCGGCCTTGGATTTCAATATAGCCATGCGGGTTTCCAAGTCGGGAGGCTGGATGTCGGCGATCAAACCCCACTCGAAGCGAGAACGGAGCCTATCTTCCAGTAATGCCAGGGTCTTGGGAGGGCGGTCGCAGGTAATGACGATTTGCTGACCGGAGTTGTGTAGGTCGTTAAAGGTGTGGAAGAAGCCCTCCTGGGTCTGTTCCTTGCCACTCATGAACTGGATGTCGTCGATAAGTAACAGCTGCACGCTGCGATAGCGGCTGCGAAACTCTTCGGTGGTCCGGTTACGGATGGCAGAGATGAACTCGTTGGTGAACTGCTCCGAGGAAACGTAGAGGGCGTCCAGTTCCAAGTCGGCGCTGGCCTGTCCGATGGCATGCAGCAGGTGGGTCTTACCCAGTCCAACTCCCGAGTAAATGAAAAGGGGATTGTACATTTTGCCGGGAGCCTCGACCACAGCCTGAGCGGCGCTGAAGGCCAGCCGGTTGGAAGGACCCACCACAAAGGAGTTGAATCCGTAGCGGGGGTTGAAGGCGCCGGCGGTGGATAACCTGGCTGGAGCGAGGGCTGGCTCTGCCTCCCCCACCGGCTCGGCCAGCAACTTTGCTGCCGCAGCCGATCCCGAATTGGGGGCGACGGCTCGGCCTGCTGACCCCGCTGGAGGATTATTAGCTCCAGCGTTACCCGCCTTGACCTGAAACTGAATTTCCGTCGGGCCGCCGGTGACCTTCTCCACTGTCTTCTGAATCGACTGGTACATCCGCCGTTCCAGCCAGGCGAGGGCGAAGGGGGTGGGAACCTCCACCACGAACTGAGAATCCCGATAGCTGATGCCTTCCGTGGGCTTGAGCCAAGTATCGAAGGTGGTGGAGGGGAATTGCAGCTGGAGCTCGCCCAGGGTAGCGCGCCAAACTTCCCCGGCAGATAATTCTCTCCCAGCCCGTTCAGGCCCGGAAACTTCTGTCCCGGTAAATTCTCGTCCCAAACTTTCGGGCATGGAAACGGCTAGCCTCCCGCGGAAATTGATGACGCAATAGACTAGCAGTTTTATGTCAAGGAGGCTAGGTCAGCCGGCGGACCGGGTCGACCCTCACCGCAGCTTTATCGCCATATTCGGGGAACCGGCCTGAGGCCTCCCTGGTTGCAAAATGCACACGTTTTTCCAACTAATTATTCTCGGCAAATATTCCGGGCTCAGGCCCGCGCCGGGTCGCCCCAGCCGGGGGTGGTGACGCCACCGCAGGTTGGAGGCTCCAGAGAGCAATCGCATTTTGGTTCCTGGTTATAGCTTATGGCACCAGAAGAGCGGCTCGCGATTGTCCTGAGGCCTTCGAAGGGTGGACAAACGGACCGTGTTCTTAGAGTCTGTGTTCAAAGATATCCGGGCATAGCACAATTCCCGGCACGTCATTCCGGCGCAGGCCGGAATCCAGTGTCATCCACCTATCAACCAGGGGGCAGCATCTGGGCTACGGCTTTCGCCGGAGCGACGAATACTCCGCCACCGGGCCCATCAACGCTTTTGACACACCCTCTTAGATAGTGAAGCTACCTATTCTTGCTTGAAATGCGATTGGCCTGGGGGCCGAGGGAAGAGTGGGTCTAGTCCGGGTCCGGGTGAGTGGTAATAAATCTCCCGGCCTGGACCGGGTCCAGATGGGGTGCGCGGACCTCCACCTGGGCCTGTTCCTCTTGCAACCGAACCGTAACGCTGCTGTCCTGGTCCGCCCAGCCCCGGTTCATGGCTTGCATGGCGATCTGTTCCGCCAGGGTAGACATGGGCATGGGAACGTTGTACTCCCGGGCCAGCTCGGTGGCCAGGGTAATGTCCTTGAAGGCCAGGTTCAGGGCGAAGCTGGCCGGTTCGTACTCGCCGCGAAACATGGTCCTAACCAGTCCCTCGTGGAGGACGCGCATTCGCCCCAAGGAGCCCCGGCGAACGCTCTCCCACAACGCCTCCGGCTCGACCCCGGCTTTCACTCCCAAAGTCAGTCCTTCGGCGATGGCCTGGCGTACGCTGTGGCCGATCATGTTGTGGACCAGTTTGCAGATGGAGCCGGCGCCGATGGCTCCCGCGTAAAACACCTTGTCGCCGAAGCAGTCCAGAATCGGCTTAATCCGGTCGAAAATCTCCCGCTCTCCCCCGACCATCACCGCCAAATTCCCGCTGTCGGCTCCGCTTTTGCCGCCGCTGACCGGTGCGTCGAGGATATGGATCCCCTTTTGACGAAAGGTCGGCTCCATCTGACGGATCAACGAAGGCCGGCTGGAAGATAGGTCCACGTAGATGCTGCCGGGCCGAATACCTTCGAGGATTCCCTGGGAACCCAGGGCTACCGCCTCGACCTCTTTGGGTCCGGGGAGAGATGTGAAGATAACGTCGCTCAGTTCTGCGACCTCCGCCGGAGAGTTGGCCAGTCGGGCGCCACCCTCCAACAGGGGCTTGGCGGCTTCCTCGCGCAGGTCAAAAACCACCATTGGATGCCCGGTGCGCTGGATGTTGGCCGACATGCCGCCGCCCATGTTGCCCAGACCGATGAATCCTACCTTCTCCATGTCATCTCCTCAGTCGGGTCCCGCCGATTTACTCTCGCCCACCCGAATAGCCTGGATAGCTGGCAGCATTGTAAAGGGGCTGGCAATTTGGGGTCAACCGCCCAGCTGCTTGTCAGCCTAGGGGACCCAGGTTAGAATGAGCCATTCTCCAAGCTGGAGGTTAGCAGATGTACAACAAACCTATGCTGAGTCTGGAACAAACCCAAAAGGCCATGCAGGCCATGATTCAAAAGGCTACTCAGGAGCCCGACCGTCCGGTTGCCATGGCTATAGTCGATGATGCTGGCAACCTGCTGAGCTACGCCAGAATGGACAAATGCCGTCCCAACCCCCAGACGTTCGCTATCCGAAAGGCTTACACCTCGGCCATGTCGGGGGTGAACTCCGCCGACTACGCAGAGCGGCTCAAGAGTCAGGGCCGTACCGTCAGCGATTTTGGCAATCCAAACCTGGTGTCGGCCCAGGGCGCCGCCGTGGTCCTGGACCCGGCGAGCGGGGCTGTGTTGGGGGCCATCGGCGTCAGCGGCCTTAGCTCGCAGGAGGATGAGGACCTGTCCAAGCTGGGCGTGCAGGCCCTCGGTCTGTAGCCGCAGCAAAAATAGGGGAATCCCGCTGTCACCTCGCCTAGCCTCCCGGCTATCCTTTGATTATCCTGTGCCTACGCTAATGGATAGAGAGGGGGGAGGATATGGCGACGTTGACGATCCAGGCGGCGGCCCAGAGCTTGGGAACCTCGGAAATTACTATTAGACGAAAACTGAGGACCGGACAGCTGAGCGGTCATCAGGAAGACCCGCCCAATGGGCGCTGGTGGGTGGAAATTCCGGATGATCAACTCTTGGGTCCAGGCAACGCCGCGGCGGTCTCCGGGACCGAGGGGCAGGAAGGCCATCTGCTCCGGGACCTGGTAAGTGTCCTGAAGGACCAAGTGTCTAATCTCCAACATCATCTGGATATTCGGGAACGGGAGGTGGGGGAGCTGCACGTGATTATTCAGCAACAGGCTCTGGTCCTCCCGGCGCCCGGTGGGAGCAGCCGGGGTTGGTGGCGAAAAATTTGGCCCGCTGGTAATTGAGCCGAAAGCTAGTAATGCGACCAACTGAAACTGATACATACGCCCGCACCCCCATCCTAACTTCCCCCTCCAGGGAGAAGTTAGGATGGGGGTGGTCACCGATTCATCAAAACCAACTGGGCGATGTAGTAACCGCGGGCCGCTTCATCCGCCCCGATCTTCCAAGGTGTTCTGATGCTGCTCTGGTGCAGCATGCCGCGATGCCCGAATTCTAGTCTGGGCCACGAAGGTCGCTCAACTCGAGTCGCCCCCAGTCCCGGCTTCGGTCAGTAGGGCAGCAGGTAGAAGAGGACGGCGAAGTAGTGGTTGACGCTGCCCGCAATGACGCAGAGATGCCAGGCGCCGTGGTTGAAGGGCAGTTTAGTCCACAAGAGGAAGATTATTCCGCCGCTGTAGGCCAGCCCCCCCAATAGCAGCCAGGCTATTCCCCCGGCCGGAATGCTGTTGATCGTGGGGACTGCCGCCACCAGAATCAGCCACCCCAGCGCTAGGTAAAGCGCGATGGAACCCCCCCGCCATCGGCCCGGGAAAAGGATCTTCCCGCTTATGCCGAGAACAGCAATACCCCAAACGATTCCCAAGATGGTCCATCCCCAAGGACTGTTGAGAGGCCCCAGGACGAAGGGGGTGTAGGTGCCGGCGATAAGCAGGTAAATCAGGCTTTCATCGACAACCTTCCATACCCGTTTTCGGCGGGTCGAGCGGGAGGCGTGATAAAGGGTTGATCCGGCGTAGACCAGGACCAGGGTGGAGCAAAAAATGGCGCTGCCTACGATAAACCAAGGGTTGCCCGTGAAGCTGGCCAGGGTTACCAGAAGGCTTAGCCCGGCGATGCTGAGGAGCAGGCCAACGCCGTGGGTAAGGACATTGACAGATTCTTCGGCCGGAGTCTGTCCGGATACCGGACAGCAGGCGTGGCCACCAAAATTAGGGCGGGACCAAACCTTGCTAAGCAGAGCGAGAGGGGCTGGGGTTGCCGGTTGCGGGTTCATGCCGGTCATTATACCTTCTCTTTAGGAGAAGCCCCACCCGCCATCGCCTTGGCCAAGGGTCTTTCGGTTCTCCCCAGTGTCATTGCGGGCCCTTCGGCTGCGCTCAGGATAAACTCGGCCAAGCAATTTAATGAGGGTAAGAGAGATTGCTTCGGGCCTGCGTACCTCGCAATGACATTCGATAGGCCCTGGTCCGGGTTCGGTTAATCAGGCCCTTACTACGCCGGGAAATCAACTCAAAAAAGCCTCGGCATTAGCCGAAGCTCAATCAGGGCATATCTTTTGGGCGCCTCGCAAAAAGCAGGAAGCGGCACCAGCTAGCGGTAGAATGGCGGACTGCGACCAGGTTTAGAGCACCGCCCCGGCCGTCCTCTCGAAGCCCTGGCTGTGGGCAGCATTTTCCTGAGTCTTGGGAGTGGGACCGATGAAGCGGTAGCCGACGCCATGTACATTGGCGATCCAGAAAGGCTCCCGGGCGTCGTCCCCCAGTTTTTGGCGCAAGCGCTGCACGTACTTCTTCACCAGCCCATAGCTGTCCACGCGCTCGCCCCAGAGGGTGCGCTCTAGGGTTTGCCGGGAAACTACTATGCCCCAGTTCTTTATCAGCAAGAAAAGCATCCGGAACTCGGTGGTGGTTAGGGTAAGCCGGCGACCCGACAGGAAGGCTTCGTAGGTTGCCGGGTTCACCATTAAACCCGAATCCACCGATAGAGGGCGTGTCGCGACAGGGCGGATAGGGAAGGAAGTGCTCCTCTGAATCTGGGATAATGGTTTTATAACAGAAAACCGACCAGAAACAAGGAGCACCCAATAGATGCTACCACGCAACCA
>JAKZUA010000261.1:0-6441 GCA_047516825.1 Dehalococcoidia bacterium
CCCAATGAAAGCGGGGACTTTGAGTGAATCAGGCCGCATCAGACCGCATTTGACGCCCTTGGAATGCGGGATTATATTTGGCGGTATCCCCGCGGGAGCTATATCCAGGAAAGGTGGTTTGATCTGGGGAATCCCGGGTAATATCAACTCGATCCAGGATCGGGGTAGCCTCCGCGCGACCGGCAATCCTTCCCGTCGCGCCACATTTTCTTGGTAATAGTTACCCCATCCTCAGGGTTAGGAGCAACTGATTTGCGTATTCTGCATTTTTCCGACCTTCACATTGGTGTGGAGAACTATGGTCGCCCCGACCCGGCCACCGGTCTCTCCACCCGCTTGGGGGATTTCCTCGCCACGTTGGATGAGGTAGTCGACTGCGCTCTCGATGAGCGGATTGACCTGGTGTTGCTGGCCGGCGACGCCTACAAAGGCCGCGATCCTTCCCAGACTCACCAGCGGGAGTTCGCCAGACGCCTCTCGCGACTATCCAACGCCGGCATCCCGACCTTCATGTTGGTGGGCAACCACGACCTGCCCAACGCCGTAAGCCGGGCCACCGCCGTGGAAATCTTTCACACTTTGCAAGTGCCCCACGTCTACATCGGTGATAACCTCCAAATCTACCAGGTTCCCACACCCAGCGGTCCGTTGCAGATCTTGGCGGTGCCCTGGCCCCGCCGGGGCGGAATAATGGCCAGGGAAGATTCCCGAGGGCTATCCATCGATGAAATCCGGCAGGAGCTGGAGAACCGGCTCACCGCGGCTGTTCAAGACCGGGTGGACCAGCTGAATCCGGAAGTGCCGGCCATCCTCACCGGCCATTTGACGGTCAATGGGGCTACGACTGGCACCGAAAAGTCCATGATGTTGGGCCAAGACCACGTGCTGTTGGCCAGCTCTTTGCACCAACCTCAGCTGGAGTATGTGGCCCTGGGGCATATTCATAAACACCAGATATTGCGGCAGGACCCTCCGATGGTGGTCTACTCCGGCAGCCTTCAGCGGGTGGACTTCAGCGAAGAGGCGGAACAGAAGGGCTTCTGCCTGGTGGAGCTGGACCCATCCGCGCCCGTGGGCCAGAGGATGGTGGATTTCCAGTTTAAACCCGTCAACGCCCGTCCCTTCGTGACTGTGGACGTCCGGCTGACGGCGGGTGATGAAGACCCGACCGGAACGGTGATTCGCGCCATCGCACACAAGGACATTCAGGATGCCGTAGTCCGGGTGAGGATAACCCTTCCTGGAGAGCTGGAGGCCCATCTTCGAGAAACGGACATCCGTCAGGCCCTGGCGGAGGCCCACTACGTCGCGGCCATCAGCCAGCAAACCGAGGATGCCCGCCGGACACGCTTGGGAACCGAAGTCGCCGAAGGATTGCAGCCCATGCAGGCGCTACGTCTTTACCTTAAGGGCCGCAGCGTCGAGCCAAAACGCCAGGAGAAAATGCTCCGGTACGCCGAGGAGTTGGCGGAGATGGACGCGGATACCTCCTAGCTCTATTTACGCCCTCATGATCCCCACGCCAATCTCTCCGGCTTGACACGGTTTTTGGATACCACCTAGAATAAACCTGCCATCCACCCGACTCGGGGGGTGAGTTCATCACAATCTTCTCTCCCCTGCACGATGCAGTGGGCCGCTGGGATCCGATGACGACCGAGACGGCCAAAGCTGAATGCGACACCGCCCCTTGTTCCCCGCTGGAGCCGGGGCTCCTTTACACTGGCATCACATTGGCCTGTTGGTTCACATTGGCCCTAGGCCAGGACTGGCCATGAACTCCACCATCACTGCCGTGGCCGGCTTGCAGGCCGGTCATTTCACCGATGCGGCAAACGGTACCGGCTGCTCGGTATTCCTGTGCCGCGAGGGGGCGGTTGGTGGCGTGGACGTACGGGGCGGCTCCCCTGGGACCAGGGAAACCGACTTGCTGAGACCGCTGCATCGGGTGGAAAAGGTTCACGCCATAACCCTAAGCGGCGGTAGCGCCTTTGGGCTGGAGGCCGCTTCCGGAGTCATGTCCTGGCTGGCCGAACAGGGAATCGGCCTGACCGTGGGTCCGGCTACGGTCCCAATAGTGGCGTCAGCAATTCTGTTCGACCTGGGCTTGCTCAACTCCCAAGCCCATCCGGGGTTGGCCGAAGGACGAGCGGCCTGCCTGGCGGCGAATGACAAACCCCTGGCTCAGGGCAGCGTCGGAGCCGGAACCGGCGCCACCGTGGGCAAGGCTCTGGGCTTGAAACGCGCGGTAAAATCCGGCATCGGCTCGGCCAGCCTGCGGTTGCCCAGCGGCGTCACCGTGGCTGCGGCGGTGGCCGTCAACGCCATTGGAGGAGTGGTGGATTTCCAATCGGGAGCGATCCTGGCGGGGCCCCGGCGGGAAGGGGAACCCGGATTTCACGACTCTGTGGACCTGCTGCTGCGGGAGAAGCTGACTTCGGGAAGTCCCGCCCTCAGCAACACGACAATAGGCGTGGTGGCCACCGACGCGCCGCTGACCAAAGAGGCGGCCAATTTCCTGGCCCAGGTCAGCCACGACGGCCTGGCCCTGACCATTCGGCCTTGCCACACCATCCGGGACGGAGACACCATGTTCGCCCTGGCCACCGGAGTCAGATCGGAGGCCACCGACATCACAGTGCTATGCGCTGCGGCGGTACAGGTGACCGCCCAGTCGGTGATCAACGCCGTCAAATTCGCCAGCGGGTTGGGCGGCTTACCGGCGATAAGTGAGCTATAGCTTGAACCTCCGAGACGTGAAACAACAAGAGCTGAAAATCGGTTTTATCGGCGTAGGCGTACTAGGCAAGGGGCTGGCTCTGGCCCTGGCCGACCGGGGCTATCGCGTATTCGCATCCTACAGCCGCCGGTCCGAATCGTCCCAATGGTTGTCCGAGCGCATCCCCGGTTGCCGGGTTGCCGCGTCCACTCAAGTCCTGGCCGACGGCGCCGACCTGATATTCATCACCACGCCGGACGCAGCCATCCCGCAAGTTTGTGCCGAGGTGGCCTGGCGCCCCGACCAGGGGGTCGTCCACTGCTGCGGCGCGGACTCTCGGAGCATTCTCGATAGCGCAGCCCGCCAACAGGCTCGGACCGGGGCGTTTCACCCCTGTCAAACCCTGGCCGGTCTGAAGGACCCGGCGGAAGCCGGCGCCCGGCTGACCGGCGTCAGTTTTTCGGTGGACGCCGAAGGATGGCTGGCGGACCTGCTTTCCCAGATGGCCCGGGACCTGGGAGGCAGGCCGATCGTTATTCCCGAAGGGGACCGGCCTTTGTATCATGCCTCGGCGGTTTTGGCTTGCGCCCACCTGGCGGCCCTGATCCACGGGGCGGTAACGCTGTGGGAGAGAATGGGGTACGACTCCAATGATGCGCTGGAGGCCATTTATCCCCTGGCCCGCGCGACGTTGGACAACCTGGTCAAAGATGGGGTTATCGCCAGCTTGACCGGTCCGGCCTTTCGGGGAGACGCCGCCACCATTCAACTTCACCTGAATGCGTTGTCCCAGCGAGCAACCGAGCTGCTGCCGGTGTATGCCGCCCTGACCGCCACATCCCTGCCGCTGGCGCTGCAACGCGGCGTCAGTCCTCAGCAGGTGTCCGAAATAGAAGAAATAATCAGCGATTCAATAAACAATTCCCAATAAACAATTCCAGGGGAGGTCGGAATCATGCCTAGAACGACCGTGAGGGACCTGGCTCGCATGAAGGCTCAGGGCGAGAAGATTCCCATGATTACCGCCTACGATTACACTGCCGCGCGTCTCGCCGATGCGGCGAAGATACCCGTGGTGCTGGTGGGCGACAGCCTGGGCATGGTGGTTCTGGGCCATGACTCCACGATTCCGGTCACCATGGAGGATATGATCCACCATACAAAAATGGTGGCCCGAGGGACCAAAGAAGCGCTGCTGGTGGCCGACATGCCCTTCATGTCCTACCAGATTGACCATGCCCAGGCCATGGCCAATGCCGGCCGGCTGCTGCAGGAAGGGGGGGCCCAGAGCGTCAAGCTGGAGGGGGGCCGGCAGATGGCTGAAACCGTCCGGTGCATCGTGGACTGCGGTATTCCGGTTATGGGACACATTGGGCTGACACCTCAGTCGGTGCACGCTTTGGGCGGCTACCGAGTTCAGGGTAGAGAGATCAAAGAAGCGGAAGGCTTGATACTGGATGCCGAGGCTCTGCAGGAGGCGGGCGCCTACGCGCTGGTTTTGGAGTTGGTGCCGGCGCCCCTGGCTGAGCTTATCTCCCGGCGGCTGACTATCCCGACCATCGGCATCGGCGCGGGACCCGGCTGCGATGGGCAGGTGCAGGTGCTCCACGACATGCTGGGCCTGTTCACCGACTTCGTTCCCAAGCATGCCAAGCAATACGCGAATTTGGGCCAGACAATCCAGGAAGCCTTCTGCCAATACGCCGAGGAAGTACGGCAGGGCGTTTTTCCAACCTCGAAGGAGAGCTTCACCATGGACCCGGAGACATTGCGGGAGTTGACAGTGTTGCAGTAACCATAGCGCGGCAGGCGATGCGCCTCGCGTTCCGTAGTTAGTAACTTGCTAAGATTGCTAAATAATTACCTAGTCGCTTGGTCCATCTATCTAGTCGCTGGGCTCATTTATGCAGTGAGTATGGTGTCTCGGGTCGGCATAGTGTTTGGGGCATTATTCGCGCCCGGGTTCATCGGTGCACTAGTCCATTGGGTGTTCGATCCAGGATTTCTTGCTTCAGCAACGCTTGGCGGGCTCCTCTTGTTTGCGGCGACAGTTGTGGTTGGTCTTCGTTTTGGCACTTGGCGAGCACTCTACTTGGCAGCTATGCCCGGTGGCCTGTTACTAGCCATTGTTGTCTTTTCTATCTTCGGAGTATTTAATCAAGTGGGCGAATGGTCCCTTGATTTGTTAGCCGTTGGAATCCTTATCTTGACCTCAATCTGGCTAGTTGGAATCGCCGTCGGAATCGTGCTGCGTAAGGTTGTCTTCCGGCACTCGGAATTCTTTACATAGACCTCCCCGAAGGACTCCCTTACGCTATTGACGCAGCGGCTGCATCGGTATAGGTTACGGGAGCCAAAACCCCTTTGAATTTCATTACCTCTCTCGGCATCCGGCCTTCCCGGCCACCCGGTCTTCCCAGATACAAGGAGATAAGCTGATGACCACCACAACCCGACCCCAAGAATCCGGGGAATCCAACTCCTCCCAATACCGAGTAATCGGCACCCGTCCCCTGCGGCATGATGCCCTGGACAAGGTGACCGGCGCGGCCAAATACGGCTCCGACATATCCATGCCGGGCATGATCCACGGCAAGATTCTGCGCAGCCCTCACGCCCACGCTCGTATCCGGTCCATCGACACCAGCAAGGCCGAGGCTCTGGATGGCGTGATGGCCGTGGCCACATCCCAGGACCTGCCGGTTATCCAGCAGGGGCCAATCGACTACGGCAACGCTTCGGGGAACATCCGCATGATCGCCAGGAACGTCCTGGCCTGCGAAAAGGCCCTGTACAAGGGCCATGCCATCGCCGCCGTGGCGGCAACCAGCGCCAGCCTGGCCCAGCAGGCCGTGGAGCTAATTGAAGTAGATTATGAAGTGCTTCCCCCCGTGCTTTCCATTGACGATGCCCTGAAACCCGATGCGCCCTTGCTCCACGAGGAAATGACTACCTG
The DNA here is from genome assembly GCA_047516825.1 of Dehalococcoidia bacterium. GTDB lineage: Bacteria > Chloroflexota > Dehalococcoidia > Lucifugimonadales > UBA3495 > JADFQT01. Next base: position 5,676 of record JAKZUA010000261.1, read on the forward strand.
GTTCCGCTTGGAGCGGGGCGCTCGCGGAGAGGACACGGGAGAAAAGAGCAACGTGGCCGGGCATATCCAGCACAAGCTGGGAGACATAGAAATAGGTTTTCAGCGGGCCGACGTAATCGTGGATCGGGAGTTCGAGACCCAGACGGTTCACCAGGGATACATCGAGCCCCACGTTTCAACCGCCTATTGGTCGGCGGACGGCCGGGTCACGGTCTGGACCGCCACCCAGGGCGCATTCCAAATCAGGAATCAAACCGCCGCCATTCTTGGCCTACCCGAGGGTACGGTCAAGGTCATTCCCATGGAGATCGGCGGCGGTTTCGGCGCCAAGTCGGTGACCTACCTGGACGCGGTAGCCGCCATTCTTTCCCAAAAGAGCGGCCGGCCGGTGAAGATAGTCATGGACCGCAAGGAGGTCTTCGAAGGCTCAGGCCCCACCTCGGCCACCAAGATGCGAGCCAAAATTGGGGCTACCAAGGATGGCAAAATCACCGCCGGACAGCTATACCTGGCCTATGAGGCCGGCGCCTTCCCCGGTTCCCCGGTGGGGGGCGGCGCTTTGACCGGCATGGGCCCCTATAACATCGAGCACATACTGGTCGACGGCTACGACGTGGTTGTCAATAAGCAGAAGGTTCAAGCCTATCGGGCTCCGGGCCAACCCCAGGCCGCTTTTGCGGTGGAATGCGTCATCGACGAGCTGGCCGAGAAGCTGGGTATGGAGCCGATGGCTTTCCGCTTGAAGAACGCGGTGCAAGAAGGGGAC
>JAKZUA010000262.1:0-4806 GCA_047516825.1 Dehalococcoidia bacterium
AGACATGGCGTCGGTGCCGGGCGAGCCGGCCTCCAGTTTGTATCTAAGCGCGGGGGCGCTGCCGGGCTTCCAGGCCAAGAGGGGCCAGGAAGACTACGGCTGGAGGGAGCGATTGTCCCGCCTGGAATCCAACGTCTTGGACTCCGAAACCGGTCTGGCGGGATTTCGCAAGGGATCCGAAGCCGTGGTGATCCTGCCTCCATTTCCCCTGGGCCAGGATCTTTTATCGGCAGACTGGGATGTGGGTCCCCTGCTGACTTTGCTGGAAACCGAGTACCTGACCGGAGTGGTTCTGTTACGGCTGGGCCGTTATGCGGTGGCCGTTTACCGGGGGGAAACCCTCGTCTCCTCCAAAACCGATACCCGCTACGTTAAGGGCCGTCACGCCGCCGGGGGAACGTCACAAAAACGGTTCCAGCGCATTCGGGAAGGCCAGATCCGGCGCATTTACGACAAGACCTGCCTGGTCGTAAAGGACCAGTTCTCGCCGCACCAAGACCATCTGGAGTTTGTCTTCCTCGGTGGTGACCGTTTCACCCTGAACGGGCTGGTCAAAGTCTGCCCGCTACTGGAGCGGCTGAAGCCGATAACCCTCAGCAGACGCCTTAACATCCGTGATCCCAAGCACGATACCTTGGCCGGAGTGGGACCAATGCTGAGACAGAGTCGGGTTTACCCAATAAGCTGGTAGAATTTTGCTACGGTTCTTTGCTAAGTATTTTCGGGGGTTCGGCCCTAATTATTCAAGGCATGCCAACTGCCCATTCGGCGCGCGCTTATGATCAATTCGGGTCTCCCCAATAACCCCAGCCCCTCCGGCGGAATTCCCAGCAGTTTGGGCGGTTTCGAACAGGCCGGCACTCTGCTGGAGTTCGACCAGATTCGCCGGCTCCTGGCGAGTTTCACCCGAACCGCTCGGGGCGGTGAATCCGCGCTGGCTTTGGAAGCCTCCGCCTCTCCCCTGGAGATAGCCATCCACCAGCAGGAAACCACCGAAGCCCGAATGTTCTTGGACCAGGGCGGGTCCTTGGAGTTCGGCCCGGGGGTCGACCTGTCGGAATATGTCCAGCGGTCTCTCCTGGACGGAGTCTTGCGGGGGGAGGAGCTATATCCCCTGGCGGAGCTGGCCCGGGCCGCCCGCTTAAACCGCAGTAGCTTGCCGTGGCGGGAGGACCTGCCCTTGCTGGCCGGTATGGCCGGAAATTTACCCGATTTACAGGGGATGGAAGGACCAATAAGGTCGGCCATCAGCCCGGCCGGGGAGATCCTGGACGATGCCAGCCCGGCTTTAAGGCAGCTGCGGCAGGATTCCCGCGCGGCCTACCAGCAGCTGAACGGCGTAATGGAACGCAGTCTGCGCCGGCTGCAGCGCCAGGGATTGCTACAGGAACCCATCGTTACCCAGCGCAACGGCCGGCTGGTGCTGCTGGTCAAAACGGAGATGAAGTCTCAAGCTCCGGGCATAGTTCATGATGTGTCCGACAGCGGCGCCACGGTTTTTATCGAGCCCATGGCCGCCATCGAGTTGGGCAACCGCTGGCGGGAAACCCGGCTGGCCGAGGAACGGGAGGAGGAGAGGATCCTTCGGGGCCTGTCGGCGCTGGTAGGAGAGTTCGGACCCGACCTCCAATTGGCCCTGGATTTGTTGGGCCGTCTCGACCTGGCGATGGCCAAGGGCCGCTGTTCCCTGCATTGGCGGGCCATATCCCCTAGCATGTCTCTCGAAGGCTCACTCGAAGGTTCCCTTGAAGGCTCTTCAGGCAGACGAATAAAACTGGTCCGGGCCCGTCATCCTTTGATCTCGACAAATCCGGTCCCCATCAGCCTGACGTTGGGTGAAATTTATTCGGGAATCAACGTCAAGGGGAATGCCCAGGGGGAAGAAGGATCCTCGCCGGTGGTTGGAGAACCACGGCCGGCCAACGTGATGATAATCACCGGGCCCAACGCCGGTGGGAAAACCGTCGCTCTCAAGACGGTGGGATTGCTGGCTCTGATGGCCCACGCTGGATTGCATGTCCCCGCGGAGGAAGCCGAGTTCCCGCTCCTGGATGGCATCTACGCCGACATCGGCGACCAGCAGAGCATCGAGCAGTCTTTGTCCACCTTCAGCTCCCATATCCAGAATCTCCGATCCATCATGGAGCGGGTTACTCCCCAATCTCTAGTGTTGGTGGACGAACTGGGAACCAGCACCGACCCTGAAGAAGGCTCGGCTCTGGCCCAGGCGGTGCTGAGCCACTTTCAGCAGCGCGGTGTGTTAATGATAGCGACCACCCATCATCGGGTAGTCGCCGCCTATGCCCAGGACCACGACGGCATGATTAACGCCAGTGTGGACCTGGACCCGCAGACGCTGGAGCCTACCTACCGAGTTACCTTGGGCCTGCCGGGCCGCAGCTATGCCATGACAATCGCTTCGCGACTGGGGCTGGAGCCCGGGGTAGTGGAGCACGCCCGCTCCCTAATGTCGCCGGTCCAGGCGGCCACAGAGGACTTGCTCCAAGAGCTACGGGACGAATGCCATCTGCTGGTGCAGCTGCACCAGGAAGCCGAGTCCTCCTTGGCCGAAGCCCGCCGGCAGCAGGCCGAGGTGGAGGCTCGCCTGGCCAATGTTGAAGAAGCCAAAGCGGAGCTGGTGGAGGAAGCCCGTCAGGAATTGCAGAGGCAGGTCACTGAGCTGCAAGATCGACTGAGGCAAGCGGAACGCTCGTTGCATCACTCTGGAACCCAGGCTGGAACCCAGGCTGGAGCTCGGACCAGCAGCCTACCCATCCAGCCAACGGCAGATGACCCGGCCGGGCAGGCTCCCGATTCGGAAGAGCCGGAGCCCCAGTCTTTGCAACGGATCAGAGCCGAGTTAAATGAAGTGCGGCGCCAGGTTAGCTCCTCCCAATGGCAGCCCATTCCCCTAAACCGGAGCGGATGGCAGCAGCGGCTGGCCAGGGGAGATCGGGTTTACCTGAGGGGAATACCCAGGCCGGTGGTGGTGGTTACTCCTCCCGATGGTGAGGAACAGGTTGAGGTTCTGCTGGGGACCATGCGGGCGAAAATACCCCTGTATCAGCTGGAGGGATTGGCCGGTGGGTCGTCATCGCCAGGTCCCATGACGGGAAGAGATTATCACCTGGCTCACCATTCCAGCGGCGAGGGACGTCAAGAGAATCGCCCATCCCAGCGGTCCCGCAGCCGGCTCCCCTTTAATCCGGAGGTCGACCTACGCGGACAGCGGGTGGAAGAAGCCCTGGGCAACGTGGACAGTCTGCTGAATGGAGCGGCCTGGCAGGGAGTTCAGGAAGTGCGCATCATCCATGGCACCGGGACCGGCGCCTTGCGGAGGGCCATCCGGGAATATCTTAAAGACCATCCCCTGGTGGAATCCAGCGCCCCCTCCCCAGACGCCTCCGGCGAAGGCGTTACCGTGGTAATTCTGAAATAAGAGTCCCACCCAAGTACGGGTGGGACTATAACAGGTCTGCTTAACCCAAGTTTCCCGCTTACCTCAATTCCCCCTCGCAGGTGTTAAGGTTGTTATCGCTGTTTTTCCCGCTGGGGCAAGTGGTGTTGTCCCAAATAGCGCCGCTGATCTTGGAACCACGGAGGTTGGATTCCTTCAGGTCGGCATTAGTAAAGTCTGCGAAGCGCAGGATGGCATCAAGCATGTCGACGTTCTCCAAACGAGATCTGGTCAGGTCGGCAAAGCTGAGGTTGACGTCGTCGAAGCTGCTATCCCTAAATCTGACGTCGGTCAGATCGGCGAAAGTAAGGTTGGCGTCGGACATGTCGACATCTATACCCCCGGCGTCGGTCAGGTCCGCACCGCTCAAGTCGACATTCCGAAGGTTAGCGTCGTTCAGGTCGGCCCGCCGCAAATTGGCGTTCTGCATTATAGCGCCGCTCAGGTCGGCATATTCCAGGTCCGCCCGGCTCAGGTCAGTGCGAATCAGGATAGCGTTACGGAAGTTAACGTTACGGAGGTCGATTCCCCCCAGGTCGCAACCTTGGAGATTAACCTCTCGACCGCGCGCGGCGCAATTCTGGCTTTCGCCGCCGCTGCACATGATATTGCCCAACCTATCGAAGCCGTTTACCAGCTTGCCGGAGCCGCAATTCTGCCCGGCCAACCTCAGCTCGGGAGACGGGCCTACCGGTCCTTGCGACCCCTGAGGACCGATTGCCCCGATTGACCCGACTGGACCTTCCGGCCCGAGGGGACCCCGCAGCCCCGCTTTACCCTTAGGCCCTACTTTTCCGGGAAGGCCGGCCGGTCCAACTGATCCCGGCGGCCCGGCGGGACCCACAATGCCTTGAGGCTCTTCAGAAACCAATACCTGCTGGTCTTCCTGGTTGCCGACCGCGTCCTCTCCGCCGAAGCAGGCTATACCAATGAACAAGAATACGAAAAGTAATCCGAAAATGCGCCAGAGTTTCACCATCTCCTCCTTCCCATCCCTATGAAGCGGCTAAAGCATTAATCTGGATTTCGGGTTCGCCTCTGGGCCCGAACCAGGTAGAAACCGGAATGTTGGAGCGGGAAGTTCGCTTCCCCGCCGTCACTCCACCCACCAGGCTTCCCATTACCGCTATTTTAACTTTCCGACCCTTATGTCAATCCACAATATTGGCGCGCAGTTTCCGGCATTTTGGGCAAGTTCAAGTCCTTGGAGCAGGGCAATCGCGTCTTATTATCTTTCTTAAATTTGTTTAAAATAGTAATCATCATGACGAAACTAGGGAGGGGTAGTGATGGTTCAGGCAACAGGCGCACCCATCGCCGAATACTTCGCGGCGTTGGACGACCCGAGG
>JAKZUA010000263.1:0-8088 GCA_047516825.1 Dehalococcoidia bacterium
ACGACCCGCGCCGGTTGGGACGGGATTCCAGAACCCCAATCCGCCTTTGCAAATCGGCAATGACTGCCCGCTGGCCGGCAATTATCTCCAGCAGAGTTTCGCGACTCGCCGCGTTCAGGTCTAGTTCAGTGTCCACCTCCATGGTATGCCACAACTCCCCCGGCCATGCCAGCGTTTTTCCAACGGCTTTGAGCCAATTCACCTCATCAAGTCTGAACAGTTACTGGGTGATCACCTGGGTAGTCAGCGACGATGGGGTATGGTATATTTTTGATGCACGGCGGGCGAATCTTCGTGAATTTGCCGGCTGTTCCCGAAGCGGTTTTCTGCCCGTACTAGGGCCGGGAATACCCAAGAATCGAGCCGAGAAGGGGACTGGGAGCAGGGGTGACAGCAGAGCCGGAATTGGCTTCGGACCTCCAGCGGGCGGCGGTGGAGGGCATCGTGGTGGTTGACTTTGGTTCTCAGTACAGCCATCTGATCGCCCGCCGGATCCGCGAGCTGAAGGTATATTCCGAATTAATCCAGCCCTCCGCCACCTGGGATCAAATCTGTCAACGCGTCAAACCCAAGGGTGTCATCCTTTCCGGCGGTCCCGCCAGCGTTTACGAGCCCAATGCCCCTTTAGCTCCGGATTGGGTATTCCAGCAGGACTTGCCGGTGCTTGGCATCTGCTACGGGATGCAGGCCCTGGTTCATCAGTTGGGAGGACGAGTAGCGCCTGGGGACAAACGGGAATACGGTCAGGCGACACTAGAGCGCGAGGAGCAGGACAATGCTCTGTTTCAAGGCCTGCCTCCTACTTGCCAGGTGTGGATGAGCCACGGGGACCGGATTGAGGAGTTGCCATCAGGCTTTTTCGCCCTGGCTCAAACCGAAAACTCGGGCATGGCCGCCATCAGCAACGGCGGCAAGATATTTGGACTCCAATTCCACCCGGAGGTGGCCCATACCCCCCTGGGCATGTCCATCCTGGACAACTTTCTCCGGCTGGTTTGCCAGTGCCAGAGCGCCTGGTCTCCCGCCAATTTTGTCGCCAGCGCCTTGGACCGCATTCAGCGCCAGGTCGGCGAAGGTCGGGTCATCTGTGCTTTGTCGGGCGGCGTGGACTCGGCGGTAACGGCGTTGCTCCTGCACCGGGCAATTGGGGATCGACTGACCTGTATTTTTGTCAACAACGGAGTGTTAAGAGCCGGGGAACCGGAGGCAGTTCAGGCAACCTTCCAGCGCAGCCTGGGTCTGAATCTGATGTACGTCGATGCCTCCCAGCGGTTCCTTACCCGGCTGGAAGGGGTCACCGATCCGGAAGCCAAACGTAAGGCCATCGGCGAGGAATTCATCCGCGTTTTTGAGGAAGTCGCTCCCGAGTTGAGCAACGCCCAGTTCCTGGCTCAGGGAACCCTGTATCCGGATGTCATAGAAAGCGAAACGCCGGACAGCCGGAACTCGGCCCGCATCAAAACCCATCATAACGTGGGCGGCCTTCCCGAAAACATGGAGCTGGAGCTGGTGGAGCCGCTGCGTTACCTATTCAAGGATGAGGTTCGGGAAGTAGGTCTGGAGTTGGGGCTGCCTCGAGAAGTGGTCATGCGGCAGCCTTTTCCCGGTCCGGGGCTAGCCATCCGCATAATTGGGGAGGTCACGGAAGAACGGCTGGTCCTGCTGCGCGGATGCGACGCCATCGTCAACGAAGAGGTCTCGGCTGCCGGCCTTTATGAGGAAATTTGGCAGAGCTTCGCCGTCTTGACCGACAGCCGTACCGTGGGAGTGATGGGCGATTTTCGGACCTACGGCTACGTTTGTGCGATTCGGGCCGTTTCCAGCGACGACGCCATGACGGCGGATTGGGTTCGGCTGCCCTATGAGGTGCTGGCGCGAATATCCACTCGCATTGTCAACGAGGTCCCCGGTGTTAATCGGGTGGTTTACGACATCACCAGCAAACCGCCGGGCACTATTGAATGGGAATAGACGGGAGGCACGGGACTTGAAGGTTCTCCTTCTAGGTTCGGGCGGTCGGGAGCACGCGCTGGCCTGGCGCATTAGTCAAAGCCCTCGGCTGGACCGGCTCTGGGTTGCTGAAGGCAACGCGGGAACCGCCCGGCTGGCGACCAACCTGCCGGTTGACCCCAGCGACACCCCGTCAGTGGTTGAAACGGCCCGTTCCCTGGGGATCGACCTGGTGGTGGTTGGGCCGGAGGTGCCCCTGGCCAACGGTGTGGTCGACCGGCTGGCGGAAGCCGGCATTCCCGCCTTTGGGCCCACTCAGGCAGCGGCGCGAATCGAGTCCAGCAAGGGCTTCGCCCGTGTTCTAATGCAGGTGGCCGGTGTTCCCGGCCCCAGCTTCGGGGTGTTTCAGGATGAGCAGCGGGCCCTGGAATACCTGTCGTCCCGCCCCGGTCCCACGGTGGTCAAGGCCGACGGCCTGGCGGCGGGAAAGGGCGTACTGCTGGGTCCAAACGTTGAAGAGGCGTCAGCGGCGGTTCGCCGCTGTCTGACCGAGGGGGCTTTTGGCGCAGCCGGTCAAACCGTGGTTATTGAGGAGTTCTTAACCGGGCAGGAAGTCTCGGTCTTCGCCTTTACCGACGGCGAAACCATCTCTCCCTTGGTTGCCGCCTGCGATTACAAACAGGTGGGCGAAGGCGATGTAGGTCCCAACACCGGCGGCATGGGCGGCTATGCGCCTCCTGAATTCTGGAACGAGGGATTGGCGGAAGATGTCAAAGGCACGGTTATCGCTCCGGTGCTGCGTCAGCTGGCCAGGCGGGGGACTCCCTATCGGGGAGTGCTCTACGCCGGTCTTATGTTAACCGAGAAGGGAATCCAGACGTTAGAATTCAATTGCCGGTTCGGTGACCCGGAAGCCGAGGTAATCCTGCCCCTGCTGGAATCGGACCCGCTGGAAGTGATGTTGGCCTGCGCCCAGGGGACTCTGGACCAGGTTCAAGTAAGCTGGCGATCCCAGCCTCATGTGGGAGTGGTGATCACCTCCGGAGGGTATCCTGGGGAATATCAGACGGGATACCGAATAGCCGGTTTAGAGACGGAGGCGCCCAGCTCCATCGTCTTCCACGCTGGCACCAGGCTGGCCGGGGAGAGCCCCGGAGATAGGGAAGATCCCGAAGCGGTGGTCACCGGCGGCGGCCGGGTACTGACCGTGGTGGGTTGGGGAGATGACCTGGCCGATGCCCGCTCCAACGCTTACCGCCGCGTGGAGATGATCCACTTTGAAGGCTGCTATTATCGCAAAGATATTGGGCGTAAGGATATTGGGGAAATACCCAGCACAGTTGAGAACGGGGCATGGCTGCCGAATCCGGTGCCCCAAAGCCTGTAGGGCTATGGGAGTTCTATCGGGAGACGGCCGGCCTGGGGTATTTGGCGGAATACCGGCGGCTGCGCTGGAGCCGGTTCGCGGAGTCCCGTATTTGGCTGGCGCAGGAGGCGTTGGCTGTACTTTCCTGGGATCAGGCCCTGACTCTGTATCGGTCCTCGGGGGCCCGGGGAATCCGGGAGTTCCGGACCAACCAATTGGAAGAGGTAAGGGATGCCTTGGACTTCCTGCTCTATGATACCATCACGCTAGAAGGGAGGTTCGCCGAATGCGCCGCCAGTGGTGGTTCCTACCATTTGCCCGGCTTGGGTAAAGAGTTCGTCTCCTACCTCCTTTGCTCGAGAGACCCGACGCTTTTCGGAATTTGGCAATCCTATGTACCGCGGGCTCTCCGGCTGATGGGTAAGTGCCCGCCCAATCTGGGGAAGGGGCACCTGGGGTTGGGATATTTGGACCTCCTAGATGCCTTGCAGCGGGTTAGGCAGGAGACCGGGTTGGCCGATTTCCCTGGGGTGGATGAATTTTGTTTTGCGGTCACCCGGCGATATAAGCCGCTCATCTAGTGAGAACTAGGGTTCATAAAAGTGGTGTCCCTCCTTATTGGGGGGAGCGGTAATTTAAACACTTTAACCAATCCATCAGGAGGGATACATGGTCTGGCGGGATACGCTCCGGGGGTTGCGGGATGAGCTGGCTGAGATACGGGCGCAGCGTCAAAGGGCAAGGCAGGCCAACGAAGAGGAGCAGCAGGCCCAGAGGTTGGAGCTGGCCCGCATCGCCGAGTCCCTGGGCCTGAGGAGCTTGCTCCAGGAGATGAACTCAGTCCTGCTTAACGGCCAGGGAGAGGTGGAGAACATCTCCTCCTGGGAAGAAGAGGAGAAAGAAGAGGACTCGGACGAGTCTTATCCTATGTTGGACAATCTAGAAGAACTCGAGGAGTCGGACTACGTTAACGCAATACTAACCTGGGAGGAGGACGGCGAGCGGGAGATAGTATTGGACCTAGGGTTTGGCGAGCAGGGAATGTCCTTGCTGGTAAATGGGGTGGACATTCGCCTCGAGCAGGAAGCGGTGGAACAGGCCCTAGTAGAAGCCTTCCGAATGCAGTTGGAGCTTTAGCGTCGGCCTTTCCGCGATGCCAGGCGATAAAAGAGGGCTGGGTTTCCAATTTACCTGCCGGAGATTGGGGTTTTGAAGGGTATCCTGGTAATGCGAACCAATATGGGGAGGTACTAAATTGCCCTTAGTGGCTGTGATAATGGGCAGCGCCTCGGACGAGCCCGTGGTCCAAGGCGCCGTGGACACTCTGGAGCAACTCAAAGTCGACTACGAAGTTCGCGTCATGTCGGCCCACCGCAACCCAGAGCGCGTAAGGGAGTATGCTCTTTCGGCGCGGGAGCGGGGTATCGAAGTATTCATCTCCGCTGCCGGCGGATCGGCGGCCCTGGGCGGTGTTCTGGCGGCATGGAGCACCATCCCGGTCATCGGAATTCCGCTGGCCTCCAGCGAGCTGAAGGGAATAGACGCTTTAATGGCCACGGTTCAGATGCCGCCCGGCGTTCCAGTGGCCTGCATGGCGGTGGGGGCCTGGGGGGCTCGCAACGCCGCACTATTCGCAGCCCAGGTGCTGGGTATCAAATACCCCGCCATCCGGCAAGCGTTTGAGGAGTACCGGAAGGAGCTGCAGGCCCGCTAAGATGCTCCCAGCCGTGCTTACCGACTTTGACGACACCGCCGCGGCGCAGAATGTGGCGGAGATGCTGCTAAAACGGTTCGGCGATACTACCTGGCCGGATGTTCGGGCCCGGTTCCGGTCCGGAGCATTAACTCTCAAAGAGTACCAGGAGATCACCTTCCGCAACATACTGGCGGACCGCCCCGAGATGCAAGACTACGTAAAGGCCAACGCCAACCTGCGGCCCTGGTTTGGGGAGGTATGGCGGCACTGCCAGGACCGGGGTCTGCCCCTGGTCATCGTTAGCCAGGGATTGGACTTCTACATAGAGGCCCTCCTGGAAAAAGAGGGCTTTCCCCAGGTGCCAGTGTATGCGGTGGAAACCAGCTTTAGCGACCAGGGAATAGACTATAAATACAACTTTACCTACCCCGGGGAGCCCCATCGGGGCAACTCCAAGGGTCTGGTAGTGAGCCGGTTCCGCCAGCAGGGTTATCGCGTGCTATACGTGGGAGATGGCCGGTCCGACTTCGAGGCCGCGGTTGAAGCCGACCAGGTCTTCGCCCATAGCATCCTGGCCGAGGAATGCCAGCGCCAGGGAATTCCCTTCCGGCCTTTCCGCGATTTCGGGGATGTGCTGTCCGTGCTGCAAGAATACGACGCGGACGGCGGCTCCGGCTCCTGAGACGGCGTTTAACACGGCGAGAAAGATCTACCCAGCAATCAACGAAGGGGGCCAACAACGGTGCCAGGAACGATGAATTCAGAGGAGGCTGATTCGTGATCGACCGATACTCTCGGCCGGCAATGAAGCGGGTTTGGTCAGACGAAAACAAGTACGGTCAGTGGCTCCTGGTGGAGCTGGCCGTCGCGGAAGCATGGGTTGAGGAAGGGGTCATCCCGGAAGAGGACATGGCCCGTCTGCGTAAGGCCAAGTACAACCACTCGCGGATGATGGAGATTTTCGAGACTACCCGCCACGACGTGACCGCCTTCATAACCTCGATAACCGAGAATCTGGGTCCGGAAGGCAGGTGGCTGCACCTGGGCATGACTTCATCGGACATGCTGGATACCGCTCAGGCCTTGCAGTTGGTGGATGCTGGGGACCTGCTGCTTCAGGACCTAGACCAGGCGATACTGGCGCTGGGCGAGCAGGCGGTGAAATACAAGGACACCATGATGATGGGCCGCACCCACGGGGTACATGCCGAGCCCATAACCCTGGGTTTGAAACTCGCGGTGTGGTGGGAGGAGCTGCGCCGCCAGCGGACTCGGCTGGTTGAGGCCTGCAATAGCATCCGGGTCGGGAAAATCTCCGGCGCAGTGGGCACCCACGCCACCATACCCCCTCAGGTAGAGGACCGGGTTTGCGCCCGTTTGGGTCTGCAAGCCGCGCCCATCTCCAGCCAGATAGTGCAGCGCGACCGCTACGCCCACTTTGTCGTCACAATGGCTCTTATCGCCGCGTCTTTGGAGAAATTCGCCACGGAAATCCGGTCACTGCAACGGACTGAAATCCATGAATTGGAGGAACCCTTCGGTCAGGGCCAAACCGGCTCCTCATCCATGCCACACAAACGCAATCCCGAGCTGGCGGAGCGAATCTGTGGACTGGCTCGACTGATTCGCGGCCACAGCGTCACCGCCTTGGAAAACGTGGCCCTGTGGGGAGAGCGGGATATCAGCCACTCCTCGGCCGAGCGCATCATCCTCCCGGACTCCTGCTTGGCTCTGGATTACATCCTCAGCATATTCACCCGCATCGTTAAGGACTTGCGGGTTTTCCCAGAGAGGATGTGGGCCAACATCGAGGACAGCCGGGGGCTGATATTCAGCCAGCGAGTCCTCTTGGCGCTGGTGGACCGGGGCATGGCCCGGGAAGAGGCCTATCAGGTCGTGCAGCGAAACGCCATGCGGAGTTGGGATCACAATGAGGACTTTCGCGAGCTGCTAAAAGCCGACGCCGACGCTCGGAACCGGTTGTCCCTGGAGGAGTTGGAGGAGCTGTTCGATTACGGTTATTACACCCGCTACGTGGACGAGACGTTGCAAAGGGCCGGCCTGCTACCGGCCCAGGCCACGACCAAGCGTTGAGAGTGTGTTTAAAAAGCTCTTCTTTTGTCATTCCGAGCGCCCCGAAGCAATCTCGTGTTCTCAGAGAGATTGCTTCGGGGCGTTGCCCCTCGCACTGACTTATTAACCCCCCTCTAAAGTCTAGGCAACATCCATCGAATCTAACAAAACGTAGTTTAAGTAGGTAAGATTATGCTCCTTGAGACGAGACTTCCCAACCAGCTACACCGGGGCAAGGTGCGAGACACCTATGCCGTCAACGACGAGCTGCTGTTGATGGTAGCCACCGACCGCATCTCCGCCTTCGACGTGGTGCTGCCCGACGGCATTCCGAACAAAGGCCGGGTTCTGAACCGAATGGCCGCCTTTTGGTTCGAGAAGACTAGGCACATAGTTCCCAACCATCTGATATGCTTGGCAGATGCTCCGGACGTGGGGGCCACCTACCGGGGGAATGAGCTGCTTTCCGCAATCTCTCCCCAGCTGGCGAGCCAGGCAATGATCGTCCGCAAGGCTGAACGTATCGATATTGAATGCATCGTGCGGGGCTACATCACCGGTTCGGCCTGGAGCGAGTACCGAAGGGAGGGTACGGTCAGCGGGAAGCCCATGCCGGTGGGTCTACTGGAGGGAACGCCCTTTCCTCAGCCCATATTTACCCCTACCACCAAGGCTGAAGAAGGCCACGACCAGAACATGTCGGACCAGGAGGTTCTGGACATGGTTGGCGCGGCAATGGCCCGTCAGCTGCAAGAGACCAGCGTGGCGGTGTTTTCCTCCGCGCAGGAATACGCCAATAGCCGGGGAATCATCCTGGCCGATACCAAGATGGAGTTTGGGACTCTGGATGGGGAGCTGATTTTAATAGATGAGTTGCTGACCCCCGATTCCAGCCGGTTCTGGGATATGGAGGGATATCGGCCGGGCCAGTCGCAACCAAACTACGACAAGCAGTTTGTTCGGGACTACCTGCTGGAACAGGGTTGGAACCAGGAGCCGCCAG
>JAKZUA010000264.1:0-5305 GCA_047516825.1 Dehalococcoidia bacterium
CTACGAAGAAAACCTCAAGATGTTCGGTCCGCTACGGCTGACTCGGGGCCTCAGCGAGCAACAGATCCTGGATATCAGCGACCCCAGGAAAGCGCCCAACGCCGGGCTTCCCACCCTGGAGAACGCCGTTAAGGCGGGCTCCTTCCTGTGCGGCACACCGGACCAGATAATCGAGACATTAAAGCGGACAGAAGAGAGGTATCCCGGGTTAGATCGAGTCGGCATGAGTCATCCGGTGGGCACCCCCGAGAAGGTGATTCTGGAGCAATTGGAGTGGCTGGCCCGGGACGTCATGCCCGCCTTCAAGCAGAAGGTGAAGGCCGCCGTTCCCGCTGATGACTAAAAACTAAATGTTGGCGAGTTAGGGCGCCAAAATGGTTCCGCCAATGGTTCAAGGCCCCCAAGTGGTTGATGCTTGGGGGCCTTTCTTTGGAGCCGCTGGCACTGAGCGCGTCACTTTCCGGGACAAACCGAGAATATTCGGTTCAGAAGGTGAGCGGCGGGGCGGGCGCGGCCTGCGGGAGGAACCCTAGGCCGGTAACCGAACCTTTTTGGTAACCGGTCGGTTGTAGGGGCGCGCCGGGCAGTAAGCGGAGCGGGAGCGTCCCGAATCTCCGGCCACCAGCACCAGCACGTTGTCTGGATGTCTGACCACCGGCACGTTGATGTTCGGCTCGTCCACATTCAGCCAGTGGGGCCAGTAGTAAAGGTCTCCCGCCTCCTGGTCCCGCCCATATCGTAGCTGCTTGTATCTCTGGACCCGCTCCACCGGCACCCGGGCGCGCTCATAGAGATATAGCTTAACGTCCTCCTTGGTCCAGCCATCCTCACTCAGGTGCCGGGCAATCAAGGGACTGATTACCACCACCACATGCCCGCCGTGGATAATGTTGTGGTTCAGGTTCGACATGGAATCGGCCAATATCCACAGTGGAAACTCCATGCTGCCGGAACCGCCGGGGTTGTTGCCTCGGGGAGCGTCGGCCGCGTAGACGGTAACGCAGCTATCCTCTGCGTCGAAACCGAATTCGGTGTGGACCGGAGCCCAAGGCGTGTCCACGTCCGCGCCGATGCAGTAGGAATACTTGGATGGAGAGCCCATGGTAGATTTATCCCCGCTCTCCGGGTGTCCCCCGCCCGCGTTTACCATTAGTAGCCGGACCGCCCGGCCAATGGTGGCATTAGCCCGGCTGCCATGGCCGAAAAGCCCGATTCCGTGATTGATTCCCACCTGCTCCACCACCGGTCCGCTTACGATCACCAGCGGCGCCGCCGGATCGCTGGTGGCCTGCAACCCCTGAACATCGAACTGAGGGTCCAACAGGGCTTCAACCGCCGCCAGCACCACTGGCATGTACTCCGGGCGGCAGCCAGCCATGACCGCGTTGGTGGCTACCGCCTCGACGGTTACCACGCCCATGCGGGGAGGCATAACGCCAAGGACCTCCAAGGTATCCCGACCGGCGGCGGCGACCATGGCCAGTACCGCTTGTTCCGTCGGGGGAACTACCGGCAGGCCGTCGGTCCAGCCGTTTTCAAAGTACTGCTCAATGGTGTCGATGGCGCCCTGAACCGAGTCCAGGCCGGTCAGTTTCGGCGTTGTATCACCTGTCACCATAGGAAAGCTCCCAGGCCGGAATTTGGGCTTTACGAAGGTGTGGGAAAGAACCCGCGGTTAGCCGGTCAGGGCATTTACGATTTCTTCGGCCACCGTCTGGGCCTTAGCCGCAGCGACGTCCCGGTCGCCCAAGGGATGAGATACGGCTACCAGGGGCAGGTCTTCCAGATTCATAGACCGCTTTATGGATGTAGCCAGGCGTACAAAGCTGCTGGTGGCCACTACCACGGCGGGTTTTCCGGTTTCTTCAAAGCGAATTCCGTCGAGCATACTGCCCGAAGTGCAGGAGCCTCAAAGGGCTACCCCAGCAACCATGAAATCGGCGTCCCGGGCCATTTCGGCCAGCATCCCTTCGTGGGCCGGTTTGGAAGAAATGAACTTGGTCTTTAAAATGACCTGGGCTACTCCAAACTCATCCCTAAGGATGTTAGCCAGCGCCTCGAAGAAAAAACGGGAGGTGTCGTTTCCGTTATCCAGCAGGGCCGCCGTGGTACCCTTTACAGACGCAAGCCGCCGGGCGTTCTGACGCTCTACAACTTGCACATGTCCAGTAGGGTCCAGGTAAGTGACTCGCTTAACCGCGGGTTCTGCTAGGGTTGGCGTTGACATATAACCGCCCTCCTCATATAACCGCCCTCTTTCTGTTTCCCGCCCGACGCAAAATAGGTGCCAAGCCCACCGAGGAAGCTGATATTTCGCCCAACGGTTCTTGCCCGGTTCCTGTTAGGGACCATTATAGTCGCCGATGGGGATGGGTACCAGTTGGCTCGGCGGACTTCATTGAACACCGGCAGCAGTTGGCTCCCTGGTAGGGGCAAAGCCGGAGATCTAAAAGGGGGGATTTCTCTGAAGGTGGGTGTAACCCAAACTTGGGCGGAGCGGAGGGATATGAGGGTTCAGAAACCCGCTGCAGGTTTAAGCCGTTTAAGCCAAGGTGGGAGTTTTTTAGCCTTTATGCGGAGTCGCCGGTGATTTTCAGCTTGCGAGACAGCCCGCTCACCAATCCCTTGGCATTAACCGGGTGATAGGGAAGCCCTTCATCCGCATTGCTGAGCGACTCCTCATCCGTGGACATGTCTATTGCGATTCTTTCCAGCCGGTTGTAAGAGACTCCACCCGCCACGACACCAACCACCAGAACAGTCGCCAAGGCTCCGCCCAGCAACACCCAGAAGACTCCGATTTGCAATAATTCCATACGGCTTACCTCTTCACGAAACCAGCGCGATTCTAATCACCACCGCCAGCAGCAACCCGCCGGCAATCATGGAATAAAATAGAAGCATGGGCTCTCTGAGAAAATTGGTGCGACCCCTACCTCTTAACCGCCTATAACGTACAGCCATTGGCCTTCCCTCTGATAAAATATTCGGGTCCGGGCTAACAGAAAAGAAATTTGCAGCTGCGCTCTGGGTACCGGGCTTGATCCGACACCAGAATTACTTACCAGTAAAAGATTCAGCTTAGACCCACTCAGTAATGACCTAGGACTATCAGCGGTTCTCTAACGGAAACAAGCCGATAACGTTAGGAAAACGAACGCTTGCAGTAGGAAGCGCTGGGTTAACTTTTTGAGATAAACCGGCCTGGGGCGTAACTGGCCGGCCAGACCCCCACCCAGAAAGCGGTTTGCGGGTAGGGCGGTTCCCTAAACTAATGCCTAGCTGAAGCGCGCAGGCCTTGGAATGGCGGTTCAGACAGACCCCGGCTTTGCTATAGGGCCCGGGACTAGGGCCTCCCTGGGCCAACCGGAAGGATCGCGCGGCTTGCCTTCCTCGTTGGAGCATAGGTATCATGCTAGTCGAGACAAGCCGGAGAGTTGGATACCTCATGTTTGGTTTCTAAGGCTGGTTATCGGCTAGCTGCGTTTTCGAGCTGGAGCAAGGCATGGAGAAACAGCCGCAAGATAATTGGCTCACGATAAACGGGCTAAGTTTCCACTATCGGGACTGGGGAGGCGGCGGGCAGGAGATAATCCTGCTGCACGGGTTGGCGTCTACTTGCCACATCTGGGACTTGGTAGCGCCATTATTGGCCCAGGGCGACCATCGAGTGGTGGCGATGGATCAGCGCGGGCATGGAGCCAGCACTAAGCCAGAGCGGGGCTATGACTTCGCCAGCGTGAGCCAGGACCTTACGGGGCTGATCGAAGGCCTGGGCATGAAGCGGCCACTGATTGCCGGACATTCCTGGGGCGCCGACGTGGCGTTGGAGTTTGCCGTCGCCAATCCAGAGGTCCCTAAGGGGCTTTGCTTTGTAGACGGCGGAATGATTCAGCCCTCGGCCCGCTACGCCAGCCTGGACCAGGCCAGGGAGCAGATGGCCCCACCGATATTCTCCGGAGTAACCCTGGAAGCGTTTACCCAAAGAGTCCAGTCCCGGCAGGCATCAACTCCAATGAGTCCTGGAGCCGAAGCAGCGGTGCTGGCCAACTTCGAGGTGCTAACGGACAACACCATCCGCGCCTGGCTAAGCCGAGATAACCATTTGCGGATCATCGATGCACTTTGGGATCATCATCCGCCGGAATTGTACCCCCAAGTAGCGTGTTCGGTTTTATTGATGCCCGCCCGCCAATTGGGCAACGCCGATGTCTCAGAGCGGCAGCGCAGGCGAGAAGAGTCCGTGGCCCAGGCCGGCAGCCTGCTTCCACGGGGAAAGACAGTCTGGCTGGAAGACAGTATTCACGATGTACCCCTACAGCGACCGGAGCTGGTCGCCGGCATCATAAAAGAGCATCTGACCGCCGGCTACTTTAGCTAGGCCTCACCTCACCAACCTGGCGCCGGCCTGAATACGTTAGCCTGAATGCGCTAGCCGGATTCCTGGACGCATTGTTCCAGCAGATCCAGGGCGGCCCTGGCAAACTGCCACATGTTGGCTTCCCGGTCACCGTGGCCGGTCTCCAAAGTAATGGCTCGTTCTACCGGGCCGGACACCGCTATGCAGGAGTGGCCCGCCGCGTCGCCATAGCGGTTCCCGGTGGGTCCACTGGCTCCCGTCTCACTCAGCGCCCAGGTAGTCCCCAAGGCCTCCCTAACGGTGCGGGCGTTCAACATGGCGTAGGGCTCGCTGCTGGCCCGAATTCCTTCCATCGCTTGGTCTGGGACCTGGAGCAATCCCCGCTGGGCAACCCGGGTATATACCACCACTCCGCCAACGTAGTAGGCCGATGCGCCGGGCACGGCCACCAAGGAG
Source organism: Dehalococcoidia bacterium (assembly GCA_047516825.1). Taxonomy (GTDB): domain Bacteria; phylum Chloroflexota; class Dehalococcoidia; order Lucifugimonadales; family UBA3495; genus JADFQT01. The sequence goes on from JAKZUA010000264.1 coordinate 4,817, forward strand.
GCGGAAATCAGTCCCCCTCCCGCGGATTCAGACACCGCCAGGGTTTGCTGCTTACTTTTTAGTAACGCCCCAACCGAAATGGCCATGGATGTTAAATCTGGCATGATTCTCCCCCTAGGTCCACATATTTCCTGAATTGGTAACCAAGCTTTTGCGCGAATCGGGAATTGTTTCCCAGGCCATTTTAACTCACCTGGGGACGCTTGCGGAGAATGCCCGGTTGGTGCTGTATTTCGCCGCACCGGTCTTTACCTGCTGCGGCCTAGTTCGGCAAATAATGCCCCGCATTTCCCATCAAAAAGAGGTGGACCAAATTGGTCCACCTCTAAACCAAAGCTAAGGTGAAACCTACATAAAGCGAACCCGAAGAGGAGTTGCGATATTCTGTAAAAGAAGTCGATTGGCGGTGGTGGAAGGGATGACAGACATAGTGCAACTCATGGAAGAGTGGCAACTCAATGTAGGTGACTTACGGGAAAGGATGTATCG
>JAKZUA010000265.1:0-3034 GCA_047516825.1 Dehalococcoidia bacterium
CGCCCCCAAAAGCGCCTGCGACCGCCCGCCAACCTCCCGTCTACCCGAATTCCAGCCCGGATCATCGCGCCTGCAACTCCCTCCCCCCTCTTCCGCTGTCCTCACGCCCTCCATCCGGGTCCATCGGTGGATTCGGAGTAAATCACCGTCAAACCCATTGTTCGACATTCTCGAGCGCCTTGGTCTCTTGCGCTCCAAAATGGAGGTGCTGGCGACAACGTCTAATTTGGGATAAATTTTGGGAGCACCAAAAGGACTTCTATTTGGCTATTACAGGACGCGCTATGAGGTTCATGGATGTAGGTTATAAACGCACCATACGAGGTTGACATGCCTGCAGGGGCCTTTCTATAATATCAGCCATTAACAATTGAAAAGGCTGACGCGCGTAGGGGAGCTCGGTTAAGCCGGGCTGAGAGGCTCCGATTCATCGGGGCGACCCTGTGAACCTGACCTGGGTAATGCCAGCGGAGGGAATCGGGCAATGGTATTTGGGCTGATTGAGGCCGCCAAACCCGTTTCTTGGTGGCCTTTTCCTATTTTAGAGAGGTGGTTTATGACCAGCGTGTTCGAAACCAGAAACCTGATCCAGGGTAAAGCAAATTTCCCAGCCAGCAAGAAGGTTTACGCCCAAGGGTCCCGCCCGGATATCCAAGTGCCGTTTCGCCAGGTCACCCTGACGCCCACGGCCGGGCGGTTCGGCCAGGAAGAAAACCCGCCTCTTGATCTTTATGACACCAGTGGACCGTACACCCACGACGGGGCGGAACTGGACGTGAGAAAGGGGTTGCCCGCCGTGCGCAAGAATTGGATTCAGGAGCGGGGCGACGTAGAAGAATTCTCCGTGTCGAGAATGGGGACAAACGGCAGCGGCGACGCCCTGGCGTTTCCAGGGCTGGAACGCCGGCCTCTAAAGGCCAAGGCCGGTAAGGCTGTAACCCAGTTGTATTACGCCCGTCAAGGAATCGTCACCCCCGAGATGGAGTTCATCGCCATCCGGGAAGGCTTCGAGCCGGAATTCGTGCGGCAGGAAGTGGCAGAGGGCCGCGCCATCATCCCGGCCAACATAAATCATCCGGAAACCGAGCCGATGATCATCGGTCGTGGCTTTTCGGTCAAGATCAACGCCAATATCGGCAACTCGGCCGTTACCTCTTCCATCGAAGAAGAGGTAGAGAAGATGCTCTGGGCTACCCGGTGGGGCACCGACACGGTCATGGACTTGTCCACCGGGACGGATATACATACAACCAGGGAATGGATCCTCCGCAACTCGCCGGTTCCCATCGGCTCGGTGCCCATGTACCAGGCCCTGGAAAAGGTGGACGGCAGTCCCGAGGACTTAACTTGGGAGATGTATAGGGACACCATCATCGAACAGGCGGAGCAAGGGGTTGATTATTTCACCATCCACGCCGCCACGTTGCTTCGCTACGTGCCTCTGACAGCAAAAAGGCTAACAGGCATCGTTTCCCGAGGCGGCTCTATCATGGCTGGATGGTGCCTTGCCCACCACCAGGAGAACTTCTTGTACACCAACTTCGAGGAATTGTGCGAGATCATGCGGGCCTACGACATCTCCTTCTCTTTGGGAGATGGGCTAAGGCCGGGAGCCATCGCCGACGCCAATGACGAAGCCCAATTCGCCGAACTTGAAACCATGGGTGAGCTGACCAAGATCGCTTGGAAACACGATGTCCAGGTGATGATCGAAGGACCCGGCCACGTGCCAATGCACAAGATCAAGGAGAATATGGACCGCCAGTTGGAGGTGTGCCACGAAGCGCCCTTCTACACCCTGGGACCTCTTGTTACAGATGTCGCCCCCGCCTACGACCACATCACTTCGGGCATTGGAGCGGCGATGATAGGGATGTTCGGCACGGCGATGCTCTGCTACGTCACGCCCAAAGAACACCTGGGATTGCCCAACAAAGACGATGTGAAAGAAGGAGTGATCACCTACAAAATCGCCGCCCACGCCGCCGACGTGGCCAAGGGCCATCCCATGGCCCATCATTGGGACGATGCTCTATCCAAGGCCCGCTTCGAGTTCCGGTGGGAAGACCAGTTCAACCTGGCCATAGACCCTGACCGGGCCAGGGAGTACCACGACGAGACCCTGCCGGCCCAGGGAGCCAAAGTAGCCCATTTCTGCTCCATGTGCGGTCCCAAGTTCTGTGCCATGAAGATCACTCAGGACGTCCGGGAATACGCCGAGCGTCAGGGAGTCGAGCCGGAGTTGGTATTTAGCGCAGGGATGGAGGAGAAGGCTCGGGAATTCCGGGAAACCGGCGGCAAAATCTACCGTGATGCTTAATCGGGATTCTGAAACTACGGATTAAATCCTTGGACCTGTCATTTGCCGCAGCCGCCGGGTGCCGGTGCTGGCTGGCGTGGATCCGGCGGTTGAGCCTGGTGAGTTCATCAGCATCATCGGCCCCAGCGGCTGCGGCAAAAGTACCTTGCTGAACATAATCGTCGGTCGGACTGGACCAACCGGACCGCGGTACCGTCTGCTTGGGCGGCGGGGACGGCGGACAAGACAAAGGACGGCTGGGGGAAAGACTTGGCCGTGTGAGCTACATTCAGCAGAAGGACCTGCTGCTACCCTGGCGGACGGTCCTGGACAACGGGGTGTCCATAGCAGAAACCTTGTCCCACGCCGGAGCAAGAGAACGTTGCCGAGACCCAAAGACCGGTGGTAAACTGCAATCTAATCGATTCGGGTCTTGCTGAAGGCATAGGTCAGCCGAAATGGAGAATTTTGGATAATATGTCATCCCTGACTATAGTGGCAGTCCGCTTCCAGTAACCCCATCAGGCTTAAACCTTGGGCCGCTAGAAGATTCACTTTCAAAGGAGCAAAAGTAATGGGTGATAAGGGTGGTAAAAAAGATAAAGCTAAAAAGGAAAAACAGACAACTGCACAAAATACTCTAAAGGAAAAACGTAAATTGAAAAAAGAGAAGTAGATTTAGGGCGCTTTCACTACGCGGACGAAGGAACGGGTCTATTCGCTCCGCTCCTCAGC
>JAKZUA010000266.1:0-3863 GCA_047516825.1 Dehalococcoidia bacterium
CGACCCTCACCACCACTTCTGGGACTTGCGGCCCCAGCGGCTTCCCAACCAGCGGTACCTCCTCCACGAGTTGGCGGCCGACATCAACAGCGGCCACAACGTGCGTTCCACCGTTTTCATCGAAGCCAGGTCCATGTACCGCGCCGACGGGCCGGAGGAGATGCGCCCGGTGGGTGAAGTGGAGTTCGTTCAGGGCTTGGCCGCCGCCAGCGCCAGCGGGGTTTACGGTCCTGGCCGGGCCGCGGCCGCCATCGTCGGGCACGCCGACTTGGACCTGGGGGATCGGGTGGCGCCGGTTCTGGAGGCCTTGCAGGCAGCCAGCCCCAACCGGTTTCGGGGCATACGCCACTCGGTGACTTGGGACCCCCATCCGGAGGTGGAAAACACCGCGGCCCACAACCGGGCCGGGCAATTGGCCAGCGACGACTTTCGGGCCGGCGCCCGGGTGCTGTCTCGCATGGGCCTGTCCCTGGAGGGTTGGCTCTACTTTCCTCAGTTGCCGGAACTGGCCGACTTTGCCCGGTCCCTGCCCGACCTGACCATCATCCTGAACCATATCGGAGGATTGATCCGAGTCGGCCCCTACGCCGGCCGGGATGAGGAGGTGCTGAGCGCTTGGCGGAGCGGCATCGCCGCGGTGGCAGCCTGCCCGAATGTCCACGTCAAGCTCGGCGGCATCGGAATGCCCCGCACCGGATTCGACTGGCATGACCGGGATGTTCCCATCGGCTCGGAGGAGTTGGCCGAGGCCATGTCACCCTTCATGAATTACTGTATCGAGCAGTTCGGTCCCGACCGCAGCATGTTTGAAAGCAACTTCCCGGTGGATCGGGTATCTTACTCCTACAACCTAATGTATAACGCCTTTAAACGCCTGTCCAAGGGCTACTCCGCCACCGAGCGAGCGGCCATGCTCCACGACACGGCAGCCCGGGTATACCGGATAGAAATTTAGACCTGTCTTGACCAAAGCGATACCAGGCCAAAGCTATAAAGGAGAAATCTAAAGCCATGCCGGACCAGAAAATTAGAGGGGTCATCGTACCCATCCTCACCCCGTTGAACTCTGATGAAACAGTGGACACCCAGTCTCTGCGGCGCCTGGTGAATTACCTAATCGATAACGGGGTCCACGGCATCTGGGCATCCGGAACGACCGGGGAGTTCGCCTCCCTCTCCAACCAGCAGCGGCTCATAAGCATGGAAACGGTGGTGGATGAAGTGGCCGGGCGGGTTCCGATCATCGGAAATGTTTCGATGCCCAGCACAGAGCTATCTCTCCAGATGGCGCTGGACGTGCAGGAAATGGGGATGGATGGCGTGGCGGTAACTCCGCCCTATTACTACCCCCACGCTCAAGATGAGCTGCTGGATCACTACCGCTACATCAGCGACCGCTCCGGCCTGCCCTTGTGGGTCTATAACATTCCCTCCACGGTCAAAACGGCGGTGGCTCCGGGAACCATCGCCACCCTGGCCAGCGAGGGCGCGGTGGTCGGCGTGAAGGACAGCTCCGGCGCCGGAGAGCTGCTGGCAGAGCTTAACGTCCTTTGCGAGCAGGGAAATATCTCCTTGCTGAGATTCCTGGGTACCGTGTACCGCACTACCAGCGCCGGCTCCGTCGGCGTGGAGGGGGTGATACCGGCGGTGGCCAACCTGGTGCCCAGGGCATGCGCCCAGGGCTGGGAGGCCGGCGAGCGGGGCGACGCCGAAACGGTCAGGAAGTGCAACGCTCAATTGCTCACTGTAGGCAAAGTCCCCCAGCTGGCCCAGGGTGGTGGACCCAACGCGGCGATCTTATCGGGAATGAAGTCGGCGCTCAAGCTGATGGGGGTCCTGGACAGCGATACAATGAGCCGCCCGCTGCGCTCGTTGACCGAGCCAGAGAAGGAAGGCATACCAGCTATCCTTCGGGAGTTGGGACTGTCCAACGGCGCTTAGGGGGCGGCAGCCGGTGAGCGCCGGTGCGGAGCATGCTGAAGATGGCCCAGGCCCGCTACTATCTGCTTTGCGCCGTATCCGGCTTAACCTGGGGTGGAATCGCCTTTTTGCTCATTGGGGAATGGTTTCCCGGGCTCTGGGCAGGTATCGCGGTCTCCCCTCTTATCGGGCTGCTAGTCGGGTTGGTCCATCGTCCCACCTATCGCTTTCCGGTGTTAGCCCGAGTCTTGGTAGCCCTTGTTACGCTTTACGCCACCGCCGCCCTTTTCGGGCTGGTCATGGGAGCTGTCGAAGAAGTAATCGAAACCAACCCTAGTCACATTAAAGGCTCGGCAGTGATCGAATTTGTGTGGGTCACCTTTTGGGGGTTGACCTTTACCGGTTACTTCTTGTTTTTGTGGCCGCTGGCCTTCTTGAACCACTGGCGGCTCGGCCGAGCCTGGAAGGGATAATGGACCAGGGACGGCCGGATGGCCCTACACCTGGTACTCGGGCCGGCGCAGTAGCTGACGGGCGATGACCAGGCGCAGGATTTCGTTGGTGCCCTCGCCGATTATCATCAAAGGCGCATCCCGGTAATACCTTTCCACTGGGAACTCTTTGACATAACCGTAGCCTCCGTGGATGCGCATGGCCTCCAGGGTTACCTCCTGGCAAACCTCGCTGGCGAAAAGTTTGGCCATGCCCGACTCCAGGTCCACTCTCTCACCGGAGTCCTTCTTGGCTGCGGCATCGTAGGTCATCAACCGAGCCGCTTGAATTTTGGTCGCCATGTCCGCCAGCTTGAGCTGAATCGCCTGGTGCTGGGAAATCGGCACTCCAAAGGTGTGACGCTGCTGGGCGTACCGCATGGACGCCTCGAATGCGGCTTGGGCAACTCCCACGGCCCGAGCCGCGATGTTAATGCGCCCGGTCTCCAGCCCGCTCATCACCTGCCCGAATCCCCGGCCTTCCTCGCCACCGACCAGATTCTCGGTTGGTACGCGGAAATCCTCAAATATCAGCTCGCAGGTGTCGAGGCCCCGGTAGCCCATCTTGTCCAGGTCGCGCCCCACCCGGAAGCCGTCGCCGCCCTTCTCAACTATGAAGGCGCTGATACCCCGATGCTTGGGTTCAGCGGATTGGTCGGTACGGGCCAGCAGGCAGAAGGTGTCGCCGTGGCGGCCGTTGGTGATGAACATTTTGGTGCCGTTCAGGAGGTACTCTTCCCCGTCCCTGTCGGCGGTCAGCTCCAGGTTGGCCACGTCGCTGCCCACAGCGGGCTCGGTGAGCGCCAGGCCACCTCGTTTCTTGCCCGAGGCCAGGACGGGCAGAAAGCGTTGCTTCTGTTCATCCGTACCGTGGTGGGTCAGTACGTAGGTCATTATGTGGTGGGTGCCGATGGCGCCGCTGATGCTCATGAAGCCCTTGCTGAGCTCCTCAAAAATCATGGCGAAGGTGGTGTAATCCAGACCCATGCCGCCGTACTCTTCCGGCACGGTGATACCGAACAGCCCCAGCTCCTTCATCTTATCGATGAGATCCAGCGGGACGATGTCCTCTTTGTCCAGGCGAGCGGCCACCGGTTCCACGTCGCGGCGGACGAAATCCCGGACCAGGTTAACTATCTGACTGCGGGCTTCCTCGGGGGTGGCGGTGGTCACGCTAAGCTCCTGCTTGCCGGTAACGGGCGCATATCCAATCCGGCGCTAGTCTATCCCAGCCTAATTAGAGGGTCAAGAAATGGGGCAGGTCTGACAACGAATTTTGACCCGGGAGGGTTGCTTTTGGCTGGGTACAGGCACTAAACCAAAGCCAAGGTGGGAACTACATTGGGCAGTGATGGCAAAGGCACGGCAGGTGTAAAGATCAAAGCATCGGCTCGGGCCTGTAACCGGGTTCGGCAGCGATGTTTCACTTCATCCTTACGATGAATTAGCCCG
>JAKZUA010000267.1:0-6252 GCA_047516825.1 Dehalococcoidia bacterium
GTTGGTTCTTGCGAGCTGCCCGGCATTGGGGACAGCGACTCGGTTCATTGGTAAATCCCTTGGAAGCAAAGAACTCCTGTTCTCCAACGGTGAAGGTAAAATCTTGTGCGCATTCCACGCAGGTAAGGGTCTTGTCTGAAAGCGCCATTTGGACGACCTCCTAAAATTTGGACTCGGCGTTGTCGAGGTCATCCAGTGCTATCTAACGTTAAAAGGGATATACATCGAGCAACCTGAACTTAAACCTGTACCAATTATAGTCCAATGTCGCACACTTTGTTTAGACTTGGGTTCACATTGCCAACGCCGCCTGCTCCAAGGTGCTGGCGGTAAATTCTAACTAAAAGGTCGTAACACCCGGGCCAGCACCATCGTCTGTTGCTTGGAGAGCTCTGGAAAGTTGTTCAAGTAGAACCAGAGTGTCAGCTGCCCCTTGATGGGAGTAGTACACATGTACTAATATCTTGGTCTCATCTTGTGGCCAGGAGACGACCATGGCAGAATTTGATCCGGAAGACCGCTACCACCTGCGGAAGCTGCAGATGGACGTAGATAAGAAAGAGTTGGAGGTGCAGAAAGCTCAACAAGATTTGGACCGGTATATCTTGGATCTGGAGCATAAATACGGTCTGATGGCTCAAGAAAATGCCATAGACCCAAGGACCGCAACCATAGAAGCGCGTTTGCCTCGCAACGGGAAAGTGCAAACTGAAGAGTTGCTGAAAAATGAGGGGAAAGTAGCCGCATAGCCTGAAAAGGGACCTATGTTGGATTACGACCAACACCAGAGGAGAAACGCCGAGACCTTACCCACCTGATGGAGGAGGCTTAGAAGCATGCCGGAGATAACCAGCTATGTACAGGGAACCCCATCATGGGTGGATCTATCCACCACCGACGAAAAAGGAGCCCTGGCTTTTTATAGCGCTCTGTTCAAATGGGAGGACGACCCTCAGGAGATGGGCCCTGATTCCTTCTACCACCAGCCTCTTCTCAGCAGGAAGGATGGAGGTACAACACCAAAAAGCAGATGCCGCCACAGATGATGGCGGCTCCCTTTGGTTAATCGCTATTGGAGTTAGCTAGGCCCTCATTTTGCTGAAGCAATCGCTACAGTAAACCACATAGCTGAGGCTGAATTTGTCAGAGCAAATTGGCCCTACCCCCGAAACTCCAACTCAATACGCTCATCCCGAAAAACGTAGGAAGATTTCAGTATGGACTGTAGCTGCGCCTTTTGGTGACGCACATCCAGACTTTCAAAATCCGCTAGGAAAGACTTAATCGCCCCAGGCAACCGCTCCGCCGTGGAAACCCGGGTTAGCTGCTCCTCCAGCCAGTTACTCAACTCCTCCCGCCGCGCCTCCAGGCCCGCACTTTGGCTCCTGGCCACTTCATTGGCCTTGGTGAACTCAGCCTCGCTGAGCACACTCCTCTTCAGCAAATCTAGATGCTGGAGAAACTGCCCCTCCAGGTCGGTCAAAGCCTTGGAGACTCCCGCCAACTCCGACTCCTTCTGTTCCATCTCTTTAGCCTGGCCCAGGGCCAGATGCTGCTTGACTAGCACAGGATCGGAAAACTCCCCTAGATAATCCAATACCGCCCTCTCAAGCTGGCGTGCCGAGTGACCGTTGTAAGTAGCACAGAGAGACCGGGACTTGGTAGCTCAAGAACACCAGTAGTTCCGGTAATTCTTCCCCTTGTAGGCCGCCGCCGCCTTCCCCACAATGGGACCACCGCACTGACCACAGCGGGCAATACCGCTCAACAGATACTCGCTGGTGTGGGTTCGTCCCCGAGAAGACTCCCTCCGGATAGTGAGCCGCTCCTGGAGTCGCTGCCATTCCTCTGGGGAGAGAATGGCCGGAAAGAACCCGGGGCCCTTAACCAACTCCTGTTGGGGATTACCCTTTCTGGGTTTCTTGCCCTAAACCAAAGTCCCGGCCAATGCCTCATTGACCTACACCCGCTGCAAGGTAAAGGAAGCAAAGGGTCTGCCCTCCCGACCCAAGTAACCCAACTGAGTCAATTGGTCGGCAATACCTTTGTAACCCAGATTCTCCTCCACCGCTAACCTATAAATCTGGCGAGCAATAGGAGCTTCTACCGGGTGTAACTCCCACCGGGTTTGAAGCTTACCTCCGACAACCTCCCGTATTGGCCTATGGCCATAGGGTGGCCGTCCTGCCTGAACCCCCTTTTCAACAACTCTGCTCATGTTGGCCCTCACCCGCTCTGATGTACGCTTACTCTCTGCTCCAGCCATGCCGGCCCGAAGCAGCAAAACCAACTCCTCTTGAAGATCCTCATCGGTGGCTACAACTGAAACTTTATGGTCCTGAAGCTGCCAATAACGTTGGAGAATCTCGCTGGGATTACGCCCGAAGCGGTCCAAGAACTGAACCACAATGACCTCGGCTCCACCGCTTTCCACGTACTCTACCCTACGGTGGTATTCCTTCCGGTCATCCCGACGGCCGGAGACAACATCTACAAAGGTTGCAACTGGAAGCAACCCATTCCTCTCACAGTAATCAAGAAATCGGGCTTCCTGGGTCTCCAAAGAACTATGGCGCTCCCCAGTCTGGCCGACACTAGAAACTCTAAGCTAACCAACCGCGCGTTTGGGCAAAGGGCTTGAAATAACAAAGACCTCCTCGAAGCTGAAGCGTTGATAACCATTATACCAACGTCAGCACGAAGTGGTCGTGGGTTCAAATCCCGCCACCCCGACCACAAAAAATAGGATTGAAACGTAATAGATATTCTCTAATACGGTCAGGCTCCCGATTTAGTTTCTTCCAACTCCGCTTCTAACAGGCCCCGCAGGCCGCCGATTCCCCTTAGGGCTGTGAGGACGGCTGGCCTGCTGGTTGGGGGACCGCAACTACTTGTCTCCCTTCCTCGAGGAAGAACTGGAGCAAAACTCTATCGAGCTGCCGGCGCCCTTCCCCAGTGCCACTCACGACCCTTGGCCTAAGCGCAGCCCTTTCCTTAGTCGGGTCAGATACCGCATCGATACGACCTTTAGCCAACTGGTGGACCGTTACCAGGTGAAGCGGGTCTGGGTCAAGGACACCTGGCATCTGCACAGCCGGCGGCTCCGCAAGGTCCTCAGCCACACCATGGCCCTGTTCCTTAATCAAATCCAACGCGATCCACCTATGCAGCTGGGCAAAGTGCTTTCTTGAAATAATTGCACACGGGGTTAGCTAATTCAATAGTTTTGGATGCAGGTGGGTGAGGGTGCGATACCATATAAGCAATGTAGTCAGATGTCGGAGATCCAGGATAGCAGGCTGTCCACTGCCTCGACCCACACATCAGTCCGAGTCCGACCACTAGACTTCAATACTGCGAATCCATGGTCTGCCTCATTTAGATGATGGACTGTTGCCTTGGGCACTTTCGACGCTGCCTCCGCTAATTCTTCAGCCGAAGCGAAGGGATCCCGGGTGCCTGAGCAAAATAAGGTCGGAACGCTGATTTTCGGTAAGTGCCCATCACGCCGTTTTCCCGGATTGGATGGGGGATGCAGAGGGTATGCAAATAATGCCAAGGCATCCACATCCATACCTTGGGCAACAACTTGTGAGGCGATCCGTCCTCCCATGGACCTGCCTCCGACAACCAATCTGCCATTGATAGGCAGGGTGATTCGTATCACTTCTTTCCAGGTTTCTTCTAAGAGTCCTGGTGGGTCCGGCCTACGATTTGCCTCCTCCATGTAGGGGAACTGAAATCGAATGGTCGTAATCCCGCTACGACCCAGATGCTCCGCCAAGTAATTACCAAACGGGTCCTGCAGATTGGAGCCCGCCCCTGGGGCATAGACCAAAGTGTATGCCGACGCTTCGTTCTCAGGTAGTACCCTTAGACCCGAAACCATGCGGTCTTTAACAGTGAACTGGAGGCGTTCTTCAGTCATCATCCCACCAGGAGGAACGACTCAATTCTAATTGCTGGTCGTTCTAGATCATCCATCCGAGGCGTATTCGTCAATTATCCTGACCGCCAGTTCCAGTGTTCTTGAGTCACGAGCAGCAGCCCAAGATTGTGGTCTATGATCCACATGCCGCCCGGGGAAAGTTCCTGTTCTTGAGATGCGTTGGCTGTAGGATGAAACAAAAGCCGTGGTCAATCCCCACTCTCCGGGACCCGTACGATATTAACTACTGATCCCGCTCCGGCCAAACGGGCACGTTGTAGCCGAGCGGGACCGATGGCCGACCCCAGTAAGGTGGCGTCTCGGAGAGGTGTACTACCGGACTGAGATGATGCAGTCTACCGACTGGCGTTTCGCTCACCATCGACCAACTCGCCAACTCTTCGCGGGTGAATTCCCCCGGTACGTTCTCTAGCTCGACTTCCGGCACCTGGCCGCGTTCAACGAGCCAGCGCCCGGTCTGGGCCAGGGATATCCGCACCAGCCAGCTGCCGCCCTCGCGGGTGCGTCGCGCTAAGGCCACCAGCGCACCGAAAGCCATCAGGTAGCCGGTCAAATAGTCTATTGCTGAAACCGGATAGAATTGTGGCCCCGCTTCGGGACCCGGTAACAGCTCACCCTGGCGACTGGTCATGCCGCTGACCGTCTGTACTACCGTGTCGAATCCCCGGCGGGATGCCCACGGTCCTACATGGCTGAAGGCGGACAGCGAAACGTATACTATGCCAGGCCGCAATTTTGCCAACGCCTCCGGCGCAAGTCCGCGCATGCCCAAGGTCCCTGGCCGGTAACCTTGTGAGAACACGTCCGCCTCGCGGACCAGACCACGGAGCGTCTCGAGATCCCGCTCCTCGCGAAGGTCCAGATGTGCAGAGAGTTTGCCGTGGCCAGTGTCGTATTCCTGGTAGCCGATATTGGGTAGGTGGGCTCCGGTGATCTTCATCACGTCGGCGCCATGCTCGGCGAGGGTTCGTGCGCAGGTCGGCCCCGCGAGGACCCGGGTTAGGTCCAGGACTCGGATTCCCGATAACGGCCGATCGCCGTCGGGGAACTTTTCCGGCGGACTGTCTGCGATCTTGGTAACTTCCATCACTGGCAATGAAGCGATCGCGGCGGACTGCGGGTGTTGAGCCCATTCTTCCATGGTGCGCACCATGCCCCCGGCGCCTTTGGCGGCGAGAATCGCCTCCTCAAGCTCGAAAGCATCCCATCGCGCTACCGCTTTGCGGACTGCCTCCCGATCTTCTGGTACGCCTAGCACGCTCAGCGCGGCGGCACGGTGGTTTGGGAAATTGCAGTGGAGATAGCTCCAACGTCCGTTTTGAGCAGGAAAGACGCCCATCACCGCGTTGTGTTCGGTCGAAACCGGCGCTCCGTCCATCTGCATGTATCGCCCGCTGCGTAATGAAGCCGTCGCCCGCCGCGTATCGACCGCGACTTCCTGCTGACGCCCGGTACGCAATTCCCACAAGTCGGATACGGCTAGGCCAACCGCCGCAAGCGCGGCGGTACTGGTCTCGCCAATACGGAACGGCGTCGGCAATATCGGATCGGTTCCCCCAGTAGTCTGTACTAGTTGGGCGCGTTCCTCGGGCCAACCGGCTATAGGTAAAAGTTTGCGTAGAGCATCATTGTTCATAGGTGAAGCTTCCCCTCTTCGCTATAGCGTATTTGTTGCTCGTTTAACGGCCGGTCCAGCAGGTCGCTGATGGTTGAACTAATCCCGCCAATGTCGACCATTCCTCCTCCTATTGCTCTATATGGTGCCCAGGAATATAGCTAATGGCGGCAAGAAACGATGCCCCGGCTGTGCGCCGATTCCAAGCCGCGGCTGGTTTCCTTGGTGTTGTGGATAGCCCGTTCCAGGGAGTACTCAGATCCTTTCTCCTGATTGATTGACAACCACGGAGACGGCGATCTTAGCCCCGTTGGGCCATTCCACTATCGGCGGATTGGGACCGTAGCCGACAAAGTCTCGCGTGCTCATCGATCTTTCCTCCGCATGACCACTATCACTTCCCGGAATGGGACCTGGTCAAGGACGCTTTTGTTCGTCGTCAAATTTGGCATTGCCCAGCTTCACTTTGTCTCAGCGGCACCAAAACCGCGTCCCGATCGCCACATCATAACACCGCCACCAAGGAATTGAGATCGTATAGTACAAGTCGTTAACTGTTCAGACTTGATGAGGTGAATTGGCTCAAAGCCGTTGGAAAAACGCTGGCATGGCCGGGGGAGTTGTGGCATACCAGGGAGGTGGACACTGAACTAGACCTGAACGCGGCGAGTCGCGAAACTCTGCTGGA
>JAKZUA010000268.1:0-29186 GCA_047516825.1 Dehalococcoidia bacterium
TGAGTCAGAGCGGGAGCCGGAAGCAATCAGGGCGCGGCTGCTGGCCGAGGCGAAACGGATCCAAGAAGAGGATGAGACCATCAACCGCAAGATGGGTGAGTTGGGAAAAGAGTTGATACCCGATGGCGGTGGAGTGTTGACTCACTGCAACACCGGCGCTCTGGCGACCTCCGCCTTCGGCACGGCCCTGGGTGTTATTCGGGCCGGCTGGGAATCGGGCCGCCGGTTTCAGGTGTTCAACACGGAGACCCGCCCCTTTTTGCAGGGAGCCCGGCTAACGTCGTGGGAGTTCCAGCAACTGGGCATACCGTCCACCCTGCTGGTGGACTCCGCGGCGGGTATGTTGATGCGCCGGGGCGGGATTAGCTGCGTCATTACGGGCGCCGACCGCATCGCCGCCAACGGGGATACGGCCAACAAGATCGGGACCTACTCGCTGGCGGTATTGGCCAACGAGAATGACATACCCTTCTACGTGGCGGCTCCAACCAGCAGCGTGGACCTGGAATTGCAGACCGGCGATGAAATCCAGATAGAGGAACGGCCCCAGGAGGAGGTTACCCATTTTCGGGGAGTGGCCACGGCTCCTCCCGGTGTCCCGGCCCTGAATCCCTCCTTCGATGTAACTCCCGGCAGGTATATCACCGCTATAGTCACTGAAGAGGCGGTCTGCTGGCCACCTTATCTGGAGAGTTTAAGGGAGAGTCTAAAACTCGCGGTTGATGCCTCCACCGGGGAGAAAGGCTCCGGATGAATCACAAGGAAGCGGCCATCGCGGTTATCGGCGGCAGCGGTCTCTACGAGATGGAAGGACTGACCAATGTGGATTTCATCGATGTTGATACTCCTTTCGGTAAGCCCAGCGATGCAATAGTCGTGGGCTCGCTGGAAGGGACGCCGGTGGCGTTCCTGCCGCGCCACGGACGAGGGCACCGGCTCAATCCCTCCCACATACCGGCCCGAGCCAATATTTACGCCTTGAAGACCTTGGGCGTCCGGCGCATTATCTCAGTTAGCGCCGTGGGTAGCTTGAGAGAGGAATACGCACCGCTGGACCTGGCCATTCCAGACCAGTTGATCGACCGCACCCGGCAGCGGGCCAACACCTTTTTCGATGAGGGTATCGTGGTGCATATCGGGTTCGCCGATCCTTTCTGCCCGGTGGCAAGCCGCCTGATGCGGCAGAGTGCGCAAGAGATGGGTATAACGGTTCATGCCGGAGCGACCATGCTGGTAATGGAAGGTCCAGCCTTCTCCACCAGGGCTGAATCCTTCATGTATCGGGCCTGGGGAGCCGACATCATCGGGATGACCGCCCTGCCCGAGGCCAAGCTGGCCCGGGAGGCGGAGATCTGTTATGCCACCATGGCCTGGGTTACCGATTACGACTGCTGGCGCGAGAGCGAAGAGGCGGTGACCGTGGAGATGGTGGTCCAGAATCTCCAGAAGAACGTGGCCAACTCCAAGGAAATGCTACGTAGGGTCATCCCCCAGCTGACCGGACCCCAATCGAAGGTCGAATCCGATTGCTCCTGTCCTTCCGCGTTGAAGGACACCATCATTACCCATCCCCAGGGAATTGCTGAAGAGCTCAAGAACAAGCTGGCGCCCTTGGTGGGCCGATACCTGACCTGAAAATGCCTGTCCTGAAGATGGAGGTAAGAGATGCCTAGACGAGAACCCGGCGAGCCCTATGCTCGGGTCGATTCCAATGAGGCCAGCGCGATGCTGGCAGCCGATCCCAGCGGCACGGTGGTAATCGATGTGCGGCGGGACGACGAATGGGTAACCGGGCACGTTACTGGAGCCATCCACATTAACGTGGACGAGTTGACCGACCGCATTGCCGAGGTGCCCCAGGAAAAAAAACTGCTGTTCATCTGCGCCGCCGGTGTGCGGAGCGGCCTGGCTTGTGAGGTGGCTGCTTCCATGGGTTACGATTCGGAGAACCTCTACAACATTGAGGACGGGACTCCCTTCTGGATCGCCGCCAACCACCCTACGTCTTATGGCGATAACCCATAGGGTCCAGTTACCTGCTGACGCCGGGCGCTGGATGCCCGAAGTATCCCGGCCCAGTTGATCTGGCGTGGCCAGTTAATGTGGCTGGAAACCAATTTTGAGCCTATATCTGGAGGAATAGAGTTTTGTCATCACAGGCAGCCAAGGGAGATATTAAGGATTTGTCCCTGGCTAGGGAAGGAGTGAATCGCATCGAATGGGCCGAGCGGGAGATGGGCGTTTTGCGCCTGATTAAGGAACGCTTTGCCAAGGAGAAGCCCCTGGCCGGATACCGAATGTCGGCCTGCCTTCACGTCACCACCGAGACCGCCAACCTGGCGATAACCTTGCAGGCCGGGGGCGCCGACCTGGTGTTGTGCGCCAGCAACCCGCTGAGTACTCAGGACGACGTGGCCGCGGCGCTGGTCAGCCAGTACGGCATTCCAACCTTTGCCATAAAGGGGGAGGATAACGAAACCTACTACGGCCACATAAGCGCTGTGTTGGACCATCAGCCCCAATATACGATGGACGACGGCGCCGACCTGGTAACCAGTATCCACACCCAGCGCGCGGATTTGCTGAAGAGCGTGCTGGGAGGCACCGAGGAAACCACTACCGGCGTAATACGCCTCACCGCCATGGCCAATGACAAGAAGCTCAATTACCCCATCCTCGCGGTGAACGAAGCTGAAACCAAGCATTTCTTCGATAACAGGTATGGCACCGGACAGAGCACGCTGGACGGTATTACCCGCGCCACCAATTTGTTGTGGGCTGGTCGCCGAGTGGTGGTTTGTGGCTATGGCTGGTGCGGACGCGGCGTCGCTTCCCGGGCTCGGGGTTTGGGCGCCCACGTTATCGTCACCGAAGTGAACCCGGTGAGGGCTCTGGAGGCCCTAATGGACGGTTTTGCCGTGATGCCCGGCTTGGAAGCGGCCAAAGTGGGAGAGGTCTTCATCACCGTTACCGGGGGTTTGCATACTCTGAGCAAGGCGCAGATGGATGTAATGCCTGACGGCGCTGTGATGGCCAATAGCGGCCATTTCAATGTGGAGATAGACATTCCCGCCCTGGAGGCGATGGCAACTTCCCATCGGGAAGTGCGCCCCTACGTCGAGGAATACACCCTGCCCGATGGTCGCCGCTTGTATCTGCTGGCCGAAGGCCGTCTGATCAACCTGTCGGCCGCGGAAGGCCACCCGTCAGCGGTGATGGACATGAGCTTCGCCAACCAGGCCCTGGGTATGGAGTATCTGGTCCAGAACCAGGGCAAGCTGGAGCCGGGGGTTTACAACGTTCCGCCGGAGACTGACCAGGAAGTGGGCAGGCTCAAATTACAGTCTCTGGGAATCAGCATTGATACCCTAACCGCGGACCAGCAGCGTTACCAGGATAGTTGGGAAGAAGGGACCTAAATCCCACCTGATAGGAGCCTGATAGGAGAAAGATCAATGCCATTACTGTTTAACGAATCGCCCAAATATCTGCTGACCTCGGAGTCAGTCACGGAAGGGCACCCGGACAAGCTGTGTGACCAGATCTCCGATGCCGTTCTGGATGCGGTAATGAAGGACGACCCCATGGGCCGGGTGGCCTGTGAAACCGCCACCACCAACGGTCTGGTAGTGGTGATGGGCGAGATCACCACTACCACCTACGTCGACGTGCCGAGCATCGTCCGTAGAACTTTGCGGAACGCCGGTTACGTCAATTCCGATTTCGGTATCGACGGCTCCAGCTGCGGCGTCAGCGTATCCATCCAGGAGCAGTCGAGCGACATCAACTCTGGGGTCAGCGAGGCGCTGGAGGTTCGAGGCGGCAACAACCAGCAGGATTTGGATACCATCGGCGCCGGCGACCAGGGCATGATGGTGGGCTTTGCCTGCAACGAAACGCCGGAGCTGATGCCGCTGACCGTCACCCTGTCGCACAAGCTGGTCCGCCAGCTGAGCCTGGTTCGCAAGGAAGGTATTTTGCCTTACCTGCGGCCCGACGGGAAATCTCAGATTACAGTGGAATACCGGCATGGTGTGCCCCACCGGGTGGATACCGTGGTCATCGCCGCGCAGCACAACCCGGAGGTAAGCAACGAGCGGATCGAGCAGGATGTCAAGGAACAGGTGATTAATAAGGTGATCTCAGCCGATATGCTGGATTCCGAAACCAAGTATTACATCAATCCCAGCGGTCGCTTTGTCATCGGCGGGCCGGCCGGAGACACTGGTCTCACCGGCCGCAAGATTCTGGTGGATACCTACGGCGGCATCGCTCGCCACGGCGGCGGCGCTTTCTCCGGCAAGGACCCAACAAAAGTAGACCGTTCCGGAGCCTACGCCGCCCGCTACGTGGCGAAGAATCTGGTGGCCGCCGGGCTGGCAGATCGGGTCGAGGTTATCGTCTCCTATGCCATCGGTATCGCTCGCCCCATTTCAGTTTCGGTGGAAACCTTCGATACCAACCACGTGGCCAATCAGACCGTCCATGACCTGGTAATGAAGCATTTCGACCTGCGTCCCGCCGCGATTATTCAGGACCTGACCCTGCGGCGACCCATTTTTCTGCAAACCGCGGCCTACGGGCACTTCGGCCGGGACGATCTGGACCTGCCCTGGGAGCGGACCGATAAGGCCGAAACCTTGCGGAACGAGGCGGGCCTATAGGTTTGCTTTGGCACCAACTTGGCAACTATCCCAAAACGACCTATGTCATTCCGAAGGGCTCCGGGTGACATTTTGAGATAATTCCTACGAGGCAGCCATTGAGGACTGCCTAAATATATCGGGAAACCCTCGCTTGCTTTAGTCGGCGTCCTGCTGGCGTCTGCTGGAGAATGATAAAATATGTAAGTGAGGGTTTTTTTATTGGATGTTTTCGGGGAGGGGATATGGCCGCGGACATTAAATTTGGCACCGACGGATGGCGGGCTTTAATCGCCGAGGACTTTACCTTCGCCAACGTGGCTCGCTGCGCCCAGGGTTTGTCGGACTATCTGAAAGAGGAGGGTTCGGCGGCCAAAGGCCTAGTGGTGGGCTACGATACCAGGTTCCTGTCCCAAAATTTTGCGGAAACCGTGGCCGGGGTGTGTGCCGGAAATGGCATAAAAGTATATCTTTCCGGCCAGGCTGCTCCCACCCCGGTGATCAGCTTCAACGTTCTGCACCTCAATGCGGCAGCGGCGGCAATAATCACGGCCAGCCATAATTCGGCGGCCTGGAACGGGTTCAAGTTCAAACCGGAGTACGCCGGCAGCGCGACTCAGGAGATTACCGACCGACTGGAGGGTTTTATCGCCCGTAGTGGAAGGGCTGAATCCATGTCTCTGGAGGAAGGGAAGAAACGCGGGTTGATTGTGGCTATTGACCCGGCTCCTCCCTACTTGGAGCGAATCCGGACCTTGGTGGATGTGGCGGCGATTCAGCAATCCGGGCTGCGGGTAGCGGTCGATGCCATGTTCGGCGCGGGGGCCGGTTATATCCCCGCTCTGCTGTCCGGCGGTCCAACCACCGTGGACGAAATGAACGGTTACGTCAATCCAGCCTTCCCGGGAATGGAGCAGCCCGAGCCCATCGCCCATAACCTGACCGGACTGTCGCGGATGATCAAGCAAAAGCGCTGCGCCGTTGGGCTGGCTTTGGACGGTGATGCCGACCGGTTGGGGGTGATGGACGAAGATGGGACCTTCATCAGCACGCTAGAGGTGTTTTCCTTGCTGGCCCTATATTTGCTTCAAGAGAAGGGGCAGCGGGGCCCTTTGGTTAAAGGAGTAACCTCCTCCATAATGCTGAACAAGCTGGGTGATGAGTACGGCGTCGATGTCCATGAAATGAAGGTCGGGTTCAAGTACATCGGGCCCAAGATGTCGGAGGTCGACGCCTTGATGGGTGGCGAAGAGAGTGGTGGCTTTGCCTTTCGTGGGCATATCCCCGAGCGCGATGGAATACTCAGCGGACTTTACATTTTGGAGTATATGGCCAAGACGGGTAAGTCGCCCTCCCAGCTGGTCGCCAATCTCTTCGACCAGGTCGGCTCTTACTCCTACCAGCGCCGCGACGTGGCATTTGACCCCCAGGCGAGGGAGGAGATTCAGCGGCGGCTCGATAGCCCGGACTTAACGGAGTTGGCCGGAGTGCCGGTCATCGGGTCCGACCAAATAGATGGACGAAGGCTGTTGTTTGAAGACGGCTGGCTGGCTTCCAGGTTCTCGGGAACCGAGCCTCTGCTGCGGATCTATTGCGAGGCCCGCACACCGGCCCAGGTTACCCGGCTGCTGGATGCAGCCGCTGCCTACTTGGGAGTCTAACGAATCCGGGGTCGCTGATGATGAAGGGGGGCAAATTGGGGATTGCCAAATCCGGGGCTGTCCCGGGTTCGTAATTATCTGTGAAGTTAATCAGCCTTGAACCTATAGCTAAACCCGGTTGGAGCAGCCACCGTTTGGGGAAATCCCCCTATAACCCCCTTTGCAAAGGGGGACTGAGGGAGATTTGGATCTCACAAGTTTAATAATTTCTTCTAGGGTCGATAAAGCCCGGATGGTCGGGGCGGCAACATCGATCCTGGTTCCACCGCATCTAAATAATTGGTGAGGCGCAATCTGGGCCGTCTTGCTATATTGGAAACGGCAAAGACCGCAGACAGGAGTGGCTCTGGATGTCCCTAGCCAAAAACTTATCCACGACCCTTCGGGGAACAAACTTGCTTCGCGGGGTAGTCCTGCCGGTGCTGGTAGCGGCGACCGCCTATGCGCTGGCTCTAGTCGGCGCTTATTTGCTACGGGACGCTCAGGGTATAGACGGTGTCAACGGATTTGTGGAGATATTGTCCGGCCGCTCCGGCACTTTCCTGAAGGGAGTAGGCCTGTCGCTTCCGTTGGGACTCGCCTTCGTTGCCGGTATGGTTGCGGCGGTTAACCCTTGTGGATTCGCCATGTTGCCGGCTTACTTGGGAATGTACCTGGGGTCGGGCGAAGAAAACCAGCCGGAGAACAACCCAAAGTACAACCCGTTTAGGCAGGTCGGCCAAGTGCTGGTGGTCGGTCTCTCCGTAACCGCTGGATTTGTGGTGCTCTTCGGCCTAGCGGGGATTGTGCTTAGCCTGGGCACCCAGACGCTGGTGGAAGGAGTCGTGCCTTTTTTCGGTCTGGCCATCGCGGTAGTGCTAACGGCCCTTGGCGCCTGGCTGTTGGGTGGAGGCAAACTTTACGCCGGGTTTGCCGCTCGGGCCGCCTCTCACATAGGGGACCCCAATCAGGTCAATGTCAAAGGGTTTTTTCTGTTCGGACTCAGCTATGGCACGGCGTCTTTGAGCTGCGTTCTCACACCATTCTTACTGGTGGTTGGAACTGCATTCGTGGCGGCGTCGGGTCTGGTCGCGGCCATCGGCCAGTTTCTATTGTTCGCGTTAGGCATGGGCCTAGTAGTCATGCTGCTTACCATCGGTATGGCTCTTTTTAAAGGGACCATGGTAAGGTGGCTCAGGAAGGCCATGCCCTACGTTCAAACAGTAGGTGCCTGGCTAATGGTCCTGGCGGGAGCCTATCTAGTATTCTATTGGTTAACCATTGGGTGGCCGGGTGGCGGGGTTTTTTAGCAACTATCTCAAGACGAGCCATGTCATTCCGAAGGAGCGCGGCGACCGAGGAATCTAAATCCGATACCCACAAAACCTTTATGCGTCAGCACTAGGGTTTACACCATAGTCAGTCGCGTCAGGACCATGCTTCCAGGGACTTAGACCCATCACTGCGCTAGGGGTGGCATTTCGGGCTAATTACTTGGCCGCCGGCCGGGTTCGGGGTTGACGGTAGATCAAAGAGGGGGCGTCCAATTGGACGCCCCCTGCGGTTATTTGGGTGACCAGTGGATAGGGTTGATAGATAGATGGGCTGCTAGCGCTTGGTGTATTGGGGGGCGCGACGGGCCCGTTTCAGCCCGTATTTCTTGCTTTCTTTGATGCGGGAGTCTCGCGTGATGAAGCCGTGGTGCCGCAGGGTGGGTTTCAAGGTTTCGTCGTAGACTACCAGGGCCCGGGAAATCCCGTGCCTGATGGCTTGAGCCTGGGCATGGACCCCACCGCCCAGGACCCGGACGTTGACGCGAAAGCGGTTGACGGTGTCGGTGGCCCGGAAGGCCTCGGTAATCTCCAACTGCCAGGGACGCCAGTTAAAGAACTCCTCCATGGTTTTGCCGTTAACGATGATTGGGCCGCCATCGTCCAGATACAGCCGTACCTTGGCGATTGCGGTCTTTCTTTTCCCGGTACCGTAGTAATACACTTGTTGAGATTCGGACTGCGTCAACCGAATTACCTACCCTCTTTTTTACCTATTCTTCTGCTCGAATTGGTTCGGTACCGACCTGAGCCTGATGGGGGTGGCTGTCGCCGGCATATACTTTCAGCCGCCGCAGCATTTGCCTTCCCTGCTTGTTGCGGGGGAGCATTCCCTTCACCGCCAGCTCTATTACCCGCTCCGGATGCTTCTCCTGCATATCCCGTAGCGTGAAGGTTTTCAGGTTGCCTACGTACCCGCTGTGGCGGTAGTAGGTTTTTTGAAGCTGCTTTTTGCCGGTGGTCATCACCCGGGTCGCGTTGAGCACTACAACGCGGTCTCCCGTAATTACATGGGGAGTGTAGGTAGCTTTGTCTTTTCCCAGCAGGGCCACGGCGATGTCTCGGGCGAGTCTGCCCAAGGGCCTGCCGGTGGCGTCGATAACTCGCCAGGATTCGGGTACCTCACCGGTCTTTGGGAAATAAGTGCTAGTCCGCTTCATAGAAATTATCGACCTGTGCCAAGTTTCTGGATACGTTGGTGTCTTTGACCTTTTGCCAAGAATCCGGATACGTCACTTGCATCAAACAGAGTCCCTTGGCCGGCAGAGTGGGGAAAGCCCAATTCTGCGGTAACTTGGCCTGCAGGGAATCCCTAATTATACTTTCAGTCCATTTGCCTGTCCCGACCCCGACCAGCAAAGCGTTGGCTCTCCGAATTTGATGGCGGAGGAAGCCGTTGGCCTCACATTCTATGATTACCGTGTTTCCATCTCGCCAGACGTCCCAGCGGCTCACTCGGCGGACAGCGCTTTTTCCCTTGGGGTGACTGGCGGCTAAAGGCCGGAAATCATGCTCGCCAACCAGGCCCTGCGCCGCGCCGGACATCTCAGCGGCGTCCAGCGCCTCCCTTACCAAGTGATGGCTATTTCTCCGGATGGGAGATGGCTGCGATTGGTTTAAAATGTGATACCGGTATATCCTGGTCAGAGCGCTTCGCCGCGAATGGAACTCCGCATCAACCTCGTAGGCCTCTTGTATGCTGATGTCGTCGGGTAGGTAGAAATTCAATCCCTTTAAGAATTGGTCTGGCGGATGCTCCGCCGCCGTCGTGAAATCCACCACCTGTCCCTGGGCATGGGCGCCTGAATCGGTTCGGCTGGCACCCCTAATCCTGATATCCACCTGGGTGAACCGCTTTAGGGCCTGCTCGATCTCCCCTTGAATGGTCGGCCCCTGGTGCTGCAACTGGAATCCCTGGTAGCCGGTGCCTTCATATTCCACCACCAAGGCCAGTCTGCGTTCCGCTCCGCTGCCACCTTGGCTGCAACTTTTCTTGGAACTGCCAACTTGGGTCATTCCGGTGCCGGACCCCTGCCCTTTGGCCTATTTAGTTACCACTTTTCCTAAACCAACACCAAGGTGAAACCCGCAGAGTTTGGGTATATGACGGTGGGGGTCCCACCATAGCTTTGCTTTAGACCAACTCAATAACGGCCATCAACGCTCCGTCCCCCTGCCGGGGACCCAGCTTGGTTATGCGAGTGTATCCCCCCGGGCGTTCCGAGTATCTGGGGGCCAGCTCGTCGAATACCTTTTTCACCACCTTTTTGTTGGGCAACTGGCTCAAGGCCAGCCGACGATGATGCAAGGTTCCCTTCTTACCGTGGGTGATCAGCTTCTCTGCCACGATTCTGGTTTCTTTGGCCTTGGCCAAGGTGGTTTTAATCCGCTCGTGGCGAACCAAGTCGGCGGTGAGGCCACGCAGCAGGGCCTTTCGCTGATCTTTGTACCGGCTGAGATTCCGGCCGGCTACATGATGAGATGCCATGCTTAGTCAGTGTCCTCCTCAGCGTCGTCCTGTTCGCCATCATCTTGGTCCGTTTCCGGCCAGGTGGCCTCCAATTCCCCGGCTCCCGTCTGGGACGGGCCGTCGGAGATATCGTCGCTGCCCATAAGCTCGCTCAAATCCGAGGGTAATATGTCCGCTATCGGCACCGATGTGTCTTCGGCCGCGATGCTGCCATTCTCCGCTGAAGACGAGGCGGCTTGACCTAGCCGGGAAGGAATATTCAGGTCGGCCAGCTTTTCCTTCAATTCCGCCAAGGACCGCTCGCCGAAATTGCGAATTTTCAGCAACTCTTCGTCGGACATGTCCACGACCTCGCCCACCCGATTGATGTGGGCCCGCTTGAGGCAGTTGGCCGTACGAGGAGAGAGCTGCAACTTCTCCAGGGGCATTTGGAAAATTTCCGGAGATATGTCCAAGGTGCGTACCGGCAGGACTTCGCCCAAGTCGGGATGGAAATTGCTGAAAATGAAGAAGTGGTGAACCAGGGCTTCGGCGGCCCTCTGTACTGCGTCCAGGGGTGGGATGGTGCCGTCGGTCCACACTTCCAGTATCAGTCGTTCGAAATCGGTCACCTGCCCAACTCGAGTACGCTCAATGGTATAGTCAACCTTGCGTACCGGGTTAAATATCGCGTCAATCGGCAACACTCCTACCGGCAGTCCGGTTATTCCTTCATTCTGGACGGCGGGTTGGTACCCTACCCCTTGGTCCACGTTGAATTCGATTGAGAGGGTAACCTCGGGGTCATTCAGCGTTGCCAGGTGTAACTCCGGATTGACGATCTCGAAATCGGTGGAAGTGGAGATATCGCCCGCGCAGACGGTTCCCTCCCCAGTTACCTCCAATCTCATCTTGCCAGTGCGTTGAGCCGGCGAATTAATGCGGATGCGCTTGATATTGAGGAGGAGGTCCATCACCTCCTCTTTAACTCCTTCTATAGCAGTGTATTCATGCACCACATTGTCGATTTTGACCCAGGTTATGGCGCTGCCCGGAATGGAACTGATGAGGATGCGCCGCAAGGGGTTTCCAATAGTGATTCCATAGCCCCGCTGGAGCGGTTCAATGGACAATTTTCCGTAGTTGCCTTCGACCTCGATCAGCCGAATCTCCGGCTTTTGGGGCTCAACGGAACCCTCGGAGACTCCGGTGGTTAGGATGTAGCTGGTATCTAGCATCAATTCCGTTACCTCGAGTAAAACTCCACGATTAATCTGGAGTTTATGGTTTCCTGTAAATCTTCATCGCCCGGCAGACTGGTTACCTGTCCGGCCATGTCATCCTGATTCAACGATAACCAGCCGGGAACCGGCCTTTTGGGAACGCCCTCTATCCGGTCTTTGTAGAAATCGGTGGGTTTGATGTTTTCCTTCCAACCGATCACGTCCCCTACCCGAACCTGGTAGGACGGTATATCCGTCTTGACGCCGTTGACCAGGAAATGGCCGTGGCCGACGAACTGCCGGGCCTGCTTTCTGGAGTCGGCGAAGCTCAGGCGAAAAACCACATTGTCCAGTCGCCGTTCGAGGGTCCGCAGCAGATTGGAGCCGGAGACCCCAGGGGAGTTGAAGGCGGCTGTCATATACTTGCGGAACTGGCTTTCCAAGATGCCGTACATTTGCCGGGCCTTCTGCTTTTCCCGGAGATGCAGCGCGTAGTCGGTAGGACGCCGGCGTCGATTGGAGATGTCCCCCGGAGGGTTATGCCGGCGCTCCACGGCGCAACGGGGTGTGAAGCAGCGGTCTCCCTTTAAGAACAGCTTTTCGCCGGCCCTTCGGCAGAGCCGACAGGATGGTCCGATGTATTTGCCCATAAGTTACAGTTCCTAAACTCTCCTGCGTTTGGGGGGCCGCACCCCGTTGTGCGGGATGGGGGTTACGTCCCGAATACTGTTTATATGAAGTCCGGCGCTCTGCAACGAGCGTATCGCCGCCTCCCGCCCGGAGCCGGGGCCTTTGATCAGCACATCTATCTGGCGCAGGCCCATATCCATGCCGCGACGGGCGGCCTGCTCCCCGGCCCGCTGGGCGGCGAACGCCGTCCCCTTTCGGGATCCTTTGAAACCCGCCGTGCCGGCGCTGGCGGAGGCGATCACGTTGCCCTGAGGGTCCGTAATGCTGACGATGGTGTTGTTGAAGGTGGAATAGATGTACGCTTTTCCCTGAGGGACTGCGCGCCGGTCTCTCCGGCGAGCGCGGGGCCTTGGCATTTACTTCTTCCCTCCGGTGCGGCGTCCCCGGCCGGCGACTGTCCGTCGGGGTCCCTTGCGAGAGCGGGCGTTGGTTCGGGTTCGCTGGCCGTGGACCGGCAATCCCCGCCGGTGGCGGAGGCCCCGGTAGGAGCCAATTTCGATCAGCCGGCGAATATTTTGGTTAACTTCCCGGCGCAGGTCACCTTCGATATTGTAATCCCGGTCCACTATCTCGCGAATCCGGTCCACCTGCTCCTCGCTCAACTCGTTCATTCTTGGAGGAGCTACTGGGTCCAGGGCCGCCTTAACCAAGATCTCCGACGCGAATGTCGGGCCTATGCCGTAGATCCGGCGCAGCGCGACATGGGCGCGCTTGCGGTCTGGCACGTCAACGCCAGCAATTCGAACCATTACCAGCCTCCTTGCAGTAACTGGGGAAGTATGGGGATTAACCCTGCCGTTGGGTATGCCGGGGATTGGAGCAAATCACACGTATGACGCCCTTGCGTTTGATGATGCGACATTTGTCGCACCTGGGTTTTACTGAAGCGCTTACTTTCATGGGCTTTTTTCGGGCACTCTTTTAAAAGCTACTTGAACCGGTAGGTGATGCGGCCCCGGGCGAGGTCGTAGGGAGACAGCTCCACCAGCACCCGATCTCCCCGCAAAACGCGTATGAAGTGCTTGCGGATTTTGCCGGATACGTGAGCCAGCACCTGATGGTCGTTGGGCAACTCCACCCGAAACATTCCGTTGGGTAGGGCTTCAGTGACTTTTGCTTCAACCTCAATGGCTTCCTTTTTTGCCATACGCTCCTGCCATACGCTAAGGTAAGTTACTCTTGCAGATTCAGTCCGGTGGCACCCAGACGGGTTAGCGATGCACCGTCAAAATTTTCGGTCCATCTGCGGTAATGGCGATGGTGTGTTCGAAATGGGAGGAAAGCTCCCCGTCCTTGGTTACCACCGTCCACTCATCGTCCAAAATGCGGGTTTCCCATACGCCAATGTTAAACATCGGCTCGATGGCGATGCACATTCCAGGCCGCAGCAGGGGCCCTGGACCCTTGGTTGGGTCCCGATAGTTGGGCACCTGAGGCTCCTCATGTAAATACCGTCCAACACCGTGGCCCACGAATTCCCGGACCACACCGTATCCCTGAGCCTCGCCGTAGGTTTGCACCGCCAGCCCAATGTCGCCGATACGATTCCCCGGCTGAGCGGCTTCGATACCCTTCTCCAAACTCTCTTGGGTGGCGTCCATCAGGTCGATGGCCTCTTGGGAAACCTTCCCAACGGCCACCGATACCGCGGCGTCGCCAATAAAGCCTTCGATGGTGGCTCCCACGTCCATCTTAATTATATCCCCTTCTTTTAGCACCCGCTTGCTTGGTATGCCGTGCACTATCTCTTCGTTGACCGAAGTGCAAATGCTGGAAGGGAAGCCCAGGTAGCCTTTGAAGGTGGGCGTGGCGCCGTGCCTGGTAATCTCCTTGTAGGCGATGCTGTCCAGCTCTTTCGTGGTGATGCCTGGCTCCACCGACCGCTTCAGCAGAGTCAACACCTGGCCAACGATGCCGCCGGCCACCGCCATGGAGGCCAGTTCCTTTTCCGACTTAATAGTTATTCCCCCGCTGTAAGGCGAGGGTGAATTGGAGGCCGTTTTGGCCTGCTGGTTTCTGTTCCCTTGGTTTCTAGTCACCCTGGGTATTCTACTCCGTATCGCCCATCTTGGGAACCCGATAATTTGAGCCAGGGCCCAGGATATGCCCTTAATCCGGCATTGGACCAGTAATTAGCTATCTCGAAACTACCGGATTCCTTCCGAAGGGCTCGGGGTGACATTTTTGGGGATAACCACTAATTCTCTCGAGAGTGGAGCTTGCTTGCCCTCAGCTCCGGCCAATCAACTCTGGGCCTATGGCCTCCAGCACTCTTTGACTGACCGACTCTACACTGCCAAGACCGCTGATGCCGGCCAGCAACTCCTGTTCGCGGTAAAACTCCAACACGGGTACCGTTTCGGTCCGGTAAACCTCCAGCCGGGTTCGGACACCCTCCTCGCTGTCGTCCGGTCGCTGGTAAAGTTCCCCGCCACAGTGGGAGCAGCGAGCATCCCCCGGGGCTTCGGCGCCCTCCCCAGCATGGGGCGCCTGGCAGTCGCGGCAGATGTAGCGCCCCCTCAAGCGGCGCATCAGCTCATCCTCGGGTACGTCGATAAACAGAACTTTATCCAGCTTCCTCGAGCCTTGTTCTAGTGCCTGGTCCAGGGCCGCTGCCTGCTCTTTAGTCCGGGGAAATCCGTCCAGGATAAACCCTTCTGCCTGAGGCAACCCCAGCACCTTGTCCAACATGATATCGACGGTTACTTCATCCGGCACCAGCAACCCTTGATTCACGTACTCGGCGGCTCGCGCTCCCAGCGCGGTTTTTTCGCGCAGGTGGTAACGAAAAAGGTCCCCGGAGCTGATGTGCGGAAGGGACAGGCGTTCTTTCAAATACAGCGCCTGGGTGCCCTTACCGGCGCCAGGGGGACCGAAGAGAACAAGTCGCGCCGAAACCAAGTTATCTCAGGAACCCCTCGTAGTTTCGCATCAGCAGCTGGGCTTCCAGCTGCCTCAAGGTGTCCAGTCCTACCCCCACCATGATGAGCAGGCTGGTGCTGCTGAGGGAAATGGCTTGGACATCGGTAATCAGCGAAGCCAGATAGGGCACTATCGCCACAAATCCCAGGAACATCGCTCCACCCATGGTGATGCGGACAATGACACGATTCAGATAGTCCTGGGTGGGCTTGCCCGGTCGAATGCCCAGAACGAATCCGCCGTTGCGCTGCAAATTCTCCGCCAACTGCTGCTGGTTGAAAACCACCAGCGTATAAAAGAAGGTGAAAATGGCCACCAGAATAAATACCAGCACCCAGTATAACGCGGCGGTGGGTGTGAACAGGCTGACGAAGGTGCGCGCTAGGTCGCCGAGGAGTCCGCCGCTAGAGGCAAAGTAGGTGGCTATTGTACCGGGCAGGATGACTACGGAGAAGGCGAAAATCAAGGGTATCATCCCCGCGGAGTTGATGCGCAGCGGTATGTAAGATGCCCCACTTTGCCGGTACATGCGTCCGCCTCGAAAGATGCTGCGGCCGTACTGCACTGGAATGCGGCGGTGCGCCTCGTTGAACAAAACGATCAAGGCCACTATCAGCACACCGATGATGATGAAGAAACCCATTCCTAAAAAGTTGTCCCGGTCGAGAAATCCTTGGGTTATCAGACCGGGGAAGCCGACCACAATGCCGGAAAAGATTATCAGCGAGATTCCGTTGCCTATTCCTCGCTCCGTTATCAGCTCACCCAGCCAAACCAGGAACATGGTGCCGGCGGTCATGGAAAGAATTGCCGCCAGAGTCGGGAGCAACATGTCCCCGCTATACCCCACCGATGTTAAAACGTTGTTTTGCTGGAGCAGAACCATCTGCCCGATGGCTTGGGAGATGGCGATGGGCACGGTGAGCCAGTGCACGATTCGGTTCATCTTGGCCCGGCCAGCCTCGCCTTCTCGGGAGATCCGCTGTAGTTGGGGGATTACCGGGGTCAGCAGCTGCATGACGATGGATGCGGTGATGTAAGGAAACACCCCCAGGGCCACGATGCTCATGCGGCTGAGAGCGCCGCCGCTGAACAGGTCCAAAAAACCTAGAACCTCAAATTGGTTGAACAGGCGGTCTAGTTGATCTTGGTCTATGCCGGGTATGGGAATGTGGGCCACAAAGCGGTAGAGGGCCAACATCCCCAAGGTGAATAGGATTTTGGCCCGCAAATCCGGCAAGCTGAAGGCGTCGATGGACGCTTGGATCAGTCTAGGCCATCTGCCCCCCTGGACCTCAGCAGAAATCATTGATGTTAAATTTCCTCCACCGTGCCGCCGGCTGCCTCTATCTTTTCCCGGGCGGATTGGGTGAATTTATGTGCCGCCACCGTCAACGATTTGCTCACCTCTCCGTTGCCCAGAATCTTGATAGGACTCCTTTGATTGCGCAGGAGTCCGCGGGCCAGCAACGAATCGGGGGTAATGCGCTCCCCGGCGGCAAACTGTTCCAGATCCTCCAATTTGATCAGGGAATAATAGGTTTTGAATTTGTTGTTGAACCCCCGGGTCATCGGCAAGCCTTTGACCAAGCGGAGCTGTCCGCCCTCAAATCCTGGAATGAGCCCGAAGCCGGAGCGAGATTTTTGCCCCTTCAGGCCTCGACCGCCGTAGGTGCCACCGCCCGCGGCGTTGCCCCGGCCGATGCGTTTTCTGCCTCGTCTTGCTCCTTTGGGCGGGATTATTTGGTGTTCCATCATAGCGACGCACCTGTTTCTTATTATTATTCGATTAAAAGATATTTTAGCTGAAAACCAGCGGTGACTCTACCATTATTGAAGGACCGGAAGCCGGAAATACGCCAAAGCGGCCGGCTACTGAGCTAGCTGTGTGGTGAAAGGCCGAAAAGAGGCTGCAGGGGAGAGCCTGGGCTGGGGCAAGGCTTTAGGAAAGCAAAGCTGTAGGTTGCGTGGACCCGACGTCGAATCTCCCCTATTCCTCCAACTCCTCCACCGTTAGCAAATGCTGCACCTTGTTCACCATGCCGCGGATGGTCGGGGTGTCTCCGTGGATCACCGTGTGATGCAAACGTCGCAAGCCCAAGGCACGAACGACTCTCCGCTGCTTGCGGGGTCTGCCAATATAGCTTTTGATCCAGGTTATCTTAAGCTGAGCCATGAATGTACTCGTCACCTGCCCGCGAGAAGATCAAAATCAACTAGGGGGAATCAACCTCGGGAGTGGTTATTCGCGTTATCGCCCAGCCGCCGGGCCAATTCCACTTCCGGATCGCGGAGCAGCCGCAACGCGGCCAGGGTCGCCTGCACTATGTTTATCGGATTGCGCGAGCCTAGAGTCTTGCCGACCACGTCTCTCACGCCCCCCAGTTCCAGCATGGCTCGCATGGCTCCGGCCGCGATTACGCCGGTTCCCTCTCGAGCCGGTTTGATTATCACGATGGAGGCGCCCTTTTTAACGGTGATCTCGTGGGGGATGGTGCTGCCCTTGAGGGGAATAGTTACCATGTCCCGGCGGGCGATAGCGTTCCCTTTGCGGACGGCATCCGGAATCACCAGGGCCTTGCCCATGCCGGCTCCCACCTGACCCTTGCCGTCGCCGACGACCACCAGGGCGTTGAAACGCAGGCGTCTGCCCCCTTTCACTACCTTGGCTATTCGTCGAGTAAACACCACCCGCTCGGTAAACCCCTGGGGGTCTTCCTCTCTCGGGCGAGGCTGTCGGGGCCTACCGCGTGCTAAGACCATTAAAACTTGAGACCTCCCTCTCTGGCTGCCTCGGCCAAGGCCTTTACCCGGCCGTGGTACTTGTATCCCCCCCGGTCGAAAACCACCTGAGTAATGCCCTGGGCTAACGCCCTTTCCGCCACAGCTTTACCCACAGTAGCGGAGGCGGCCGTTTTGGGGCTCACCTTAGCTTCGCCAGAAGGCTCCTTGCTGGAAGCCGCGGCCAGGGTGCGGCCGGTGGAGTCGTCAATCACCTGAGCGTAAATCGCCCGCAGGCTTCGGAAAACGCACAGTCGAGGCTGCACGGTGGACCCGACGACCTTTTTTCGTACTCGGCGATGCCGAACCCGGCGTAAAGCTGTGGCGTTTCTGTCCTTTGGCATTAAACCTGCTTTTCTTTAGTTGATGGATTATTGGAGGAGCCAGCCTTAGGCCTTGCGGGCCGCCGCCTTGCCGGGCTTGAACCGCAGAATCTCGTCCGCGTATTTGATGCCCTTTTCCTTGTAGGCATTGGGGGGCCTTACCTTCCGGATCTGCGCCGCCAGCGCGCCGACTCTTTGCTTGTCGATACCGCTCACGTGCACCCGGTTGTTCCCCTCCACCTCCAGGGTAACCCCCTCCAAGGGCCGAATTTCCACCGTATGACTGTACCCGACGCTGAGGGTGATTCCATCGTCGGTCTGCTGCACTCGATAACCCACCCCCATCAGCTGCAGGGTTTTGGTGTAGCCTTCAGTTACTCCCACAATGGCGTTGGCGATGAGGCTGCGGGTTAAGCCGTGCAAGGAATGGTGAAACTTACGCTCGGACAACCTTTCCACCAGCACCTGCTGATCGGCCAGGGTAACCTTCACCTGGGGATGGTAATGTTGGGTGAGGGTTCCTCTTGGGCCCTTGACCGTCACCCCGTCGTAGAGAACTTCCACTTCCACGCCGCTGGGTATGGGTATCGGCTGCCGCCCGATACGCGACAGGGTTCGACCGGTGGTTTTCTCTTTAACTTGATGATTACCAGACATAACAGAGTAGCTCCCCTCCGACGCCGGAGCGCCACGCGTGCCGGCCGGCCATCAGCCCCTTGGAGGTAGAAATAATGGCAATGCCGATCCCGCCGTAGACCCGGGGTATTTCTCCCTTGCCAACATAAACCCGTAGCCCGGGTCTGCTGACGCGTTTCAAGCCGCTAATCACCGGTTCCCGATTGGCTCGGTAGGCAATATGCACCCGCAGGGTCGGGTGGGCGTGTCCCCGAGGCATGTCGAAATCCCTGATGTATCCCTGCTCCTTGAGCAGCTGGGCGATGGCCAGCTTCAGCTTGGAGTGGGGCACCAATACGGAGTCGTGGCGTGCGTGGATTCCGTTACGAATCCGGGTCAGCATATCAGCTACGGGGTCAGTAACCGGCATCTCTGCTTCGCTCCTCTCGGCTACCAGCTGGCCTTGCGCACACCGGGCAACTCGCCGTTCAAGGCCAGCTCTCGGAAGCAGATGCGACAAATGCCAAAATACCGGATGTAGGCTCGCGGCCTGCCACAGCGGTTGCACCGATTGTGGTAACGCCCCGGGAATGGCGGTGTGCGCAGCCACTTTTGTATTTTAGATTGTTTGGCCAAGGAGCCTCCTTTAGTCCTGACGAACGAACGGCATGCCGAACAACTCCAAAAGACGGATGCCCTCGGCGTCATTGCTGGCGGTGGTATTTATTGTAACCTGCAAACCACGAATCCGGTCGATCTGGTTATAGTCTATTTCCGGGAAAATTATTTGCTCCCGAATGCCAATGGAGAAATTGCCCCGGCCGTCGAAACCTCGGCGGGAGATTCCCCGGAAGTCCCTTATGCGGGGCAGCGCAGTATTAACCAAGCGATCGAGGAAATGGTACATCCGCGCACCCCGCAGAGTAACGGCCGTGCCGATGGGGTTGCCTTCCCGCAGCTTAAAGTTGGCGATGGATTTGCGCGCCCGGGTGATGATGGGCTTCTGGCCGGCGATGGTCGCCAAGTCTTGAGTGGCGGCCTCCATGGCTCGACCGTTGGTGAGCGCCTCTCCCAGACCGATGTTCAGCGTTATTTTTTGTAGCCGGGGTACTCTCATGGTGTTGCTGTATCCAAACTCGTTCATCATGGCCGGGATGATCTCGCTGCGGTAGTTCCCCAGCAAACGGGGTGTCGGCGGCGCTTCGGCTCCCTCCGGAGGTTCTTCCACGGCCGTCGCGCCCCGGCGGGTCCGAGGAGCACGCTGCCGCCGGGCCGGCGCAACGGCCTCGGGTGCGGATTCCTCCGCCGTTGGCTGCTCGCTACTCTCGGGCGCAGCAGCCTCCGTAGGCGATTCCTGTTCCGCCGCCGACTCGCTATTCTCGGTCGCGGCAGCCGCCGGGGTTCGCCGCCGCTGTCGCCGGGCGGGAGCGGGCGCCTCGGCAGCCGATTCCTCCTCCGCTGGCTGCTCGCTGCTCTCGGACGCTGTAGCCGCCGCCGGGGCTCGCTGGCGCTGTCGCCGGGCGGGAGGGGGTGCCTCGGGAGCGGATTCCTCCTCCGCTGGCTGCTCGCTGCTTATTGGCTCGGTAGGCTGGGTAGCTTCGGCTGCCGATTCATTGGCTGCCGTCGGATCACTATCTGGCATCGTCAATCACTTCCTGGCACTTGGGACAAGACCTCACACGTTTGCCCGTCTCCAGCATGGTTATGTGAGGCCTGGTAGGCTTGCTGCACTTGTTACAAATCAGCATCACGTTGGAAACATGGATCGGAGCTTCCTGTTGGATGCGTCCCGACTGCCTCACGCCGGGTCGCGCCTTGACGTGTCGGGTGATCATGTTGACTCCCTCCACCACAACGCGCTGGTTGTCGGTCATTTGGCGGCTTACCGGGCCGGTCTTCCCCTTATCTTTACCGGCTATCACCAATACATTGTCGCCCCGCCGGATGCTCACTACACCACCTCTGGGGCTAGGGAAACAATCCTCATGAATCCCTTTTCCCTTAGTTCCCGGGCCACCGGTCCGAAAATGCGGGTTCCTCGAGGCAGGCGGTTTTCCTGAATGATTACCGCCGCGTTGTCGTCAAACTTGATGTAGGTGCCGTCCGGCCTCAGCAGACCCTGGGCCTGCCTTACCACCACCGCCCGGACCACCTGCCCCTTGCGGATGGGGGAGTTGGGAACCGCCTCCCGAACGTTGCAGACGATGATGTCTCCCACCTGGGCGAATTTTCGCTTGCTGCTACCGGGAATATTGATTAAGCGGATGCGCTTGGCGCCGCTGTTGTCGGCCACGTTAAGCCGGGTGTAGGTCTGGATCATTCTTTTGATTCCTCTTTCCCAGTTTCCCCCGCCCCGGTTTCCAGCTCTTGCACCGTTGCCTCGCGGGATTCATCTGCTTCGGCCATGGGGGTTTCCGGTTCCTCTTCCGTAGAATCCCCCGCTCCGGCTTCCAGTTCATCTACCGCTGCTTCGCCGGATTCATCTGCTTCGGCAATGGCCGTCTCTGTCGTGGTTTCCGGGGCGGTTTCCGATTCCTCTTCCGCCGAGGTCCGGCGACTTCGCGGAGCCCGCGGTCGAGGGACAGGCGCGGCTTCCTCAGTAGCGGCTTCCTACTCCGCCGGCTGCTCGCTGCTCCCGGACTCAGTAGCCGCGGCGGCCTCGGTGGGTCGACGGGCGGGCGCGGGCTCCTCGGGTGGCGATTCCTGCTCCGTCGGCTGCTCGCTGCTCCCGGACTCAGTGGCCGCAGCGGCTTCGGGAGCCGATACCGGCTCTTCTAACGCCGCTTCCCCAGCTACGTCTGCACCGGCGATAATCGTTTCGATGTCGGTTTCCAACTCGATGGGACGAACTTCCGCTATCTGCCGGCGCTGCAAGATTTCCAGCAGTCGCCAGTGCTTGGTCTTGGATATGGGGCGGGTCTCTTGAATGCGGACCGTGTCACCCAACCGGCATTCATTTTCCGGATCGTGTATGTAAAACCGAGCTACCCGGCGCATCTGCTTACGATACAGGCGGTGTCGTTGCTTCCAAACCATTTCCACCACGGCGGTTCGGTCCATGCGAGTGCCTACCACCGACCCAACCCGAACCTTTCGCATCTGTTTAGCCACGTCTAACTCCCAACTCCGGCGCGTTCCCGAATTACGGTTTTAAGGCGAGCTATATTCCGGCGAGTCTTTTGGGGCATGTTGATGTCAATTAGCTGGTTGGTGGCAGCTCGAAACCTAAGGTTCATCATTTCCCGATAAGAATTGGTCAACTCCTCTGCCAATTGCTGGTCGTTCATGGCCCGAATTTCGTGGATCTGCATTAGCGTTTTACCCGCTTACGGCCGCAGCCAGACGGTCTCGCTGCACGGTTTTGGTGGCAATGGGCAATTTGTAGGAGGCGAGACGCAAAGCCGACCGGGCCTGCTCCGGGGCGACTCCACCCACCTCGAAAAGAATACGGCCGGGTTTGACCACAGCCACCCAATGGTCGTTGGCGGCCTTGCCGCCGCCCATTCGAACCTCGGCCGGCTTCTTGCTCACCGGCTTGTCCGGAAAGACCCGTATCCAAACCTGCCCGCCGCGCTGCAGGTGGCGGGTGATGGCGACTCGAGCCGACTCAATTTGCCGGGCGGTAATCCAATCGCAGGCCAAGGCCTTCAAGCCAAACTCGCCGAAGTCCACACTGTTGCCGGTGGTGGCCTTCCCCATGCGCCGTCCCCGGAAACTTTTGCGATACTTGGTGCGCTTAGGTTGCAACATCGAAGGCTCCTCTGATGGCCACGCCGCCGATAACATCGTCGGCGATGGCTTCCGTCTCGTCTTCCGCCCCGGCTTCCACCCGGACCTCAATCGTTTCCAGCTCTTCCTCGGCTTCCGGAACCGGCGGCAGGATCTGGCCGCGATAAATCCAGACTTTAATGCCGATGCGTCCCATGCCGGTATGGGCTTCGGCCAGCGCGTAATCGATGTCGGCCCTCAGGGTGTGGAGCGGCACTCGCCCCATTAGCAGCTTTTCCTGCCGGGCGATTTCCGAACCGGAGATACGGCCCTTGACGATAATCTTTATCCCCTGGGCTCCCGCCTGCATCGCTCGCTGGGCCGCTTGCCGGATAGCCCGCCGGTAGGCAACCCGCCGCTGCAGTTGCTCGGCGATATTGCGGCCCACCAGGAAGGGGTTCAGCTCCGGCTGTTCGATTTCCATAATATTCAGCTGGATGCGGTGCTCGGTAATCGCTTCCAGCCTCGACCGCAGGTTTTTCACTCGCTCGCCGTCTCGACCGATCAAAATGCCGGGACGGGCCGAGTGGATGTTTATAACGGTATCCTGGGCGCCCCGATCAACCTCGATGCGAGCTATGCCGGCATCGGTGAAGCCCTGGTACTCCTTGTTGATGCTCTGTCGCAGCTTGATATCTTCCAGAACCAGTTTACGGTAAGCGGCGGCGTTGTTGGCGTACCAGTGGGTCTTCCAGTCCTTAATTATTCCCAGTCGAAAGCCGTAGGGGTGGGTTTTATGACCCATGGGTTAAAACTCCTCCGGGTTAGCCTCATCTACTACCACGGTGATGTGACAGGCCTGCTTGGTGATGCGCCCAATACGCCCCCTGGCTCTGGGCCGGAACCGCTTTAGGGGACGGGCCTGGTCGGCGGTGATCCGGACGATTTTCAAGTCGTCCCGGTCCATCATCATATTGTTCTCGGCGTTGGCGGCGGCGGAATGCACCGTCTTGTACACCTGCTTGGCCCAGGGCGAACTCAGCAGGCTTAGCATGTTCAGAGCGTCGGTGACCGACTGGCCCCTTACCAGGTCTAGAATTGGCTTCATTCGCTTGGGCGAAGCCCCGATCTGCTTGGCTACGGCTCGAACCGGAGGCATATTCTCACCTGACTCGACTGGTGCGCTCGGAGCGGGATACGTGGCCCCGGTAGGTGCGAGTGGGCGCGAATTCCCCCAGCCGGTGGCCCACCATGTTCTCTGTCACGAACACCGGTATGTGCCGGCGGCCGTCGTGGACCCCCAGGGTCAACCCCACCATCTCGGGCATGATCATCGAGGGCCGGGACCAAGTTCGTATCACCGTCTGGGCGCCGGAGCGCTGCACGGCCTCGACCTTCTTCATTAGTTTGGGATGGACGTAGGGCCCCTTTTTTACCGACCTAGACATAAACTCCTAGACAAAAACTATTGGCGCCACTATCGCTTTCTTCTGGCCCGCACTACCAGCGTATGGGGTTTCTTCTTCCGGCGGGTCTTGTATCCCAGGGTTGGCTTTCCCCAGGGAGATTTGGGTCCCGGCATGCCGATGGGCGACCGGCCTTCACCGCCGCCGTGGGGGTGGTCAACTGGGTTCATGGCCACCCCGCGGACCTTGGGACGCCGTCCCAAGTGGCGCTTGGCGCCCGCCTTGCCCAGACTCTCATTCTTGTGGTCCGGGTTGGACAGCTGGCCAATGCTGGCCCGGCAGCTCAGCAACACTCGGCGCATTTCTCCCGAGGGCAGCCGCAGCAAAACGTGCTCTCCTTCCCGGGACAGCACTTGCGCTCCCGCCCCGGCGCTGCGCACCATTTGACCGCCCCGGTCGGGGGTCAACTCCACATTATGCACCACCGTGCCGGTGGGTATGTGGCGCAGGCGCAGGGAGTTTCCCGGACTGATTTCCGCATCCGGACCGGCCTGCACCCAGTTGCCCACGGTCAGCGCATTGGGAGCCAGTATATAGCTTTTTTCTCCGTCCGCATAGAAGATCAACGCAATGCGGGTGGTCCGGTTGGGGTCGTATTCAATTGACACAACCCGACCGGGCACGCCTTCTTTGCGGCGCTTGAAATCGATCTTCCGGTACATCCGTTTGGGTCCGCCGCCCCGGCTGCGGGTGGTGACCCGCCCCCGGTTGTTGCGGCCGCCCCGCTTCGACAGGCTGGTGAGAAGGGATTTTTCCGGCTTCTTGCGGGTGATCTCCTCAAAGGAAGGCCGGACCGCGTTTCTGGTGCCCGGTGTGACCGGACGAAGGTTTTTTAATGGCATAGCAGTCTTCCTAGAATTCCATAGACCGGCATCCTATAGCCCTTCTATCAGATTAATCCGATCGCCGGGCTTTAGGGTTATCACCGCCTTCTTGATGTCCGGCATCTTCTTGAACCGCTGTCCGTAGCGTTTCCGCTTCCCGTGCAGCTTGGTAATGTTAACACCATAGACTGTGACATCAAAGTTTTTCTCGATGGCTTCCTTGACCTGCGCCTTGTTGGCCTTCAATGCCACCTGGAAGGTGTAGCGGCCGGACTCTTGGAGCAAGGTGCTCTTTTCCGTGATGGTTGGCTTGAGGAGCACTTGATGAATATTCATTCAACTGACTCCGCTTCCGGTAACTCGGCTTCGGGCGGGGCGGTTCTGCGCCGCCGGCGCGGGGTCGGTGCGGCCTCAGCCTCGCCGCTTTCACTCTCGGTTTCGGGCGGAGCGTCCGGCGCAGCGGTTGGAGTCTCGGGCGTTCCGGCCGCTACCAAAGACGCTTCGGCCCGAGCCAATCGCCGCTGTCGATGACTCAAGGGCGCGGCCCACATCTCCTCCAGCTTGCCCACAGCGTCCACTGTCATGACCACCGTTTGGCGGCTGAGCAGGTCGTTGGCGTTTAGCAGGTTAACCGGAGTAGTCCAGATTTTGGGCAGGTTGTGGCCGGCTCGAAAGACCATCTCTTCGGAATCGACGGTAATTATGATGGCCGAGTCGGAGATTCCCAGGTTGCCCATCAGATTGGTCATCGACCGGGTCTTGCCATCCAGGGTATCCAGGCTGTCCAGGCAAATGAGATTGCCCAGGCGGACCCTCTCGGACAGTGCGCATTTCAACGCCTGACGGCGCATCCTACGGGGTAGGTCCCTGCGGTAATCCCTGGGATGAGGCCCGAACACCACGCCGCCGTGGCGCCATTGGGGAGACCGAATGCTGCCCTGGCGAGCCCGACCGGTGTGCTTCTGAATCCACGGTTTGCGACCGCCTCCCGAAACTTGGGCCCGGGTTTTGGTGTCGCTTGTCCCCTGCCGTTTGTTGCCCTGGTAAATGACCAGCGCCTGGTGCAGCAGGGTTGGATTCATGGGGACACCGAAAACCGCTTCGTCCAATTGAATTGTTCGAACGGTGGCTCCCTGCTGATTTATGACTGGATATTCCATAAAGATCTACTCTGGGTTACCCCTTCCTTCTAATCATCAGCAGGCCATTGGGCGCACCCGGTACGGCGCCCTTGACCAACAAAAGATTCCGCTCGGGGTCAACCCGCACTATCTCCAGATTCTTGACCGTCACCCGCTGGTTGCCCATGTGACCGGCCATTTTCATTCCCTTGTACACCTTGCCAGGCGTGGTGCCGCCGCCGATGGAGCCCGGGGCTCGCGCCCGGTCGGACTGGCCGTGGGTGCGGGGTCCCCCGTGGAAGCCGTGCCTTTTCATGACCCCGGCAAATCCGCGGCCTTTGCTATTGCCGATGATGTCAACCTTTTCGCCTTCCTGGAAGATGTCCACCCCGATACGCTGCCCTACCTCAAACTCGGTTGGGTCGTCGGCCTCTACTTCTCGTAGGTGCCGACTTGGTGTGCTGTTCTTCAAATGACCGGCCCGGGGCTTGTTCAGTTTTTTGATCGCGCCAAATCCCAGCTGAACCGCTTGATAGCCGTCGCTGTCCTGGGTCTTGATTTGGGTCACCGAACAGGGGCCGGCCTCAATCACGGTTACCGGCACCACGTGCCCATTCTCCCTAAATATCTGGCTCATGCCGACTTTCTTGCCCAGAAATCCTCGCAGCATGATTCGTCTCTACAGTTTTATCGAGATGTCGACGCCCGCCGGCAGGTTCAGCCGGGTTAGGGAGTCGATGGTTTTGGATGTGGGGTCGAGAATATCCACCAGACGCTTGTGGGTTCGAATCTCGAAGTGCTCCCGAGAATCCTTGTCCACATGGGGACCGCGAATGACACAGAACCGGCGGATGTGGGTGGGCAGTGGCACCGGACCGGCGATGCGGGCTCCGGTACGCTCGGCCGTTTCCACTATCTGCTCGGTGGAAAGGTCCAGCATTTTATGGTCGAACGCTTTGAGGGTGATCCTTACTTTTTGCCTGGTTACCATAAACCGTAAACTCTCTATTAAAGGTTGCTAGACCACATTGATCAGGGTTTTCAAGACTCCGGGTGAGACCGGCTCGTAATACTTGAACTCCATGGTATAACTGGCCCGCCCACTGCTGAGGGAACGCAGCGCCGTGGTGTAGGCGAAGGTTTCTCCCAGAGGAATCATGGCCCGTACCGTATGCAAGTCGTCCTGCCCTTCAATGTTCTTTATCTGGGTCCGCCGGCTTCCCAGGTCGCCCAGAATGTCGCTCAAGAACTCGCCGGGGGTTACCACCTCCAGCTCCACCGTCGGCTCCAGCAGAATCGCCCGGTTCTTGGTGGCTCCCTCCCGTATGGCCAGCATTCCGGCGCTGCGGAAGGCCATTTCGGAGGAGTCTACCTGGTGGTAGCTGCCGTCCACCAGTTTTATTTTCAGGTCCACCAGAGGATACCCACCCAATGGCCCGTTGTCCAGTGCCTGCCGCACGCCGGCTTCCACCGGGGAAATGTATTCCCGGGGTATCTTGCCCCCTTGGATGGCGTTCTCGAAGATTATTCCCGAGCCGCGTTCCAGGGGTTCTATCTCCAGCACCACGTGCCCGTACTGGCCATGACCGCCGGTTTGACGGACGAATCGCCCTTCGGTTTTGAAGGCATGGGTCAGGGTCTCCCGGTAGGAGACTCGCGGGCTCCCAACGTGAGCGACAACGTTGAACTCCCGCTTCATTCGGTCCACCAGAACCTCCAGATGCAACTCTCCCATACCGGACATCACCGTCTGGCCGGTTTCCTCGTTAAACCGCACCAGGAAAGTGGGGTCTTCCTCGGAAAGTTTTCTCAGAGCATCGGTGAGTCGGTCCTGGTCCGCCCTGGTTGCGGGTTCGATGGCCACCGATATTACCGGCTGGGGAAACTTGGGCGGCTCCAAAATGACCGGCTTGTACTGGGTCCCAATGGTGTCCCCGGTGAAGGTATCCTTAAGCCCAACCGCCGCGCAAATGTCCCCGGCCCGAACTGCCTCCAACTCTTCCCGATGGTTGGCGTGCATCCGCAGCAGCCGGCCCATCCTCTCTCTCTTTCCCTTGGTCACGTTGTTGACCAGCCCACCCGCTTTGATTTCTCCCGAGTAAACCCTGAGGAAAACCAACCTCCCGACAAAGGGGTCGGTCACCACCTTGAAGGCCAGAGCGGCCAGAGGCCCATCTTTATCG
The DNA here is from genome assembly GCA_047516825.1 of Dehalococcoidia bacterium. Lineage (GTDB taxonomy): Bacteria > Chloroflexota > Dehalococcoidia > Lucifugimonadales > UBA3495 > JADFQT01. The sequence continues at coordinate 27,920 of JAKZUA010000268.1, forward strand.
GGCTGCCTTACCTCAATCTCTCCGGTCTTCGGCTCGGCTCCCTCCACCGGCGGAATGTCCGCTGGGGAAGGCAGGTACTGGATGATGGCGTCGAGCAGCGGATGGACGCCCTTCCCCTGAATAGCGGTGCCGCAGAGGACGGGGACAAGGATTCGCTTGATGGTGGCCTGTCGCAGGGCTTGCCGCAGCTCCTCCTCCCCCAGATCATCCCCTTCCAGGTAACGTATCAGCAGCGCTTCATCGGTCTCCACGATCTTTTCGACCATGGCCTGCCGGTACTCCTGGTATTGCTTCAGATACTGCTCCGGCACGGGCTCCTCATCGGGGGGTTCCAGGCCGGCGCTGCCATTCCCGTTGGCGTATATCAAAGCCCGCCCGCTAACGAGGTCTACAACCCCCCGGAAGGAATCCTCTTCCCCCAACGGTAGCTGAACCGGGACCGCATTGGCTCGCAGCCGACGGCGCATTGACTCAATCGTACGTTCGTAGCTGGCTCCGATCCGGTCCATCTTATTTACGAAGGCGATACGGGGTACTTGGTAGGTGTCCGCCTGTCGCCAGACGGTTTCGGATTGGGATTGAACGCCGGCCACGGCGTCCAGAACCACAATGCCTCCGTCCAGCACACGCAGGCTGCGCTCCACCTCGGCGGTGAAGTCCACGTGGCCCGGGGTGTCGATGATGTTCACCATGTGGTCTTGCCAGTAGGCGGTGGTGGCGGCGGCGGTGATTGTAATGCCCCGCTCCCGTTCCTGGGGCATCCAGTCCATTGTGGTGGTCCCCTCGTCTACCCCTCCCACCTTTCTAATGCGGCCCGTCAGAAACAGTACCCGCTCGGTGACGGTGGTTTTGCCTGCGTCTATGTGGGCGATAAAGCCGATATTCCGAATTTTGGAGATCTTATCTCCTGCTGGAGCGGTTTCCATTATGTTGGGGTGCACGGGGTTAAGCTACAAGCCCGGACCCTTAATACCTCTACCTTCTATAATGTACGAACGCCCGGTTGGCCTCGGCCATCCGGTGCAATTCCTCGCGGCGCCGGACCGCGGAACCTTCGCCCCGGGACGCTTCCATGAATTCGGTGGCCAGGCCCCGGCGCATGGGCATGCCCTTACGGGCTCGGGCCCCCCGAATGATCCACCGCATTGCCAGCGCTTCGCTGCGGTTGGCCCGCAGGTCGGTGGGAACTTGATAAGTAGCCCCGCCGATTCGGCGGGGTTTAACTTCTACCAGGGGGGTGGCGTTCTTGAGCGCCAGCTCAAACACC
>JAKZUA010000269.1:0-7714 GCA_047516825.1 Dehalococcoidia bacterium
GCCACACGGCCGCGTTATAGACAAAGGGTCAACGGAAATCGTAGTAGGTGGTAAACTTGGGGTCTGCCATCCCGCACCTCCAAACCTGCTTTTTGGCTGGTAAGCTAAATTGTAGCATAGCGCCGTCGCCCGGCCAAGAACCGGACGCCTTGAAATGAGCACAACCTGGCCGCAGCCGCCGGCCCATCCGGGCGGGTCCACCCGAGGCAACCGGGGACCTGGAGCCGGGGACGGCGGTCCGCGTCATGCTATACTACCGCCGGCAAGGACCGGCAGGAGGGACCGGCTACGCCCCAGCAGCGGCACATAGCAGATTTCGAAACGGCCATTGAGTCCAGCTTTGGCGACAGCGGATTGGCCGTTTTCCAAAATCTGCGACGACTGGCCTTGAAAAATTCCTGGAGGGTTTATCTCGTAGGAGGACCGGTCCGGGACGTCCTTCTGAATCTGACGATTAAAGACCTGGACTTTGGCGTGGAAGGGGACGCCCCGGTCTTGGCCCAGCAGCTGGCTGATGGACTAGGGGGAAGGGTGGTAACCCACCCCAGGTTCATGACCGCTTCCCTGGTCCTGCCGGATTTGCGGGCCGATTTGGTCACCGCTCGACGGGAAGTCTATCCCCGTCCGGGAGATCTGCCCCGGGTTTTTCCCGGCTCGGTTTCGGAAGACCTGTCCCGCCGGGATTTTTCGATTAACGCCTTGGCCCTTCCCTTGGGGGAGGAAGCGCCCCAGATTTTGGACCCGGAAGGGGGGTTGGCCGACCTGGATGCCGGCCTAGTCAGGGTTCTCCACGAAAGAAGCCTCCGGGATGACCCAACGCGCCTGCTCCGAGCGGCCCGCTACGAGCAGCGGCTGGACTTCGAGCTGGAGGGTCAGACCCGCCGCTGGTTAGCCGATGCGGTGGCCAAAGGCTTCCTGGCAAGAGTCTCCGGAGATAGAATCAGGCACGAGCTGGCGAGAACATTCGAGGAGAAGCAGCCCCGGCGCGCTCTGCGCCGCGCCGCCGGGCTGGGAGTGCTGGCGGCCATCCACCCGGCGTGGGGAGAGGACGTACTTGCAGCGGAGGCGCTTGGCGATGCCTTCCTTGATTGGGAGACACCCGATGGGGCGGCAGACCAGGATTCCCTAATGTACTTAGCCGCACTTGTCTATCATTTCTCCCCAGCTCAGGGAGAAACCCTAATTCGCCGGCTTAACATGCCCAGGGGATGGTCGCGGGTGGTGCGGGATACCATACATCTGAAGGGCATCGAGTCTCGGTTAGCGAAAGAGGCGTTGCCACCCTCCCAGATATACCACCTCTTGCAATCCCTATCACCGGTTGCCGTCAGAGCCGCTGCCAAGATCACCCCATCGCAACGCGCGTCTGAGGCGATGAATCAGTTTCTCGATAATTTGCGGGGAGTCGTGCCGCGCCTCACGGGAAGTGACCTGATCTCCCTGGGCGTGGCCGCCGGTCCCCTGGTAAGCCAGATCCTGGAGCGGCTGCGGGACCGCAGGCTGGATGGCATGGTTGACTCGGCGGAGGGCGAGCGGCGCTGGGTGTTGGATTATCTGCAAGCTGGAGAATAATTGTCTATGAAAGCAGTGTATATCGAGACCCACGGCGGGTCGGAGGTGCTAACCTATGGCGACCGCCCGGAACCTTCGATTCAGCCTGACCAGGTAAAAATCCGTGTGCGGGCCACCTCGCTGAATCGGTTGGACCTTTATACCCGGGACGGCGGCCGGGGGCTGCGCCGGGAGTTCCCGCCGCCCCTGATTCTGGGAGGCGACTGCGCCGGTGACGTGGTTGATGTGGGGCAAGCGGTGGAGGACCTGGCCCCAGGAGAACGGGTGGTGGTTAATCCCCGGATTAGCTGCAGCCGCTGCTCCGCCTGTGTCTCCGGAAGGGATGACCTGTGTGCCAGCTCTCGGTTTATGGGCAGCGCTGTAGACGGGAGCTACGCCGAATATGTGTCGGTTCCGGCGGTCAACGCCCACCGCCTGGGACCCGAGGTAACCTACCAGCAGGCGGCCGCGGTTCCGACCACTTTTTTGCCGGTGTGGAACATGCTGGTCCGGCGGGCGCAACTCCGGCCCTGGGAGACGGTTCTGGTGTTGTCCGCCTCGGCCGGTGTGGGCACCGCCGCCATTCAGGTCGCCAAGCGGGTCCTGGGTGCCCGGGTGATCGCGACCACCAGCACCCCGGAAAAAGCGGCTCAGGCCCGGGAGTGGGGCGCCGATGAGGTGATCAACTACAAGGAAGAGGACATGGGCGAGCGGGTGAAATTCTTGACCGGCGGGCAGGGAGTTGATGTGGTGGTGGATCATGTGGGCGCCGATTTCTTCAGCGCGGCCTTCAACTCGCTGCGCCCGGGAGGAAGGTACACCATTTGCGGCGCCACCACCGGCCTGCGCGCCGAGCTGCATTTGGGACTGCTCTTCACTCGCCAAATAGAGGTGTATGGCGCCTTCATGGGGACCAAGAATGACATGAGCCAGATAGTCGAGGTCTTGAACCGGGGCATGATCCGTCCCGCTATCCACCAGACCTTCGCCCTGGAAAATGCGGCCCAGGCTCATCGCGCCATGGAGGAGACCAACTTCTTCGGCAAGCTGCTGCTGGAGCCCTAAAGCGCGGGGACTCCCTTTCAGCCTCTAGCCGGCGGCTGATAAACGCGCCACCGGCCCGCGTGATTGAGATAGCGAGGTTTGCCGCTTTTCCAGCCTTCTTCCGTGGAAGAGATACTGCTGGGCATAGCCGGCGTAGCGGCCGAAGTGGCCGTGGGCCCACTCCAGCAGCACCCGGTCCGGCGGGGTTTTCTGGTCGGGGAAGTACCACTCGCGCAGGGCTCGCCTCACCCATACGTCAATGGGGAAGGCCTCCAATTTCTCCAGAGAGAAGACGGCAACGCAATCGGCTATTTTGGGGCCGATGCCGGGACAAGCCATCAGCTCCTCCTTGGCCTCCTGGTAGGGCATCCGGACCAGGCTGGGCAAGTCCAGGATTCCTGCCACTACCCGGCGGGTTGCCTGGTCCACGTAGGGGGCTCGAAAGCCCAGCCCCAGACGCCTCAACTCGATCTCACCGGCTTCCACCAGTTGGGCCGGAGTCGGGAAGGCGTGACGCACGTCGCCATCCAGCTCCAGGGCATCGCCGAAGCTGTTGGACATCCTTTCCATCACCTGGTGGATCCTTGGGATGTTGGAGTTGGCAGAGCAAATAAAGGCGATCAGGCATTCCCAGGGCTCCAACCGAAGCAGTCTCAGTCCATGGTAACGCCGCACCATGGCTGCCACCCGCTGGTCCCGTTCTATCTCAGCGTATACGGCCTGGATGTCGTCATCCATCCGAAAGTACCGGTGAAGCATCGACGCTTGAGCGGCCTCCGAACCAGGCCCGCACCGGAACTCTACTCGGCCATCATCATCTTGCCGGATCTTTATAAAGGCGCCTTGAATCACTCCGGAGTACCAATCGCCCTCCCGGCGCCAGCGGTGGGCTTGCCCGCTTTCCAGGGTGGCGGCTAGGTCCAGGGGTTGGTCAACGTCCAGCAGCATTGCTCTCTCGTATCCATTGGGCGGCCAGAGTGCCCACGGTGGCCTGGGTGCTGGGCTGCAAAGTGCAGGGAGGGATAGACTTGAGGAAGGCCTGGCCGTAGGAGCGTCCGGTAATGCGCTTGTCCAGTACCACCAAGGTACCCTTGTCGCCCTTGTTACGTATCAGGCGGCCGATGCCCTGACGGAACCTGAGCACAGCCTGGGGCACCGAATATTGGTGAAAGGCGTCGGAATACTGGTCCGAGCGGGCCCTCACGATGGGGTCGGTTGGTACCTGAAAAGGAAGCCGGGTCAAGACCAGCGCTTTCAGCACATCGCCGGAAAGGTCCACTCCCTCCCAGAAGCTACTGGTACCCAACAATACGCTTTTCGGATTTTCACTGAAGCGCCGCAGCAGCTGTTGGGGCGAGCCGTCGATGCTCTGGGCCAAGACTTGAATGCCTTCCGCCATCAGCGAATCGCGGATTTGCTGGCTGACTCCCCGCAGGGCGGCGTAAGAGGTGAAGAGGGCCATGGTCCGCCCATTGAGGGACTTGCCCAAGTCCACCAAAACTCGGGACATCGCAGCCAGATAACCGTCGGCCGAAGGCTGGGGCATATCCTCGGGTATCAGCAACAGGGCGGCCTTCTGATAGTCGAAGGGTGAGCCAACCAAAAGCTGATCGCTGTCCTCTGGGATCCCCAATCGCTCCCGCAGGTAGTCGAAGTTTCCCTGGGTCGCCAGCGTGGCGCTTGTGAACACCACCGAGTCTTTACGTGACAGTAGCTCCTCCTTAAGGGTGGTGCTCACTTCCAGGGGCGCGGAGTGAAAGACCAGTTCGCCCTTGTCTTGACCCCGGCCCGTCCCCCTGGCTATCCAGTGAATGTCCTGTTCACTGGGAGAGCCTAGGATGGCGCTTAGCCTACCCCTGAGTTGCTCCAGGTTGTCCTGGATGGTAGCTGCCTCCAGGGCCAGCGCTCCCTGGTCTTCAATGGCGGGCAGGTCCGTGCTCTCCAGAAATCGATACACCTGAGAAAGCCGTTGCGTTCCTTGAGTAAGCACCACGTCCACGTTTTCCCAAGCCAGCGACAGATCCTGCCAGCCCTGGTGGGAACGGAGCGCCGGAGTCAGCAGCAACTGGTCGTCGGATTGGGATTCCGCCAGCTGTTCCACAAACCGCTCCCCAGCAGACCAGAGACGGGCCCAGGCTTCCCTGAGGCGGGGAGGGATGGCTTCGGCCTCCGAAAGGGCCAGGTCACTCTGCTGGCGGAGGCTGGAGGATAGGTCCTCCGCCAGCAGGGCCAGCCGCAGCTGATTAGTGAGCCGTCCCTGGGGTTCCAGCTCCTCATCCAGCTGCTCGGGCCCCACTTGAAATCCCAACTGTCGAGTAGCTTCGTCCTCTAGGTGGTGGGCTTCATCGACAATGAGATACTTGTATTCCGGAATCAGGCTACCGCCGTGGGCCAGGTCGGAAAGCAGCAAGGCATGGTTGACCACAATGATATGAGCCTGCTCCGCCCGTTCCCGGGCGCTGCGCAAAAAGCAGGCTCCGCCGTCTCGAAGGCCAGCGCACCAGGACTTCTCTCCGGCGGAAACCCGGCTCCAGGTGAGGGCGTCGCGCCCCGACAGGTTGATCTCTCCCCGATCGCCGGAGGTTGTGTCTTGCAACCACACCGAGGTTTTTCCCAGCAAGCGGGCGTCGTCCACCGAGGGGTTCTCGCTACGGGCCAGGTAGCCCCAACGCCGCAAGCAAAGGTAATTGGCCCGCCCCTTCAACGGGGCGGCCTTGATCAGGTCCTTTTCGACCAGGCCGGCCGATTCCAGCACCTGAGTCAGAGCGGGGATGTCCTTGGTAAGCAGCTGTTCCTGAAGATTGATGGTATTGGTTGAGATGACCACGCGCTGGCCTTTGGAGGCGGCGAAGAGGGCCGCGGGGAGCAGGTAGGCCATGGATTTCCCCACGCCGGTGCCGCCTTCAACAATCAATTTCCGGCCCTGATAAATGGCCTGGGTCGTGGCCGCCAGCATCTCGGCCTGCTCGGGGCGGTTCTCAAATCCAGCGAAGGCTCGGTCAAAGGGCCCCCCCGGACTCAAGAGCCGGCTAATTTGGGTTTCATCCAGCGCCGCCAAATTGGAGTCGGGACGTCTTCGCTCCGGGCGTCCCAAGCGGGAGGAGAGATTTTCCAGGTCCAGTCCGCTCAGGCCAACCGACGAGGTCTCAACCTTGCCTTCGGGGGCAGACAATCCTCGGACGGACAATCCTCCCAGTAGGGAAGCGATGCCCCAGCGACTCTTGGTGGCCTGGTTAATGATGTAGGCTAGCAAGCCCGGGTCCAGGCTGGCCGCCTTTGCCAGCAGGTGCAGAAAGACTCCCTGGGTGGCCTTGGCGTCGCCCAGAGCCCGGTGGGGATCGCTATGCTTCACTCCCAAGAACCGGCTCAGGTAAACCAGCGAGTACTCGCTGCTGCGGGGCAGGAACATGGAGGCCAGGTCCCAGGTGTCGTAGCTGGGATTGCCCAAGGGCAACCCGTGGGTCTCAAGGAAGCGAAGGTCGAAGGAGATGTTGTGCCCGATTATTGGATAGGGACCCAGGAAGGCCTCCAGGTCGGCCATGACGGCGCTAAAAGGGGGCGCCCGGCGCACTTGCTGAGGAGAAATACCGGTCAGCCGTTGAATGAACTCCGGGATGGAACGTCCTGGGTTGATGAATGTCTGGAAGGAATCAATGGTCTCTTCCCCCTGGAACTTGACCGCCCCGACCTCGATGATGGTGTCTCGGGCGGCGTCCAACCCGGTGGTTTCCAAGTCCAACGCGACAAAGGTCTGTTCCAGCGGATTTCCTGCTGAGCTGATTTCTACCTGCATCATCTAGGGGCAATAATCCTGCCCAGAAGTCCGTGCCCGGCAACCCGCCCAAGGATCTCCGAGATCGAGCTGCTGCTGAGGCTAAGAGCACCGGCCCGGAGTTCAAACAACCGCATCCTCCCACCTACCCCCGCCAATTTATTACCCCCTAGAGCCTGTGTTTAAAGATATCCAGGCATAGCATAATTCCCCGCACGTCATTCCGGCGCAGGCCGGAATGCAGCGTCATCTACCCGTCAACCAGGGGCGGCATCTGGGCTCCGGCGAATGCCCGAGCGACGACTGCATCGCCACAGGGCCCATCGACGCTTCTGACGCAAGCCCTAAGAATTTTGCTGAACCTGAGAGCAAACTAAACTGTGTAGGGCCGGAGCCTGCCTTGCCTCAGGCCCGCCGCCGGAAAGAATGCCTTCTCATGGAGCGCCCTCAAGAATTCGGCCTCGCTGGATATTTCATCCCGAAAGGCGGTTACGAATTTCCCCAGCCCGTGGACCGAATGGGCATCGCTGCCGCCGGTTACCGCCAAACCCAAGAGACCCGCTACCTTCATCGCGAACTCATTTTCTTCATCGGCCGTCCCGCCGTTCGCCCCCTCTATGGCGTCGGCCAGCCGGAAAATCGGATGGTCCAGAGCGCTTTCCGGAGTGCCGGGAATCGGGTCCGGTAGGGAGCGGTAAAGGTAGGGGCGCTCGGCCATGTGCTTGCCCAAAACCCCGCGAAAGGGGTGAGCGGAAACCACGAACCCGCCTAGGGACCGGGCGGCGCGGCAGAGTTCCTCCGCATGATGGAAGCCGGGCTGATACCGGTCCAAGCCAAAGGCCAGCATATGGCCCATGTCCGTATCGACCTCCATCGCCCGCACCAAGACCACGCTATGCCGGCTGGCGAACTGCTGAAATTCGTGCCGATCCCAGGGACCGCTGTGCTCGGTGATGCACAGGCCCCTCAAGCCCAACCGTTCCGACTCCAGAATCAGGTCCTCGGGGGACAGGCTACTATCGGCGCTGCCTTTGGTGGTGTGAATGTGGAGGTCGAACAATCGTGCCATTGTGCGTCCGGATTTTATCCGGGTGGGCAGAGTCCGTCAATGGTGGTCTGTCGCCGGGAAAGGGCAAGTGGACTGCAAACTCTTGCAGGGCCTTTTCATTTTCTCAAAATAGTATAAAATTATTACCAGTTTAAGCTGGAGGGGAGGATGATGACTTTGAGAGAAGCGCTGGATTTGGTGCCTGACTTCCGGAGTAGCCAAGGGCGACGCCACTCTTTGGGGGCGATCCTGGCCTTGGCCACCTGTGCCATGCTGTGCGGCGCCCGCAGCTTATACGC
>JAKZUA010000270.1:0-4116 GCA_047516825.1 Dehalococcoidia bacterium
GACCTGGTAACCATGCAATGGTGGGACGACCTCTGGCTGAACGAGAGCTTTGCCTCCTGGATGGGCACCAAGGCGGTGGACTGGGCCTTTCCGGAATGGCAGATGTGGACCCAGTTCGTCAACATGGACACCAACCGGGCCCTGAGCCTGGACGGTTTGAAGAACTCCCATCCTATCGAACAGGAAGTCAAGGACCCGGCCGAGGTGAGCCAGCTCTTCGACGCTATCAGCTACAGTAAAGGCGCGTCGGTCATCCGAATGCTGGAGCAATTCTTGAGCCCGGAAACATTCAGGGAAGGATTGCGGCAGTACATCTCGGCCAACCAGTACCAGAACGCTCGAACCGAGGACTTATGGGCAGCCTTGGAGAACGCCTCCCAGCAACCGGTAACATCGATTATGGGAACCTGGACTGGTCAGATGGGGTACCCAGTGCTCCAGGTGGACGCCCAATCCGGATCAGGCGGACGGGAACTGGTGCTGTCTCAGGAACGGTTCTTGTACGACCGCAGCCCGGAAGAAGCCCCGGATGATACCGTCTGGCAGATACCAGTGGGCCTCGCGGAAAGCGGAGCTTCCCCGGCCATCTCCCTGGTAATGGGCGAACGCCAGAGCCGGATTCCTCTTGCCAGCCCCGGTATAGACCAGTGGTTCAAGGTCAACCCGCTGCAAACCGGGTTCTTCCGAGTGAACTATTCACCGGAGGATTGGGAGCGCCTTCTACCGGTGATCAGCTCTCTGGAACTCCCGGCCACCGACCGTCTCGGTCTGCAAAACGATGCCTACGCCCTGTCCAGGGCCGGAATCCTGTCGGTATCCCAGTTTCTAACCGTGGCGGCGGTTTACCAGAACGAGGACGACGCCTCGGTCTGGAGTGATTTGGCCAGTAACCTCCGAGATGTGGAAAACCTGATTGCTGAGGAGCCCTACTATCAGGCCTATCGGTCCTTCGCCCGAGATCTGATCCGCCCGGCAGCGGCGCGCATCGGCTGGGACGCCCGGCCCGGAGAAGGCCACCTGGACGCTTTGCTTCGCAGCACGGTTCTGAGCCAGGCCGGCAGTTACGGCGATACCGAGGTTCTGGAAGAGGCCCGGGGCCGCTTTTCCCGCTGCCTCCAAGACCCGGCCTCCCTGCATCCCGACCTGCGGGGCCTGGTCTACAGCCTGGCGGCCCAGACCGGGGAGCGGGATACCTACGATCAGCTCTGGGACCTGGCCAAAAATACTGACCTACAAGAAGAGCATATACGGCTGCTGCTGAGTTTGGCCCGCTTCGCCTCTCCGGATTTGCTGCAAGAAACCCTGGAGCGCTCGCTGACCGACGATGTCCGGTCTCAGGATACAATCACGGTGGTTACCGCGGTGGCGGGTAATATCCACGGCCGGGAATTGGCCTGGAGTTTTGTTAAAGACCGCTGGGAGGAGTTGGACCGGCGCTACGGCGGCGGCGGGTTCGGGCTGATGCGCCTGGTTTCCATCTGCGGGACCTTCGTCGACGCCGGCAAGCTGGTGGATGTGGAGACCTTTTTCCAGGAGCATTCGGCGCCGGCGGCGGAAAGGACCATCCGCCAGTCCCTGGAGCGCATACGGCTTAACATTCGCTGGCTGGAGCGGAACGGTGCTGAGCTGAGCCAGAGGTTCGGCGGGTAGTCTATATTGCGGCGGCTCCCCTGCGGATTAAGGACCTTGAATCAGGATCTAAATCCGGTCGGAGGCGCCGCCCTTTGGGTAAATCCCCCTATATCCCCCTTTTAAAAAGGGGGATATAGGGGGATTTGGATCTCGCGAGTCTAGAACTTTGATCAGGGCTCAGAGAGAGCAGCAACCCCAGAATATTCGCGATACCCATCCCCCATAATAGCTGCGCAATACCATCTACCATATCCCTTGCGGCAGAGCCGGTGTTAAAATGGCTTACGAAACCAATGCCCGTTTCGAGTAATAATGAACGCAACTGAGCGAATAGATATTCTGAAATCGTTGCTCCAACCCGGCGGTAGAATCCTGGTAGTCGACGGAGCGATGGGGACGGCTATTCAGGGCAAGGATCTGGGTCCGGAGGATTTCGGGGGGCCGGAATATGAAGGCTGCAACGAATACCTCAGCCTAACCCGCCCCGACGTGATAGCCGATATTCACCAGAGCTACCTGGACGCCGGTGCCGACATAATTGAAACCAACACCTTCGGCGCAACTTCGGTGGTGCTGGCCGAATACAATCTGGCCCAGGAGGCCCGCCGGATAAATCGCGAGGCCGCTGCAATGGCCCGCCGGCTGGCCGACCAGTCCAGCACGCCGGAGAAACCCCGCTTTGTCGCCGGTTCGATGGGGCCTACCACCAAAACCATCTCGGTCACCGGAGGCATCACCTTCGACCAGCTGGCCCTATCCTACCAGGAGCAGGCTGCCGGTCTGGTGGAAGGCGAGGTAGACCTACTGTTGCTGGAAACTAGCCAGGATACCATCAACATCAAAGCCGGGTTGCATGGAATAGACCTGGCCTTCGCTGAGCTGGGGCGGGAAGTGCCCGTTGCCGTGCAGGGTACGGTGGAGCCCATGGGCACCCTGCTGGCCGGACAGGACGCCGAAGCCCTCTACACCTCGCTGGCTCATCGCGAGCTGTTGTGGATCGGCTTCAACTGCGCCACAGGCCCGGAGTTCATGACGGACCACATCCGCACCCTTTCCGCTCTTTCCCGTTTCCCCATAGCCTGCATTCCCAACGCCGGGCTCCCGGACGAGGATGGGAAATACAACGAAACACCGGAAATGCTGGCCGGGACCATCGGTCGTTTCGTGGAGGCGGGCTGGATCAACGTGGTCGGTGGCTGCTGCGGCACCGGGCCGGAACACATCCGCCTGCTGGTGGAAACCGTGGCGGGGAAGGCCGGGCATACTCCGGTAGATTCTCACGAGACGCGAGTCTCCGGCATAGAAGCCCTGGTGGTGGACCAAGACACCCGCCCCGCAATAGTCGGCGAGCGCACCAACGTCCTCGGCAGCCGCCGCTTCCGCCGGCTGATCAACCAGGGTTCCTTTGAAGAAGCATCCGAGGTAGGCCGGCGGCAGGTGCGGAGCGGCGCTCACGTGCTGGACGTTTGCCTGCAGGACCCGGACCGGGATGAGATGTCCGACGTGATGACCTTCCTGGATTTTGTCACCAAAAAGGTCAAGGCACCAATCATGATCGACTCCACCGATGCCCGGGTAATCGAAGAGTCGTTGAAACGCCTGCAGGGCAAATCCATCATCAACTCCATTAACCTGGAAGACGGCGAAGCCAGATTTCAGGCCGTGGTTCCCCTGGCCCGCAGCTACGGAGCCGCGCTGGTGGTGGGTTGCATCGACGAGGACAAGGAGCAGGCCCAGGCTGTAACCCGAGAGCGAAAACTTGAGGTGGCCCTCCGATCCCATCAGATTCTCACCGAAAAATACGGCGTGGCCGAGGAAGATATTATCTTCGACCCGCTGGTGTTTCCCGCCGGCACCGGCGACCAGAACTACGTGGGTTCGGCGGCGGAGACCATCGAGGGAGTTCGGCTAATCAAGGAAGCCCTCCCTCGAACCAAAACCATCCTGGGCATCTCCAATGTGTCCTTTGGACTGCCCCCCGCCGGAAGGGAGGTTTTTAACTCGGTTTTCCTGTACCACTGCGTGCAGGCCGGGCTGGACATGGCCATCGTCAACTCTGAGCTGCTGCAGCGGTACACCTCCATCCCGGAGGAGGAGCGAAAGCTAACCGAGGACCTGATCTGGTACCGTGGGGATGACCCGGTGGCGGCTTTTGCCGGCCACTTTCGAGATCGCCCTCCCAAGACTTCGGCCGAAGACCGCAGTCAGCTACCCCTGGACCAGCGGTTGGCCATGGCCATCATCGATGGCAGTAAAGAGGGACTGGCGGAAGACCTGGACGAGGCGCTGCGAGAGCGCGCCCCATTGGCCATTATCAACGGCCCTTTGATGGACGGCATGGACGAGGTGGGCCGGCAGTTCAACGCCAACGAGCTGATCGTGGCCGAGGTCCTCCAGTCTGCCGAATCGATGAAGTTCGCGGTCGCCCATCTGGAACCTCACATGGATCGCGCGGACGCCGCCACCAAGGGGAAGGTAATCCTG
>JAKZUA010000271.1:0-3372 GCA_047516825.1 Dehalococcoidia bacterium
ACCCCAGCCGCCACACCTTTGGGCTCGGGCACAAGGGCTCCCCTCCCATCACGTCCTCCCGTAGAACTAAATCGTCCTATGGAGAACAGCTTACCCCGATGCCTCCTTCCCATAGCTTTCACCAAAAGTGCGGAAGAGCCAAAAGTTGGTCGGCGTTGACAGCAGAGGTGATCGGTCCGTGGTTGAGCATGACCTCGTAGAGCCCGGACTCGTCGCCGACGCCGGCGACCGCTTCTTGTAACGCATCCCCGAAATTCGCGGTCTGGTCCATTACCTGTTGGGAGACTTCCTGCTTTTCCATCATTAGGGTCGTCATTTCCTTTCTCCTTGGTGTTTATTTTTGTTGGGTTCCTGCTGTAGACGTATAATCTCACGGTTGCCGGGGAGCGCACATCGGAAGAAATTCCCGTTTTTCAGATCTGAATAACTGACGACCTGACAAGATGGAATGGAGAGAAGTTACTAGGGGATTAAAGGCTGGGCAGTGGCGATTAGTAATAAGTTACTAGAGCGCTGGGGCAGGGACTGGTCTTCAGCCCGGTCAAGGGTGAGAGTTAGAGTGGGGGTGAAGCCGTTGTATCAGTTTCAGTTGGTCACAGTACCAGGGGTAGCGGCTGTGGCTTAGGTGAGCCCCTGGCGGGAGGCATAAATAGCCGCTTCGGTGCGGTTACTGGCGCTGATTTTTCCGAGGATGTTGGTGACATGGTTGGCCACCGTCCTCAGGCTAATGAAGAGTTCCTCAGCTATCTCCTGGTTGCTTTTACCCGAAGCAACCAGGCGCAACACATCAATTTCGCGCCGGGTCAGGCCATCGGGATACACCTCGGCGGCCGCCTTCGGAGCGCCAATTCGGTCGAGCCGTTCGGTGACCCGCTCCTGGAGGGGACCCATACCCAGCTCCTTGACGATAGTTAGGGATTCTTCGAAGAGTAGCCTGGCTCGCTCCCCTTGATCTGGTGCGCCAAGTTGAAGCAACAGGTCCGCGTAATCGCAGCAAGTCCAGGCCAACTCGGGCCGGTAGTCGGCCCGGCGACAGAATAAAAGCCCGTCCTCAAAGTGATTCACCGACAGATCCAGCTTGCCGCTGGTCTGGGCCAGAAGGGCAAGAAGGCGGGCGGTGGACATGAACGAGGCCGGCACCATACGGATGAAAGGCATAAAGGTGCTCGGAACCATCACGCCCGGACCGGAGCGGAGCGCGTCGTATTGCTGCTCCGCCGCTGCCGCGTCGTCTCGCCACACCGCCAGCAGGCCAAGACCGGCCCTGGTCATCATGGCTACGTAGGGGGTGGGCGCCGTTGCAGAGAGCACGGTTCTCGCGGCTGCCTCGGCAACGTCGAGCCGGTCTACTACGCCGGTAATGCGATGGATAATAGGGACTGCCATCGCGGTCCAGGCGTGCACTAAGGTTGGGCCGGGTTCGGTGCGGCGCATTACTTCAAATAATTGGTCAAGGTAGGTCTCCGCCTGATCGAAATCGCCATCCTCCGACTCCAGCAGCGCCCGGGTGTAATGGGGCCGGGGATCCCTGGGCGCTACGGCCAGACAACGGTCGTTGAATTCCCGGGCCTGGACCCAGTCGCCACTGAGGCTGCAAGGTATTTCGTTGGCCCAAAGGGAGCTGGCGAGCCAGTAGCGGTCCCGCAGCTGTTCCGCCGGTATCAATGCCGATTGTGCCTGCCGGAACAGCCCTTCTAGATCGCCCATCCACCAGAGGCCCAGCGCCGAAAAAAAGCGAACATCAACTTCAGTGTGCGGATCATCGATCAGACCAGCCAGCTCGATGGCCCGCAGGCTCTTCACCAGACCTCCTTGCAGTCGCAGATACTGGACGTCGGCAACGGTGGCGCTGGCCAGAATCCGCATTTCCAGCGCCTCGTCACCCTCCCGCCGCGCGATATCCAGGGCACGATTAAAAGCTTCCTGGGCCCCATCGAAGTCGCCTTCTTCGATTACCAAAACCCGAATTTTTTGGGACAGGAGCCGTCCCGCCGCATGAGAGTCCGGGGCCACCAACGCCAGCGCACTCTCGATTAATTGAGCCACACCGGTGCTTCGCCCCGGCAAGAGGGGGAAAGGGTATTCGGCGACGCCGACCGCAGGCTCTACATCTCCAACTCCGGAGTAGTAGTCGCCGGCGTAGTAGTCGAATGACCTGCGCAGGCTGGCGACCGCAGCTTGTATTTGGTCGGCCTCCAAGGTGGCTGCCTGGGCTTTGCCCAAGCCGAACCAGAGCGCGGCTGTCTCGGAATCCATTGCCTGTCCTTCTTTGGCGGACAAGGCCTGGTGAAAATAGGTCAACGCTTCTTCCCAGGCATACGCTAGTAGCGCCCGTTCCCCAGCCAGAGATGAATAGTGCGCCAGCTTTTCCGGTCCGCTCACCGTGGCCGCTTCAGAGAAATGATAGGCCAGCTCGACGGCATGGGACCCGGCGTCGGCCTGATAAAGATTTTCCAGCGCCTCGGCGATGTGGGCGTGCAGGCGCACTTTTCTGGTGGTGGACAATTCGTCGACCAAAGTCCGCTGGATCATGTTGTGGCTAAACTGGTATTGACCTACCGCCTGCTCCTCGATGAGCCGGGCGGCCAGCGCCTCTTCTAGCACCTCCAACAGCCGGTCTGAAGTCAAATCATCAAGCAGCGGGGCCAGTTGCTCCAAGGTGAATTCTCGTCCAATTACCGAGGCGATGGTCAACGTTTGATTGCATCGCTCGGACAACCGGTCCAGCCTTCGCCCGATTACCTCCCGCACACCTTCGGGAATCCGGACATTCCAGGAATCGCGGTGCCCTAACCCCACTAAATCCCCGCTTACCAAGGGGGGACTAAGGGGAGTCAGATCCCCTACTTGTACCAGCAAGCGGACCACCTCGGTTACGAATAGGGGGTTCCCTTCGGTCTGCTCGTACACCGTAGCGACCAGATTATCGGGAGGGGATATTCCCGCCACCAGCTCGATAAAACGTTTCACGTCCTCTTGTCTTAATCCCCGCAGCAGTACCCGCTGGAAAAGTTGTTCCTTGGTAAGCTCCCCCAGGATTTGGGAGAGGGGATGCTGTCGAGAAAGGTCCGCGTCCCGAAAAGTACCGATTATTAACAACCTGGTCCCCAACAACTCTTGCGCCAAAAACTCCAGGAACAATAGGGAAGGTTTATCCGCCCATTGGAGGTTGTCCAGGGCGACCACCAAGGGCCAAGGCAATCGCGTCTTATTATCTTTCTTAAATTTATTTAAAATAGTAATCATCATGACGAAACTAGGGAGGGGTAGTGATGGTTCAGGCAACAGGCGCACCCATCGCCGAATACTTCGCGGCGTTGGACGACCCGAGGATTGATCGTACCAAGCGGCACAAACTCTTGGATATCGTCA
>JAKZUA010000272.1:0-7425 GCA_047516825.1 Dehalococcoidia bacterium
TTGAAGGAATCCACGCTGCGCCAGAATGCCCGGGACCGCAGCGCCGAGATCTGACCGGCCTTCGCCAGGGCAGGAAAGGTTTCAGTTTCATGGTCCCCTAACTCCGGCAGCAGAGCGGCGATCCGCCGGTCGAAGACGTAAATTCCCGCGTTGATCCAGTGCGCCATCTCCACCTTTTCTCTAAACCCCACCACGTCGTCTTCCGAGTTCAGGTCCACCAATCCGTAGGGGCTGACCATCGGTACCACCATGATGCTAGCCAGGTGGCTGGAGTCCGCCGCCTGCCTCTGCCGGAACAGCGCGAGCAGCTTCTCGGGATTTTCGGAAGTGATCACGTCGCCGTTGAGCACCATAACCGACTCGGTCTCTGCTGGGACCTGGGAAAACCCCTGGCGAATCGCTCCTCCCCTTCCCAAAGGAGAATCCTCCACGCTGTAGTGGGCGTGAAAACCAAATTCGCCGCCGTCACCAAAGTAATCCTGTATCGACTGCCAGAGATATCCGGCCAGAAACACAATGTCGGTAACCCCGGCCTGGCGCAGCCATTGAACCTGATGCCAAAGGATGGGTTTTTCGCAGAGCGGCACCATGGGCTTGGGGAGAGCGTCGGTCAAAGGCCGGAGTCTTTCCCCCCGGCCGCCCGCAAGAATGAGTGCGTACATTGCTGATTACCCTGAGGAAAACCAATCAATTGCAGATTGCCAGGTACTATAACGGGCTGCGGGGATGGGGTCAATCTGGGTGGATTTTGGATAAGAAAAGCTTTTGGCCGGCGAGCATTATCAACCAATAGTGGTAAAGGGAATGTCTGTCCGGTTAGTGTAGAAGTAAGAATCTTCGAGTTGAGCCTTCAGCTGTCAGTTCGTCCGCCTCGCCAAAATGGCTCAGCTTGCTCTAAGAGCCTGTGTTCAAAGATATCCGGGCATAGGATAATTCCCTGCAGGTCATTCCGGCGCAGGCCGGAATCCAGCGTCATCTACCCATCAACCAAGGGCCGGCATCTGGGCTCCGGCTTTCGCCGGAGCGACTAGTATGTCGTTCCATGTCCCCTTGATGCTTTTGACACAGGCTCTAAGTCCGCGCGCTGGCAGCCCGTGCATTGTTCAACACCACCATAGACGTTACTATAGTAATCCAGGCAGGTAGATTGATGAGGACCATCGAATCCTCAGAATTTAAGGCGAAATGTCTCCAGATTATGGAGGAGGTCGCAGCTACGGGAGAGGCAGTGTTGATAACGAAAAACGGCGTTCCTGTCAGCCAACTCGTACCGGCCAAACGCAGACCGGAAACCCTCTTTGGGGCGCTCAAAGGCTCTGCTTTGATAAACGGCGACATCGTTAGCCCGTTGGATACCAGTTGGGATGCGCTGCCGTGACGGCTGTTTTGTTAGATACCCATGCGAGCATCCTGGGGTGGAAGGGCGAATTGAGTCGTCACGACGCCCATGACTAAAATGACTATTGCGGGTCGCGGAGCGCTTGCAGCTACCAGACCACTGGGAAGAGACGCTGGCAGTAAAAAATGGGCGACAATATAAGAAATGTTTGACTGGCTGCCCGGCCTGGGTTCGAACCAGGGCTTACAGCTCCAAAGGCTGACGTGCTACCGCTACACCACCGGGCAAGGAGAGAGGGAAGCGGGAACCAAGCTGAAATGGGCATCCCGCACCCAACTATTTTGAGGCTCGGCCCTTGCCGGCGTCAAGAGGAATATGCTCGCGGGCGATGCTATAATGAGCTTGGTCAATCCGAGGCCATTACCAGTATCAAGATCGAATATCGTTAAAGCTGGGAAGACGAGGCCAACCGAGTATGCGCCAGGTTAGAATCGCTTTCTTGCACGTCGCCCCCATCGCCTGCGACCTGGACCATAACCGCAGGTTGATTGAGACGGCACTGGATTTGGCCGCCGAGCAGGGCGCCGATTGGGTGGTGACGCCGGAGCTCTGTATCCCCGGCTATTTGTTCCAGGACCAAATTGGCACGGATTGGATATTGCCTCAGCCCGATGATTGGATGCTGGACTTTTGCCGTCGGGTTAAAAATCACGGCGTAACTGTTTTCCTGTCCCAGCCAGAAAGGGATGCCGCTACCAACAAGTTGTATAACTCGGTTTTCGTTATCAACCCCCGAGGCGAGATTATCGGCCAGCACAGCAAGGTGAAGACCCTACAAGGGGCTGAAGCCTGGTCCACGGCGGGCCAGGTGGTCGAGCCCATTGAATGTGACGGCGTGAAGGTGGGAATTCTAATTTGCGCCGACGCTTACAAGAACGAAGTGGCTCAGGTGCTGAAGGATAAAGGCGCGGAGCTGCTGGTTTCTCCCTCTTCGTGGGGGCCGGGCCGTTGCGGCCCGGACGGCGAATGGGAGAGGCGAACCCTGGACACCGGACTTCCCATCATGGTCTGCAACCGGTCCGGCGTGGAAAAGGATGAATTGGACTACAGCCGAGCCGAGAGCGTAGTGGCGCAGGATGGCGAACGGCTGATGTCAGCGTGGTCCGAAAGCTCGGTGGTCCTCTCCTTCAATTGGGACCTGGAAAACATGAGGCTACTGTCCGAAGATTTCCAGCGGGCCTACCTCTCTGCATAAGATTGCCCCGGTTCGGTACGGTCTTAGCGGTCCTCTTCAGCCAGAAACCGCTCCAAGATGAGAGCTGCGGCGGTGGCGTCGACCAGCCCGCGTTTTTTTGAGGGTTGCTCCCCAACGTCGCGCAGCAGTCCCTCGGCTTCATAAGACGTAAAGCGCTCATCCACGGTGTAGACCGGCAGATTGGTGCGTCGGCGTAGGGCCCGAACAAATCCCTGGGCCCGTTTCGCCTGCTCCCCGACTTCCCCAGCCAATGTGTAGGGCAACCCCGCCACGAAGGCTTCGATCTGGCGCTCGCGGGCGATGCCCAGCAGACGGTCGATGTCCTGCTTGAGGGTTTGCCGCTCCAGATGCCCGGCTGGAATTACCAGCCGGCCCGTGCCGTGACAAACGGCCAGGCCGATGCGGCGCTGGCCCAGGTCCAGCCCCATCAACTTATGTCGCTTCCCGTTAGGTCGCATCCGGGGATTCAGGACTGCAACCCGGAACGGACCAGCTCCGCCACTCCCTGGAGGGCAGCATCCAGCTTTTCGGGCTCCCGTCCCCCGGCCTGGGCCATCTCCGGCTGCCCGCCGCCGCCGCCGCCCATAACCCGAGCCGTGTCCCGGGCAATGTTGCCGGCGTGTAGTCCCCGAGTAACCAGGTCGGGGGTTACCATCGCCACCAGCAGAGGGTTGTCGTTGACTATCGCGGCCAGCACCACCACCCCACTGGACAGCTTGACCTTGAGGAAATCTCCCATCTCCCGCATGGCCTCGGCGCTGCCGGCCGAGGTCCGGCCGGCCACGACCTTTACTCCCTCCACATCCTGGATCCGCCCCAGCATCCCTTCGGCTTCTCCCCGGAGACTACTTCGCTCCAGAGTGGTCAGGCGGCGCCGTAGATCCTCGGTGTCCTGGATGAAGCTATCCAGACGGGCTTCCAGGTCGGCAACCGGTGTTTGCAGCCGCTGGGAAAGGGCTTCCAGCCGGGTTCCCTGCTCAACGAACAGTTCCTCGGCGGCCCGACCGGTCACGGCCTCGATTCGGCGCATTCCGCCGCCGATGCTGGACTCGCCCAGCACGAACAGGGTGCCCACCTGACCGGTGGCCGCCACGTGGGTCCCCCCGCATACCTCGACGCTGAAGGGAGGATGGTCATGCCCGGTCGTCGAAGATTCGCCGGGGGACATGGCTACAACGCGCACGACGTCCCCATATCGGTCTCCGAAGAAGGCCAGGGCGCCTTCCTTCACCGCATCGGCGTAGCTAGTTTCGTGGGTGCTGACCCGCAGGTTCTCCCGCACTTTCTCATTGGCCAGCCCTTGAACCGATAGCTGTTCTTGGGGGGAGAGGGCGCTGATGTGGCTGAAGTCGAACCGCAGCCGCTCCGGCGCTACCAGCGAGCCGGCCTGCCTCACGTGGGGCCCCAGCACCGAGCGCAGGGCGGCGTGGAGCAGGTGGGTGCCGCTGTGATTCCGAGCGGAATCCAGCCGGTGGGACACCTCCACCTCGGCGGTGACTGATTCCCCCAGGGAAAGGTCTCCCCGCTCCACCACGCCGTGATGCACGGTTAGGCCGGCTACCGGACTCTGGGTGTCTTCGATTCGCACGACACCGTTGGGACCGGTGATGGTTCCCCGGTCTCCCACTTGCCCGCCGCCCTCGGCGTAGAAGGGAGTGTCCTGGAGGACTAGCTCCACTCGCTGTCCCTGGGTAGCGTGACCCTGGGGCGCAGCCTGCCCTGAGCCTGTCGATGGGTCTACCAGAATAGCCAGCAGCACCGTGTCCCGTTTCAGCTCCTGATAGCCAACGAACTGGGTTTTACCCACTCCCAGGTCCTCGTAGGCCGTCAGCATTTCCATGCTGCCACTGAAGGCCTGGGCCGCGCGGGCCCGCTCCCGCTGGGCCTCCATCTCCCGCTCGAAACCCTCTAGGTCGACCTCCAGGCCATGCTCCCGGGCGATCCCTGCGGTCAGCTCCAGAGGGAAGCCGTAAGTATCGTGGAGCAGAAAAACCTCTTTCCCTGAGATTTGCCTGGCATAGTTGGCCGCTTGTTCCATGGTATTGATACCCAAGGGCCCAATAAGAACACTTAAAATATCCGTCTCATCGTCATATGACTGGGCGGTGGGTGGCAGCTGAACTGTTCCTCCTGTCGACACGATCTGAAAGAGGCTACCCGCCGGTTTCCCTTCTACTTCCGCGCCAATTCTTTGGTGAAGGGGAATTAGCTGATCTTCCAGCAAGCGCATACCCGTCTGCATGGCTTCACCGAACCGCTCCTCTTCCAGCTGGATAACTCGGAGGATGAAATCGTGGTTTTCTTGTAGCTCCCGGTAGACCGGACTGAAGCCTTCCAGGACCACCTGGGCGACTTGGGGCAGGAAGGGCTCCTCCAGACCCAGCCGCCGGCCGTAGCGGATGGCCCGGCGGATGATCCGCCGCAGCACGTAGCCCCGCCCGGCATTGCCCGGTACTACCCCGTCGCCAATCAGAAAACAGGCGGCCCGGGTGTGCTCGGCGACCACTCTTATGGCGTAATCGGTTTCCTGGTCCGCGCCGTAGGTCTGGCCCGTTAGAGCGCAGACCTGCTGCACGATGGGCCAGAAAAGGTCGGTCTCGTAGACGTTGGATTTGCCCTGGAGCACGGCGGCGGCCCGCTCCAATCCCATGCCGGTATCCACGCTGGGCGCGGGCAGGGGCGTGCGGTTGCGCTGCGGGTCCTGGTAAAACTGCATGAAAACCAAGTTCCACAGCTCCACAAAACGCTCGCAGTCGCAGTTAGGATGGCAACCCGGCACCGGAGCTGATTCGCCGCTGGCCATCTCGCGCCGCTGCAAATCGGACAGCGTGTCCGGGGGGACCATCTTGCCATCCGAGCAGCCCTTCTCCGCGCCGCCGTCGTAGTGCAGCTCGGAGCAGGGCCCGGTAGGTCCTTCAGTACCGGCCGGACCCCACCAGTTGTCCTTGTCGCCGTACCGATAAATCCGTTCTTCCGGGACACCGATGTCCTTGCGCCAAATCTCGTACGCCTCGTCGTCGTCCAGGTGGATGGTTATGAAGATGCGCTCGGGCGGAATGTGAAAAAGCTCGGTGACCAACTCCCAGGCGAAGGAGACAGCATCCTTTTTGAAGTAGTCGCCAATGCTGAAATTACCCAGCATTTCGAAAAATGTAAGGTGCTTGTGGTCGCCCACTTCGTCGATATCCGTCGTGCGGAAGCTTTTTTGATAGCTGGTCAAACGGCGGGAAGGCGGGGTCTGCTCGCCCATGAAGAAGGGTTTTAGCGGCACCATTCCGGCGCTGGTGAAGAGAAGAGTGGGGTCGCCCGCCGGTATTAGGGAGGCACTGGGCTGGTGGAGGTGACCCTTGCCTTCAAAAAAGCGAATAAAAGACTCTCGTATTTCATGTCCTTTCATTCAATCAATCGACCCGCGTCAAAAGGTTGCCCAGCGCCGGTGGTGGGGCAAATTGTAAGTCACCGGGAAACGGAACGTCAATTCATCTGGCAAAATTCTGGTCTTACGATATTCGGCTATTTTTGACTTGAAAAGGCGTAGACTTGTCAAGTTTAGGTTTAATAAGTAACATATTACATCATGATGCTTCCTTGACCCGACTGGCGGCAGACTTTAAGATATTGGTGTAATCTGGGGTAAGGAGGGGTAATGGATTCTAGCATCATCGGCAAAGTGGACAAGGCTAGGAAATACGCCGAGGAGACGGAGCGGGTTAGCCTTACTAGCTTCAAGGCCATCTTCGACGGCAAGCACAACATCTACGAAGTCGGCTTCGATTCCGGCAGTTGGCAATGCCAATGCCTCTTCTTTACCACCCGAGGTGTCTGCAGCCACACCATGGCCCTCCAGCGAATTTTGGAGGACGTGCTGATTACCGAAGGGGCTGCCGCCGGATCCACTTAAATCCCAAAAACGGCCTCACCGGCAGCGCTGCTGGTGAAGTTTCTGGAATGCCGATGGCCGGAGGGAATTCCCTCCGGCCATTACTTATGCTGGTGAGGATCCCGGCCGGGCGATGACTTTAGGCTTGCTTATTCCTCGAACTTCCGGAAAACCAGGCAGGCGTTCTGGCCGCCGAAGCCAAAGGCGTTGGAGAGAACGACCCTTACGCTCTTTTCCCGGGCCTTATTGGGTACATAGTCCAGATCGCACAAAGGGTCGGGTATTTGATAATTAATGGTGGGGTGAATCATCCCGTCGGTTATGCTCTTCACGCAGGCCGCTGCCTCCAGCGAGCCCGCGGCCCCCAATGAGTGGCCGATCATCGACTTGGTGGAGCTGATGGGGATCTGGTAGGCTCGTTCGCCGAACCTTTGCTTGATGGCCAATGTCTCAATCGCGTCGTTCAGCGGAGTGGAGGTGCCGTGAGCGTTGATGTAATCCACTTCCCCTTCGTCTACTCCCGCATCCGCTAGGGCCAGCTTCATCGCCTTGGCTGCACTAGCTCCGGACTCTTCCGGCTGAACCAAATGCCCGGCGTCGGAGGTGCAGCCAAAACCGACCAGCTCGGCCAGGATGGTCGCCTCTCTCCGCAAGGCGTGGTCCAGGGATTCCATCACCAGGACCACCGAGCCTTCGGAAGGGACAAAGCCGTCTCGTCCCGCATCGAAGGGCCGGCTGGCCCTTTCCGGGTCCTCGTTGTTGGTGCTCAGGGCCCGCATCACCGCAAATCCGGCCAGACCCAGCTGGCTGATACCGGCCTCGGTGCCGCCAGCCAGTACCACGTCCGCCATGCCACTCCGGATGGCTAGCAACCCCTCTCCCATCGCCTGATTCGAGGCGGCGCAGGCGGTGGAGCAGGTTGAGTTATAACCCTTGGCGCCCACGTAGTGG
>JAKZUA010000273.1:0-6418 GCA_047516825.1 Dehalococcoidia bacterium
AAGGAGCAAATGCGCATGGAGAACTCCCGGAATTAATGTTTTGAGTATTAGTCGACGCGACTATCGCCGATGGTCAGGACGTAGGGCCGGACCGGCAGAGTTAGTGTAATTTGAAGGCCAAGTCGGGTCAATGCTTGAGAGAAGCCGTCAACCTGACGATAAGCC
This sequence comes from Dehalococcoidia bacterium, assembly GCA_047516825.1. Classification (GTDB taxonomy): domain Bacteria; phylum Chloroflexota; class Dehalococcoidia; order Lucifugimonadales; family UBA3495; genus JADFQT01. Next base: position 166 of record JAKZUA010000273.1, read on the forward strand.
GAACCGACGAGGGGAGGTGCGAGGCGTAGAGGGCCTAGACACAGGAGGCCGGCAGGCTGGCGGGAGAAGATCTGCCTGGGGATAGGCCCTGCTTAGGAACCCGTGGATTCCGAAAGGGATTCTAAAAGCGACCCCAATAGGGTGAGCCCTTCTGGCTGCACCGCATAACCCAGGGCCAATAGGCCTACGGCACCGGCCAAGCTGATAGTGGAGACCACACTGCCCAATTTCATCACGCCCAGTCCGACCATGAAAAAGGCAGTTCCCCAAAGCCACCAGGGCGTCCAGACCCAGAATCCGACGCCCCCGGCCATCACCAGTAAGCCCAATACAAATTTAGCTGGACCGATCATTTCACTATCAAACCTACCTTAGCATATAACGATTTCGGAAGCCAAGGCACGGCAGATTCCCTTAATTCATGAATTTTACCCCCAGCCTGGACAGATCGCGGAAACATACAGCTTTAAGGGGTTGCCCGCTATCATCTCCCAGGCAATTCCCAACGCCGCAGTGGGTATCGCGGGGCTTTTCCGTTTCTCGCCAGTGTCTTTGCGAGCGCAGCAAGGCAATCCCTCCCTACCCTCATGAAATTGCTTCGGGCCCGGGACCCTCGCAATGACATTCGATAGACCCGGGTATCCGGGGCTCCCCCGTTGGCACAATTTTAGCCTCTATGTATACTTAACCAACACCCGGCGTTCCTTCGCGCGTTACCAGCGACCGGCTCCAGTTATGCCGAACACTTTAGGATGAGGGGTAAAAGAGTGATAAACAAAGTTTTCAGCAGCTTTGATCTGGCCGTGGCCGATATTCCCGATGGCTCCACCATCATGTTCCCCGGATTTGGCGGGGTCGGCTCGCCGCAAAACCTGATCGCGGCCCTGCACCGGCAAGGGGCTAAAAACTTGACTGGCATATCCAACGGACACGGTGGGATAGACGGTCGGGTGGACGTGGGAACCTTGATTGAAGCGGGCCGGATGAGCAAGATGATCTGCGCCTTCACCGCTCCTACCCATCCCTCTCGGATACCGCCATTCGTGAGAATGTACAACGATGGCGAAATCGAGGCTGAGCTAGTGCCTCAAGGAACTTTGGCCGAACGGATCCGGGCCGCAGGCTCGGGCATTGGCGGATTTTTCACTCCGGCCAGCGTGGGCACCGAGCTGGCCGAGGGCAAGGAACATCGCGAGATCAACGGCAGGACTTACGTGCTGGAGTTTCCCATGCCTGCGGATTACGCTTTTATTCGCGCCTGGAAGGCGGACACCTTTGGCAACCTCCAGTTCCGGCTGGCCCAGCGAAACTTCAATCCCATTATGGCGATGGCCGCCACCGTTACCATAGTCGAGTTGGAAAATGAGCCGGTGCCAGTGGGGGAGCTGGACCCGGACCAAATCCACGTTCCCGGGGTTTATGTAAACCGCCTAATCTCGATTCCCGAAGAAGGAGCGAGCAATCCTGACCCCCTACTGCCTGACCCGGGGATGCGGCCTGCCCCGCCTTTTGCCTGACTAAATGCGGGCGTTAACGCATCTGGCCAACTCTAGACAGCGTATTAGGGAGAGACGAGTAAAAACGTCAAAACCCCCAGCAGTAATCCGGTAACAAGAAGTGGAATAAATGGGCAAAAAATATCTATCCGCCGGCGTCGCCGTGATCATCGTCCTGCCCATCGTGGCCCTGGCTTGGTGGCTCTTGTCGCCCCTGCTGGTGGACCAGACCGTAGAGGAGGAGCTACCCTTCGCGGTCCAGGCGGTTGTTCCGGGCGACATGACAAGAGCCGAAGTGGAGGATGTTATGGCCGGCATGGCCAAGCTGACCAGGCCGGTGGACGAGCCCATGCCCGACAAGATGATGATGGGCGCTGAAGATGGCTCTGGTGGGTCCTCAACTACCGCCGCGCCCGACAGCTCGGGAACCGCCGTCGTTCTGAGTAAGGGAACTTTCCAGGATGCCGACCGGTTCCACCAGGGTAGTGGGCAAGCGGCTATTTACCGAGGGCCGGACGGCTCGCACTTGTTACGGCTGGAGAATTTTCAGGTGACCAATGGGCCGGACCTGCACGTCATTCTCTCTCCCAGCCCGGTGCCGGAATCCCGAGATGATGTACACCAACCGGGTTACTTGGACCTGGGTTCTCTGAAAGGCAATGTGGGCAATCAGAACTATGAAATACCGGCAGATGCAGACGTGAAGGCTCTGTCCAGCGTGGTTATCTATTGCTCCCCCTTCCACGTCGTTTTCAGCGTCGCGCTCCTTAAAACAGCCGGCTAAACCGGCACATCAATTACTCTCTTGAGGCCGGACCGTCGCCCGGCCGAAAAACCCGCAGCTGTCCTCATGCTAGCCGGCTCAGCCCGTCATGTTACAATATCCGGGACCTAATCCGATCCACCTGCCCTATCTGTCTGCTTGACCGAGGAGGGGTATGACATCCCAAGCCAAACTGGGAGATCCCAGCCAGTTTGCCCGCCGCCGCGTCCGGCTCATGGAGTCATTGAGCGAGGGCGCCACCATCCTCACGGCGGGTCACGACACACCGCGCAATAACGACGTGGACCACGAGTTCCGCCAGTTATCGGATTTCTGGTATATGACGGGATTCGATGAGCCCAATGCGGTGGCCGTGCTGCGACCGGGCAGTGACCAGCCTTATGTGCTGTTCGTCAATCCCTACGATGCCCGCTTTGAAACTTGGGTCGGTCCGCGGGCCGGTGTGGACGGGGCGGTGGAAAGCCACGGCGCGGATGCCGCCTTTCCAGTTGAGGAACTCGATGAGAAGCTGGCCGAGCTGCTAACCGAGGTTGAAACCGTGCACTATTCCCTGGGTGCCGACGATCGGCTAGACGGGCTGGTTTCCCGGTTGGTGGGACAAAGACGTTCCGGAGCCCAGCGGGGCGGGCGGCCTCTGCTTGGCGTGGTCGATCCCAAACCGGCGGTCGACGGCATGCGCCTGATTAAATCTGCCGGCGAAATCACCGCCCTGGAAGGGGCCATAGAGATCACCGGGCAGGGTTTCGACGCGGCGATGGGGTCCACCCAGCCGGGGGTCCATGAATACCAGGTGCAGGCGGAGCTGGAGGCGTCTTTCCGAAGATTGGGCTCCCCTCGTAACGGCTATCCATCCATAGTCGCTTCGGGAGGCAACGCCTGCATCTTGCACTACATAAAAAACCGGGCGTTACTGAATGACGGCGACCTCCTCCTAATAGACGCCGGCGCCGAGGTGGATTATTACACGGCGGATATCACCCGGACCTGGCCGGTCAATGGCCGGTTCAGTCCCGAGCAGAGGGCCGTCTACCAGGTGGTGCTGGAAGCGCAGAGGCAAGCCTTCCACGCCATAACGCCGGGAGCAGGCTTCGACCAGCCGCATCTAGCGGCTCTCCGGACATTGGTCCAGGGCTTGATCGATCTGGGGGCCTTGGAAGGAAATATCGATGGCTTGATCGAGCAGCAAGCCTACCGTCCCTATTACATGCACGGGACTTCCCATTGGCTGGGCCTGGATGTCCACGACGCCGGTCCCTATAAGGAAGGGGAACAGGCCACGGAGCTGCGGGAGGGAATGGTTTTTACCATTGAGCCCGGCCTTTATTTCGGCCCTCAGGCCACGGAATCTCCCCAGGCTCTGCGCGGCATCGGTATACGCATCGAAGACGACGTACTGGTAACCAAGGATGGCTATCGGGTCCTGTCGGAGGCTATCCCTTCGCAAATGGAGGAGATAGAGGCCCGGGTCGGCCCAGCCGGATAGGCGCCGGCTGCATATCTGCCCAGTTGTGGGGCGCGGTGGCTATGCCCGCCCTTCTCCTTTTTCAGCCGTAACCCCATACTTGCGGTTCAGAGCACCTGTTCTCCAAACTGATGCCATTCCTACCATAAGAGTAGGGACGCAGGGTCGTGCGACCCTACAAAAACTAATGCACGAGTCGGGTACTGATCTTCCTGGCTGGGCTAACGTGGCTGGGCTAACGTGGCTGGGCCAACCTGGCTGGGCCAACCTGGCTGGGCTAACGTGGCTGAATGAACTCAAAGTTGTGAATCAGTATTTTATCGCCGCCCTGCAACTGCCAAGGTTGAATCCTGGGACCCGCCGGGTAAAGCAGGTCCGGCGTGTACACCGGTATGTGGGTCACCTGATCTCGTATCCATTCAGCTATGGCCCGGGTGGGAATCGCCCGTTGGGTGGAATCGGCTTGCGCCAATGCCTCCGCTACCAAGGCGTCGATCTCCGGGTGTTCAAACCCGGTATTCCAACTACCGACCATCCAGACTCCGTTGGGGTAGAGGGCCATGGGTTCCGTGTAGGTACCCAAAGGGTGAGGCGCCAGTAGGCCCAGGCCTCGCCGCCTCACGTCGCGTTGCAGGTCGGCGTAGTTCAACTCGTTTACCTTGGTCTTAATTCCCACCGCCGGCCACATCTGGGTGGCTATCTCGCGGCAAACCTCCATCTCATATGGAATACCTCTAGGGTAACACGCCACCTCGGCAACAAATTCCTCCGGGTATCCGGCTTCTTCCAACAGCTGGATAGCTCTGGTCGGGTCATACTGAAAGGGAGTTGGCTCAGCCTCTTTGAGGGGGTCCAGCCAAGAATTACCGGCATCGATCCAGTAATGCTGCGCCCGGCCTTGGCCCTTAAGCACCTCGCGCACCAGCGTTTCCCGGTCTATGGCCAAAGCCATCGCCAGGCGGACCTTCCTGGCCCGATTCCATTCCTCAGAGCCGGTATCCGGGTCGGCCGACACCCAGGGCAGACTGGGGTCATATCCGGGACGCTCGGTGGAGTAAAATTGCCCGTGAAGATGCCAGGCAAACTGGCCGGCATCGGGCGCCCAGGTGAATTCCATGTTGGGGATTTGTCTTAACTGGTCTAGCGACTGGGGATCGATTTCCGCGGTATCCAACGCTCCGGTCATCAGGGAAGCGATTCTGCTGGACTCCTTCGGAATTTGCCACAAAACCAATTCCTGGAATTTAGGAGTCTCGCGCCAGTGGCCCTCCACTGCTTCCAACTTCCAGTAATCCAACGGGCTAACCTCAACTAACCTCCAGGGACCAGTGCCGGTCAGTTGGGTGCCGTCTTGGTCCGGACCCAGCTGGTCGAAGGCGGCCCGGCTCTCGATTGCCAACCCGTGCCGATAGGGAGCCCGAAAGCTAAAGAGCATGTCGAATCGGGGTTTGTCATTGACCACCTGCAGCGTGCGTGGGTTGACCACATCCAAATGGTTCACGCCGCGGATCAAACTCCCAACCGGCGCTGCACCACCATATTTACTATCCGGCGCGGTGGACCGAATTCAGGTCCAGGCCACATCGTCTGCGCTTAGTTCGCCACCTTCACCGTGAAAGGGAACCCCATCCTGTATTGAGAAGGTCCAGGTCAGACCATCGGGCGAAACTCGCCAATCCTCGGCTAGCCGGGGCGCCAGGTCTCCGTTGGGCGCGCTGACCACCAGCGTTTCGTAAACAGTCATGTTGAGGCGGCCCAGGACTGGGGAAGCCAGCTGTTTAGGGTCGGCCGCCCCCTCCAAGGAACCCAGCTCACTGATGCCCACATTAATCGCTCCGCTCACCGGAATGACCGACAATTGCTGGGGAATGCCGGTGGGCACGACGATAGGCGTAGGCAAAGCCGACTGGCAGGCCGTAGGCTCTGGAATTGGGGTCATTTCCGTGTTGGCCACCGGGAGGGGAGTGATCGTTGGCTGTTCATCTACAACCGCCGGGGCCGTGGGATCTCCGCAAGAGACGATAAATACCACGAACAGGGCAATAAACAGGCAGCCGCCGGCGGGCGGCACTCCATAGATGCGGGGCCATCGGTAAGGCACGGCGAGTCCTCCGGTGTAGGTCGGGACAAGGTGGGTCTGAAACCAACATATCCCAAACCGAAGCCGTCATGGTTAGCTGCGCAGAATCAATTACCGGACCAAACTTGGTATTAGCGGCCGCGGACCACTCCCGGCAGCCTTCACTACTTTGCCCTACCGGGGACCACATTAACCGTGGGGTCAACGAGGGGTTAGCCCCAGTCCTCTACTACAACGATATTCGTGAATAATGGCGCTGAAACTGTTATATTTGCCCGGAGTAACCGCTACGGAAACTGTTCAGAGTTGAGGGGAAGTGAGCAACCGGCGGCATTCCAGGAGGGGATTGAGACCTCTGGCCCGCCAGGTGCCAAAGAGGGATGCCAAGGTCATCTTGCTGTCGGTGCCCTGCCCTGAGCGGGTGCCGCCGC
>JAKZUA010000274.1:0-17297 GCA_047516825.1 Dehalococcoidia bacterium
AAACCTGGTCATCAGCTTGGTACGCCGGGCTGGGCATTCCAACGTAGCCGCTGCCCTACGCCGCCACAATGCCCATCTCAGCGAAGCTTTCGACATGATGGGCTTTTCCTACCAGGCAGGAGAATGAAAAGGCCCTGACCACAAGGAGGAAGAACTTTGCGGTCGACAGGTTTGCCTGTATACTGGGCCACGGCCTTTCTTCTGGGGACACAGGCGACCTTCCGGCGCCTTTTTGGCGAGTTGCCAGCCCCAAAACAGACAGCAATCAACCCATTAGGCGACCCGTTAGATTAGAGGGGAGTGACTCAATGGATTTTAAGATTGCCGTTTTGGGTGGGGACGGCATCGGCCCGGAGGTAACCGCGGAAGGGGTCAAGATCCTGAAGGCGGTTGGCCGCGTTTTCGGTCACGGGTTCAGCCTGGAAACCGGCGATGTGGGCGGAATCTCCTTAGACAAACACGGCACTCCCCTGCTTCCCGAGGTGGCGAAACTGGCCGGCTCCGCAGACGCCGTGCTGTTCGGAGCGGTTGGCGGACCCAAATGGGACAACCCGGCGGCATCGATGCACCCGGAAGACAGTCTGCTCCAACTGCGGGCCCAGTTGGGCGTTTTCGCCAACATCCGTCCGGTAAAAGTATATCCCAAGCTCGCCGATTCCAGCGTGTTGAAGCCGGAGGTTTTAGATGGGGTGGACATGGTGGTGGTGCGGGAGCTGACCGGGGGTCTGTATTACGCCCAGCCCAAAGGTCGGAGTGAGACTCCCCAGGGCTGGACCAGCGTGGATACGATGCGCTACAGCGAAGGGGAAATCGAGCGGGTACTAAGGGTGGGTTTTGAGCTGGCCCGGGGTAGGCGGAAAAAGTTGACCTCGGTGGATAAAGCCAATGTTTTGGAGTGCTCGCGGTTGTGGCGGCAAACGGCCACCCGTCTGGCGGAAGAGTACCCCGACGTTGAGCTGGAGCATGTGCTGGTAGATGCCTGCGCCATGCAGCTGATCCAGCGACCTTCCCGGTTCGATGTGATAGTCGCGGAGAACACTTTCGGTGATATTCTGACCGATGAGGCGGCGGTGTTGGCTGCCTCCATGGGATTATTGCCCTCGGCCAGCCTAGCCGGCCTGCCGGTGGCCGGCCGGCGTACTAGGGGCTTTTACGAGCCGATCCACGGTACCGCGCCCGACATCGCTGGTCAGGGCATCGCCAACCCCACCGGGTCCATCCTTAGTGTGGCCCTGATGTTGCGTTACTCCTTGGGCCTGACCGAAGAGGCCGCCAGCTTAGAGAGAGCGGTGGAGCAGGTGCTGGATTCCGGGGCGCGCACTCCGGATATTTTTGCCGCCGGCGCCCAGCAGGTCAGCACGGCCGAAATGGGCGACCGGGTCGTGTCGGCCCTGGAATAACTTGTCCGCCGGGCTTTTTTCTTAAACCCGGGCTGAGGGGGATTTGGAACTCTCAAGTTCAGTAAATTCGTGAAGGGTCAGTAAATGAGTGGAGACCTGACGGTAGCCTTGGCCATATTTTTGGCCAGCGCGGCGGTAGTGATTTACCTGGGCAACCAGCTGGCCAAGTATGGTGATGCCCTGGCGACCCTCACCGGCTGGGGTAGGCTCTTCGTGGGGAGCATCCTAGTCGCCCTGGCCACGTCTCTGCCGGAATTGTCCACTAATATCTCCGCCGTGCGTTTGGATCCACCCAACCCAGAGCTGGCTCTGGGCAACGTGATGGGAGCGAACATGGTCAACATGTTCACGCTGGCCTTGGTTGCCCTCTTCTTCGGCGGCAAGCGGTTCTTGCAGCAGGTGGCGCCGGAGCAGGGCTATTTAATCCTTCTGGCGGCTCTTATGACCGGTTTAGGAATACTATTCGCTGCGGTAAAAATGGACCTAGCTTTATGGCAAGTCGGCTTGTCTTCGGTAATTCTGCTGGTGGTATACATACTGGGTATGCGGGTAGTGTACTTAAAGCGTCCCCAGGAAGATGCTGGTGACCGCGCCGAGGGTGATGGCGCGGAGAATGGCGCCGCTATTACCCTGAAGCGGGCCTGGGTCATGTTCGGCTTGGTTTCCGCCGGAGTTGTGGTTGCGGGTTTTTTCCTGGCCTACAGCGTGGACCAGGTGGCTACGATCACCGGCATCGCCTCCAGCACCCTGGGCATTCTAGCGGTATCCCTGGTAACCACCATGCCGGAAGCCGCCGCAACCATAGCCGCCGCCAGGATGGGAGCGGCGGATCTGGGCGTCGGCAACCTATATGGGAGCTGCGTGTTCAACATTATCATCCTTTCCCTCGCCGACCCCTTTTTCCGCCAGGGGATTCTGGTCAACCAATCGGAGCCGGCCCATTTCGTGGCGGGCGGCGTCGCGCTGCTCCTGATTTTGTTCGGCCTGCTCTTGATATTGGGACGAAACCGGGTGCATCGGTTATTAATTGTGGCCGGATTGGCCTTGATGGCGGCAATTTATCTGGCGGGGGCTGTGGTTGTCGCTACCCAGGGCGCTCCGGATGACGGGACACTGGCCGAAGGGTCAACCGAATCCGCCAGCAACTCCCGTTCGTCCTGAGGCTCTCGAAAGGCGGTGACAGAAGTCGCCCCTTCGTGGGTAGCCATCCTTTCGCGGAAGAACACCACGAAAGGGGTGTGCTCTCAACTGCCTTGCATTAGCAGCCATCCCCAAGGCCCCTTCAGGTAAGCCGTATTGGGGGTGGTAAGAGTCCCGTATAAGTCCTGGATGATTCCGTAGGGGCACGGCATGCCGTGCCCCTACTAGGGCCCAAACACTAGGGCCCAAACACGCCCTTTTCATATGGAAATGGTATCTAAGCTCCGCCTAGATTTCCGCCCCGGCATACCTGGCTATCTCTACGAAGCCCTTTTCCTCCTCCGACCAGGCGAAGTGGGCCGCTTCCACGACTCGCCGCCCGTCAATGCCGATGACCACCTGCTGGACTGGATAGGCAGGCTCGTCTCCCCAGGGGCTGGTCGCCACTTGCCGGTCGGTCTCGGAGAGGTAGGCCCGGCCGTTGGGATGGGAATGATAGATGACTAGCGCAGGCTCTTCGGTGCCGAAGCTCCGGTTCAAGGCCAGCAGGTCCTCCCCCGACAGCAGGTAGGCGGCCTCGGAGGTTCGTTCAGCGACGGTGGGATGATTTCCCGAGGCCTGGTCGTTAACACAGCTTCGGACCAGGCTCACCTTGCTACCGCCCCTAGCGCCGGACAGCCAGCCACAGCATTCGGCGGGGAAGGAGTAGCGGGCTTCCCGATAGATTTCCGCGAGGATATCGGCTCCGATTTCTATTGGCGTGGGCGGATCTGGCATAGGAATGCTCCCTCAATTTCGGTCGATCTTACTTCATCTGCGGTTGTTAGACGCCCTCCAAAAATCCATTATCGAATACATCTCGTATATCAATAAAGAACCTCACCTCGATGGCCGGGTATCCAAGACATGGATGCATCCCGCATCCATCACCGGCATCTAAGTAATATTCCATCCAATCGGTCGACGGAATCCGGTCAGCATAGAACCGGCAAATAAACAAGGAAGGCAAGGTGTTTTACTTCAAAGGGTGCCCCAGATGCAAAGGCGATGTCTACTTGGAGAAGGATTCTTACGGAACCTACCGAAAGTGCCTTCAATGCGGCCGCATGCAGGATTTAGAGCTGCGCCAGCCGGGAGCCAACCGGCGTAAAGGCAGCAAGCTGGTTGCCTAACTCTACCCAGACTCGGTACTGAAACCAATAAAGCCCGATGGCGCCAGATAAGGGTGGGCTGAGTCTAAGCGTTATTGCTCTTTCGCGGCGACGAATTCAGCGAATCGGTGCACCGCCTCCTCTTGCTCTCTGGCCTGAATCGATCCCGGTCTCAGCAACCGGATATAGTCGATGGCGGCTTGGGGCTCGTAGCCCGAGTTGACGAAGTAGCAGGCCAGCACTGTACCGGTACGTCCAACACCGGCGGCGCAGGTAACGACTATGGGATGCTCCCAGGTCTCTATCTTGTCTTCGATGAACTTCACCATGCGCTGAATCTGCTCCATGTCCGGTGCGCCGAAGTCGCGCACCGGCTCGTAGAGCTCTTCAAAGCCCCAGGGTTCGGTGGAGATAGTCTGTTCCTCCATCCGGATAACCGCCTGGATCTCTTGCAGCTTTAGAAAGGTAATGTCCCGGTTGGTGGTTGGCCCGGCCGCACCAGCCAGCGTTCCCTCAATAATCCAGCTAAAGTTCATATAGGGCAAAGTCATACTCCGCTACCAGGACCCGTCCCGAGGCCTTTGCCTTCAGCAGCCAGGCTGTCCCCGAAGCCGATGGCTTTTTAAACCAAAGCACAGGTGAACTCCGCATAGCTATATACCCAAACTCTGTGGGTTTCAGCGTGGTATTGGTTTAGAAAAGGTACTGGGTTTGATGTACCGCCGCTGATCTAGCTTCGAATCGGGTTCATTATACTGGGGCGAGAAATAGTTAGCCAGTATGCCGGCTACCCGTCCAGCAAATTCAGGCGCCGGTTCACCTCTTCTTGAGACATGGATTCTACCGACAGCGTCTTCTCCCGGCTGGATGCCCCTTTTACCAGGCGTATCGCGCTTTTGGGCACGTCTAGAGCCTGGGCTACCAACGCGATGGCCGCCGTATTGGCCCGACCATCTACCGGCGGTACGGTCACTCGGATTCGCAGGGTCCCAGCCCGCACCCCGGAAATAGCATTCCGCGAAGCCCGGGGTTGAACCCTAATCTCTATGCGGGCTCCCGTCGCCATCCAATCCCCGGTGCTCCGGATTTGATCGACTTTCCCTGATATTTCGCCGGGGGGCTGATAACCCCCTCTAATCCGGCGCCAACGGCTTCTGAAATGCCCCTCTCATCTCGGTTCTGATATAGTAGCGTGACATCTATAGTAACGTCACATCCGGGTCATTTGGGGGCCATTTGGAGTATAGCAACATTATCCTGGAAAAGCAGAACTCCGTGGCGACTCTGCGTTTGAATCGGCCCGATGCCCTGAACGCTTTGAGCCCGGCATTGCTGGAGGAGTTCCTGGCCGCCACCCAAAAAGTGGGCGAGGATCAGGAGATTAAAGCGCTGGTGATCCGGGGGGAGGGTCGGGCGTTTTGCGCCGGAGCCGACCTGCTTTACCTGGAATCGATCTTGGATGACCTGTCCCAGATGCCGGACTACGTACGACTGCTGAACCAATGTTTTTGCCAGTTGGAGGCTTTGCCCGTACCGACCCTGGCGCTGGTACAGGGGTTCGCCCTGGCTGGTGGGCTGGAATTGATGTTGGCTTGCGACATGTCCATCGTCGCCGAAGACGCCCGGATAGGCGACCAGCACGCCAACTTTGGACTTATGCCCGGTGGTGGTTCCACCCAGCGGTTACCGCGCCGGGTTGGGCTCCAACGGGCCCTGGACCTACTGACCACCGGGCGGTGGATCTCCGGCGCCGAGGCGGCTGAATGGGGGTTGGCCCTTAGAGCCGTGCCAGCGGCTGAACTGGACCAGGAACTGGCAGCCATTCTGGAGACCCTTCGGGGCAAAAGCCGCGCCGGTCTGGGTCTGATCAAGTCGGTAACCCAGCAGGGACAAGACCTACCCCTAGTCGATGGAATAGCCCTCGAAAGTATGGCTTTCGTTCAGCTGTTCGCCACCTCTGACCACCCTCGGGAAGGTATCGCGGCATTTAAGGAAAAGCGTCAGCCGTCATTTTAGACGGCTAAGAGGGCGGTTGAGCTTGACCCGGAGTTAGGTTCCCGCTATGTTGTTGTTTATGCCGGGTCGGTTTCGGCTGACCGAAGGCAAATGGCAACCAGGCCAAAGTAAATCGGGACAAGACCTGTTGAAGATAAAAAACATACTGGAAACGAAAAAGACCATTTCCTGCGAGTTTTTCCCTCCGCGGGAAGCCGAGGGAATTCCCGCAGTGCTCAGAGCTGTGGAGCGGATACGCGGCTACCATCCAGATTTTGTCTCCGTAACCTACGGCGCCGGTGGCTCCACCAGGGCCTTCACCGAAGAGATAACCACCACGTTGAAGCGCGAGACCGACCTGGAGGTAATGGCCCATTTGACCTGCGTGGCTCAAACCCGCGAAGAAGTACACCAGGTGTTGGAGCGGCTGGATGAAGCGGGAATAGAGAATCTGATCGCGTTGAGAGGGGATCCGCCCCGGGGGCAAAGCGATTTCGTACTAGTAGAGGGGGGGTTTCAGTACGCCACCGAGCTGCTGCAGCATGTTCGGGATAACTTCGATTTTGGGTTGGCCGCCGCCTGCTATCCGGAGGGTCATACCGAATCTCCCGACCTGATGACGGATGTCAAGTACGCCAAGCTGAAGGTGGACCGGGGGGCGGAGTTTCTAATTACCCAGTTGTTTTACGATAATCAGGACCTTTACCGGATGGTGGAACGGGCCGAGAATGCCGGTATCGATGTCCCCATAGTACCGGGGATCCTGCCGATTCTCAGCACCGCGCAGATTCGTAGATTCACCGCTCTTTGCGGCGCCAAAATTCCGGCCGCACTGGACCGGCAGTTGGATAAATTCGCCGAAGATGACGATGCGGTCCGGGAGTTGGGGATTGAGCACGCGACCAGGCAGGTCCGAGACCTTTGGGATCAGGGGGTCCCCGGCATCCATTTTTATGTTTTGAACCGGAGTTACTCCGTCTCAAAAATATTGGATAATCTCAACCTACCAGGCCACACCAAGGAAGCCTGAAGGCGTTATTGATTTCGGCCACCCGGGAATTGCGGCCGCCGCGCCTTCCCCCGACGCGCTTCCAGCTCCCCGGTTGAGCGCGCGCCACCGCCACCAGGCCATTGACGGCTCGCGGAAATCTTTGCCATGCTAAGTCCTGTTTAACGGAGTCGGATGTTAACCACCGGCGTTGACATAGTAGAGATCCCTCGGGTCCAAAGGGTATTGGCCAGGTACGGCCGGCGCTTTCTGGAACGTATCTATACCGAGGGAGAGATCGCTTACTGCCGGGGGCGGGCTCCCAATTTGGCGGCCAGATTTGCCGCTAAGGAAGCGACTATGAAGGCCCTGGGCACCGGCACTCGGGGTGTTAGCTGGAAGGACATAGAAGTGCTGCGGCGGGAAAGCGGCGAACCCCACATTCGCCTGCACGGCCGGGCGGAAGAGCGCGCCCAACGCTTGGGGGTGGTGGAAATTTCCCTTAGTCTTTCCCATTGCCAGGAATACGCAGTGGCCTTCGTGGTGGCGCAATCCGGGGCAACTCAATCCGGGGTGGACCAATGCCGGCAGCAAACCTGAAAATAGTCACCGCGGCCCAGATGGCGGCCCTGGAGCAGGCCTCGGAGCGCCAAGGCGTCAGCACCGACCGCCTGATGGAGAACGCGGGGCTGGCCGTGGCGGAAGCGATACGGAGTCAGCTCGGAAGTGTGGCCGGGGTAAAAATCCTGGTGCTAGTGGGCAGCGGCAACAACGGCGCCGATGGCCTGGTTGCGGCGCGGCACCTGCGGCGTTGGGGCGCCCAGGCCAGCGTCTACCTGGCCACCCACCGGCCAACCCCAGACCCCAAGATGGCGCTGGCCCTGGAGTATGGAGTCGCGGTTTTCCCTTCCGCTAAAGACCCAGAGCTGGAGGAGCTTCTCCACGGTTGCCGGTTGGTACTGGACGCAGTGCTGGGCACCGGCCGGGCTCGCCCGCTGGAAGGCCCGCTGAAGGAGTTGGCTCAGCGGATAAACGACTGGCGTTCTCAGGTACGGAACGGGGGCCGGGAACACCAGGTTTTCGCGCTGGACCTCCCCACCGGCCTTAACGCAGATACGGGAGAGGCAGACCCCAATTGTTTTATCGCCGACCAGACCTTGGCGTTGGGATTACCCAAGGTTGGCTTGCTGACCTTCCCGGGAGCCGGCTTGGTGGGACAGCTGCGAGTGTTGGACATCGGCCTACCTCCCAACCTGGAACTGGCCGACCTGGACCTGGAGCAAGGCGTTGACCTGGAGCAAGGCGTTGACCTGGAACTGCTGAGTCCGGATTGGGTTGGCAGCCATTTACCGGTTCGCCCGCTCGAGTCCCATAAGGGAACCTTTGGCCACGCCCTGATCGTGGCCGGTTCCAGAAGCTATGTCGGCGCGGCCTTCCTGGCGGCCCAGGCAGCAGTCCGCAGCGGGGCCGGGCTGGTTACCCTGGCCACCCCGGAGAGCGTCTATCCCATCGCAGCCGGCAAATTGACTGAGGTGATTCATCTTCCCCTTCCGGAGGACCAGGAGGGGTTGGTACGTCCCGAGGCCGCTGAGCAAATTCACTCCAACCTTTCCCGCTACGACGCTTTGGCCGTGGGATGTGGCCTGGGCCAATCGGAGGGGACCCGGCAGTTTATGGAGCAGTTGGTTCTGGATCAACCCCATCTGCCCATACCTCTGGTGATAGACGCCGATGGATTGAATAATCTATCCCGACTGGAGCAATGGTGGAAGCGCCTGTCCGGAACCACGGTCTTGACCCCCCATCCCGGGGAGATGGCGAACCTGGTCGGCGCTCCCACCTCTGAGATTCAGCGGGAAAGGATCGCCGTGGCCCGGAAATGGGCGGACTATTGGAGGGTCGGTTTGGTCCTCAAGGGGGCTCACACGGTGGTGGCCCATCCCAACCGGGCTGTCCAAGTGTCACCCTTCGCTAATCCCGGGCTGGCTTCCGGAGGCACCGGTGACGTTTTGACCGGTATAATCGCCGGTCTGATGGCTCAAGGCCTCTCTGCCAACCTGGCCGCCAGCTGTGGGGTTTACCTGCACGGTCAAGCTGGGGCCGACGCGGTGTTGGACGTGGGAGAGGCCGGTCTTACCGCCACGGACCTGGTCCAGAGGCTGCCCCAAACCATCGTACGGTTGCGCCGTGCCAGCTAAATTGAGTTTTTTGGAACCGCAAAAATTCTCCATAAAATCTGCTTAACAGCAATTATTGACGAACTGCCTTATGTTATACTTGGCTTGTTCACCATATGTCATATAAACACCGGATTGTTGGCTGATAGCCAGATTTTCCAACCAATCGATACCTGAGTTCAGAGGGCGCCCATGGCAATGGAAGAGTTTCTGGAAATTCTGACTGATCCTTCGGCCGATGTGGCCAGCGCCGATTTCGTAGAAATATCCGACCTCTCCCCTTCAGAATTGGGAGGCTTTGCGCGAGCATGGTTCACAATTCCCGTCGATCACCAGCGCTTGATCATTTCAACCATGGTTGGGTTAGCTGAGGACAACCCGGAGTTGGACTTCTGCGCAGTCTTCAAAATGTGCCTAAAGGACCAGGATGAAATAGTTCAAGGAAGGGCCATAGAGGGCTTGTGGGAGTATGAAGACCGGTCAATCATCACCGGTTTGGTGCAAATCCTGCGCTCGGACCGCAGCCCGGAGGTACGCTCCGCCGCCGCCGCCGCCTTGGGTAAATTCGCCTGCCTAATCCAGGAAGGCAAACTGCTTCCCAAGGACGCGGACCTGGTGCGAGATAACCTGATGGACACTCTGGAGGACCAAGAGGAACACTTGGAGGTCCGGCGCAGGAGCCTGGAGGCAGTAGCTCCCTTCAATACTTCGACCATCCAGGAGTACGTTTCCTGGGCCTACAATAGCGATGACATGAAGCTCAAATCCAGCTCCATCTTCGCCATGGGGCGCACCGGCGAAACGACTTGGTTGCCGGTATTGATCAAGGAGCTGCAAAGCTCTGAACCATCGGTGAGATATGAAACCGCCAACGCCTGCGGCGATCTGGGAGACGAGGACTTGGTTCCCCATCTGGTACACCTGCTGCAGGATGACGACTACCAGGTACAGGTAGCCGGGCTGAACGCTTTAGGTAAGATAGGCGGCTCGCTGGCCAAGCGAGTGCTGCTCCTGTGCATCAAAGAGGGCGATGCGGTGCTGGAAGAGGCCGCTCGGGGCGCTTTGGAAAACGTTGAGTTTCTGGAAGACCCCATCGCCTACCAATCCTAACCGCTCATCGAACTTGAACCCCGGAACCTGGACCCAGGAACCTGGAACAGCTCTGACGCCTGCCAGGTGGATGTTTCCCCAAAATTGAACTCCCACTACTCACCAATTCTCCCCTATGGCCTATGACTCTCTAGCTCAGCTGCCGGCCGACCAAGTAGAGCTGCTGGCCCATGCGCCGGTTGGGCGTCTAGCCACCGCCAGCGCCGACGGCGTCCCCCACGTGATCCCAGTCTGCTACGCCCTAATGGACGGGCTGATCTATTCGGTGTTGGACCAGAAACCCAAGCGTGCCTCACTAACCCGGCTGCGGCGAGTGCGGAATATTCGGGCCAATCCACAAGTGTCCCTGGTCGTCGACCACTATGAGGAGAATTGGGAGCGCCTGTGGTACATTCTGATTTCCGGAACTGCCCAGCTGCTGGAGGAGGGCGCGGAGAGACCCGCCGCCATCCAAATATTGCGCGAAAAGTACGCCCAGTACCGGCTGATGAACATTGACCCCAATCCGGTGATCAAAATCACGCCATCAAATGTCGTCTCCTGGGGCTTCCAGGCCTAAGCGCTCTCCAGGGCTCCTTTCCCGGCTTGCCTCTTTGGACGAAATTAGTCGCCATCCAGTTGGGCAATGGGAGATCAGGCGAAAGCAGACAAAGGGGCAGCAGTGTTCTCCAAATTCCGGATTGTTTAGGGCGATTTCCGTTGTCTGGGCGGCCGGGCGGCTAAGATCAACGCCGAACTGACCAGGGCTAACAATGCGAAGTAAATGAACGCTCGCTGGTAACTACCAGTGGCGTCATACACGATGCCCGAGGCTAGGGGCCCTAGGGCAAATCCGGCCACCTGCGCCGCCCGGCTGATACCGAAGATAGACCCCAAAGATGCCCTTCCGTAGTAGCTGGCCCACAACAGAGGGGCCAGGGTGTTCACTCCACTACCGGTGATTCCCTGGATTATGGCAAAGACGTAGGTTTTCGGCAGGTCATCGGCGTTGATCAAGACCACCATGCTGACTGCACCCAGCAAATAAACCGCCGCCAACATATACCGGGGAGCCAGGCGTTCCGCCAGAAAACCCATTAACAACGCTCCCACAGCTCCGGCAAGCGACATTACACTGATGGCGCCTACTGCTTGCATGGGCCTTAGTCCTTGTTGGATCAGGTGGGGGACCAGATGCAGGCCAACCCCCGAAGTAGCAGTACTGACCACAAACAAGGAAACCACCACCAGCCAAAA
Source organism: Dehalococcoidia bacterium (assembly GCA_047516825.1). Taxonomy (GTDB): domain Bacteria; phylum Chloroflexota; class Dehalococcoidia; order Lucifugimonadales; family UBA3495; genus JADFQT01. The sequence continues at coordinate 11,198 of JAKZUA010000274.1, forward strand.
ACTCGGTGTTCGGATTATTTCCGCTAAGGGCAGGGGCTGACTCTGCTCCCTCGCACTCTCCCCGGCCAGGGCCCCGGATTCTTCAGCTTGTGCAGCGAGCTGAAAAGCCGGTGCTCCATCCGGCAACAATCCCAGGTCCTCGGGCTGGCGGCGGATTAGCCAGGCGCAGGGGATCACTCCCAGCGCCAGCATGCCGCCGCCCAGAAGCAACCAGGCGCTGCGCCAGCCTGCCCCGGAGATCACCAGCTGGACCAGTGGAGCCATTAGGGTCATGCCGACGTGTTCGGAAAAGAACACTATGCCAGTGGCCCTGCCCCGGTATTTGGAAAACCATTTGCCGATAGTAGGGGATATACCAATCTTGATTAAACCCTGGTCGGCTATCCTCGCCACCGTGAAGGCAATGTAGAACCCGGCCAAAGTCTGAGCCAAGGCTAGGTACCCGCAGGCCAGCACTACCGTCAAGCCCCCCAGTGTAAGCAGAGCCCGTGAGCCCCTTCGGTCCACCAGGCGGCCGCTGAAGGGAGCCAAGGCCGCCCCCAGAATCGCGCCTAAACTGGTGGCCCCGGCCACTTGGGTCCGGTTCCAGCCAAATTCCTCGCTCATGGGAATCACAAATATGGTCAGAATTCCGATGGCCGTGGCCGCATTGGCAAACCCTATGCCGGAAGAAGCCGCGACCACCAGCCACCCATAGTAGATTTTTATAGGTTTCAAGCCCATTGTCGTCAAATCTTCCCTGTCAGCAGGTACTTTCGAGCTAGGGCCATCCCGTGGTATATGATCCTGGACCAACGGCCCGGATTCATACCATGGGAGTCCATACCATGCGAGGAAAGCCTACGGCCCGCGTTTAGCATATCTCCTTCACCAAAAGATTACCCAGTTTTCCCAAGGGGGAATCTTTCCGCAAGTATAATCGGAGTGTTGCCAAGGGTAATGGTCAACAACACCCAGCCAAATAACGGCAAGAGCGATTCCGGCCAGTATCAGCCGCAGCACCAGCCCACGATTCGGGACCTCCCGAATGGGGAGCGACCCCGGGAAAGGCTGAGGGAGTACGGCTCCCGAAACTTGAGTAATACCGAGCTTATCGCCATTTTGCTGCGCACCGGCGTTAAGGGTCAGAACGTCCTATCTCTGTCGTCCAGTCTGCTGGCCCGGCGGGACGGCCTGGCCGGATTGGGCCGCAGCACCTTCGCCGAGTTATGCGCCGAGCGAGGACTGAGCGAAGCCAAGGCATGCCAGCTTTTGGCGGCGTTGGAGCTGGGGCGGCGATTCGCCTCCCTGGTGCCGGCGGAGCGGGCGACGATCGGCTCCCCCCAAGACGTGGCCAACCTGCTGGCCGCGGAAATGGCTACGCTGGACCAGGAGCACCTGAGGGTTTTGCTACTAAACACCAGAAATCAGGTTCTCAGCATTCAGGAGATCTACGTGGGAAACGTCAGTGGCGCCGCCGTCCGGGCCTCGGAGGTATTTCGTCCAGCAGTCCGCGACAACGCGCCGGCCATCATAGTAGCGCACAACCATCCTTCTGGCGACCCTAGCCCAGCGAAGCAGATGTAAGCGTAACCAGGGACCTGGTGGCCGCCGGGAAATTGATGGATATCGAGCTGCTGGGCCATGTGATCCTTGGCGCCGGCAACAGTTTCGTCAGTCTGAAGGAGAAGGGGATGGGTTTCAGCTAGGCCGGAAAATGGTTCTGATTCGAATTTGAGGTGTCCCCATGCCGGAATATGGTACCGCCACCAGCCCTCGCGCCGGGGTCCGGAGCCCGGGAAATGTCCCCGGAAAAGTCTCGGGCCGGTACGAAAATTGGGTAGGGGAACCTTCGCAAGAGGAGCGCACTAAGGATCGCCTTAGTCAATACGGCCCCAAACATCTGACCAACACCGAGCTGGTGGCGATCTTGCTCTGGAGCGGACTGGAGGGAGAGGATGTCTTTTTCCTGGCCTCCCGCCTGCTCTCCCGGCTGGGCGGCCTGGGCGGGCTGGGCCGCACCCCCTTCGCCGACCTGTGCGACGAAATCTCCGCCGGTGAGGGAATGCGGGAAGCCAAGGCCTGTCAGTTATTGGCCGCGCTGGAACTGGGCCGGCGGTTCATTACCCTGGCGCCCGCCAGCGAGGTGACCGTCAATTCGCCGGAGGATGTGGTAAACCTGGTGGGCCCAGACCTGGCCGGCTTAGACCAAGAGCATCTTCAGACCGTGCTGCTCAATACCCAGAACCAGGTAATGAGCATTCAAGAAATCTACGTGGGTAACGTGAACAGCTCGGTGGTGCGACCGGTGGAGGTCTTTCGGCCAGCTATCCGGGAAAACGCTCCCTCGATAATTGTGGTGCACAACCACCCTTCGGGGGATCCCACACCCAGCCCCGATGATGTCCTGATTACCAACGGTCTGGTTGCCGCCGGTCAGGTGCTGGGCATCTCCCTGCTGGACCACGTCATCGTCGGCAGCGACCAGCAATTTGTGAGCCTGAACCAGCAGGGTTTGGGATTTGGATAGGTACTGATTCGGGCTACCAGCCTACGGCGCAGCCGTCCTTCCGCGGCTCGGAACCGCCCCACAAAACTCCCGAATCGGGGTCGCGGTATATAGCCTGAGCGCCACCCATGCCACCGGCGCCGCCCCGCTGAAGTCCTGCCATTATGTTCACTTGGTGGCCCCGGCTCTGCAGATCCCGAACCACGCCGGAGTCGATGCCTTCCTCAAGAATTACCCCTTCGCCGGCAACCTGGAATCTCAGCGCGTCGATGGCTTCCTGCGGGTTCATGTCCAGGTCTACCATGTTACTAATCAGCTGCAGGTGGCCCTGGGGTTGCATATAAGCTCCCATGACCCCATAACACAAGGATAACTCTCCGTTCACGGTAGTCATGGCGGGAATGATGGTGTGGTAAGGACGCTTGCCGCCGGCCAGGGAGTTGGGGTGCTCCGGGTCCAACGAGAAAAGGGAGGCCCGATTGTGCAGGACGATTCCGGTTCCGGGCACTACCAGGCCGCTGCCAAAGTTGGAAAAAACGCTGTTGATGAAGGAACAGGCGTTGCCCTGGCCATCAACGCAGCTGATGTAAACGGTATCACTACCACCAAGAACCTTCCCGTACGGGGCCGATGCCATGGCTTGGCTGCTGTCGATAAGGCCACGGCGCTGCTCGGCGTAGTCCTTGGAAGTAAGCTGCTCTATGGGAACCCGCGCCCTGCGAGGGTCCGCGACATAGCGAAACGCATCGGCAAGGGACAATCGCATGGCCTCAATCAGGTGATGATACCGGTCGGCGCTCTGCCCGCCCATGGCCTTTATGTCGAAGCCCTCGACGATGTTCAGCGCCTCCAGGGCGGCGATACCCTGCCCGTTGGGGGGACACTCCCAGCAGGTAGTCCCCCGGTAGTCGGTGGAGATGGGCTCATCCCAGTCGGAGCGGTGGCTCGCCAGGTCTTCGTTGGCCAGCCATCCGCCCTGTTCCTGGACAAAGGCCGCTATCTTCTCGGCTATTTCCCCCTGATAAAAGGCCGGGGAGCCTCCTTCCGCTATAGTCCGCAGCGTATTGCCCAGGGTAGGAATGGTCATTAACTCCCCTTGTTTAGGGGCCCGACCGTCGATCAGCATTTCCTGTCCTGAAGGTAGACGAGAGATCTTGTCCACCACCCGATGCCACTGATAGGCGATAACCTCGGTTACGGGAAATCCCTCCTCCGCGTATTGGATGGCCGGTTTCAGCACCTGGGATAAGGTCATGGTGCCGTGGGACGCCAGGAGAGTTTCCCAGCCGTGCACTGTGCCCGGCACCGAAACGGAATAAACGCCGAACTCCGGCATGCGCTGATGACCTTGGGAACGGAGCTCCTCTATGGATGCCGCCGCCGGGGCGGCACCGCTGCCGTTCAGCGCGTGCATCTTTTTCTCCTTGGCGTCCCAGACCAGCGCGAACATATCTCCGCCAACGCCGGTGGAGATGGGTTCCACCACATTGAGGACAGCGGCGCAGGCGACCGCGGCGTCCACGGCGTTGCCGCCCTGAATCAGGGTCTGCAAGCCTATCTGGGCCGCCAGAGGCTGGCTGGTAGCGCACATTCCCTTTTTGGCCAGAACCGGCGAGCGGCGGGAATTGAAGACCATGCCTGATAACTCCGATTTGAGGGCTGGTTACGGGTAATTTCCGGCCCCGATTACTACCAGCCCAGTTTACCATAGGGGGTTTGGCCCCGCATTCGAGATCACCCACTATGCTCGGTGTTCGGCAATAGGTGCCTGTGATAACATATCGGACGGCTGGCCGGGATAGGGCGATATCTCTAGACCTGACCGGTTTTTGTATTCACGCTCCAATACGGCATGTCGCCCCGGGTATTAAGAACTTGGGGCGTAGAGGAGGGACATTCATGGCGGTGGAAGTTGGTCAGGCGGCCCCTGACTTCAGTTTGTACGATACGGAACGGCAAAAACGCGGATTAGCCGAGTTCAAGGGCCAGAACGTGGTGCTGGCCTTCTTCCCCGGAGCCTTCACCGGGGTTTGTACCAAAGAGATGTGCACCCTGCGGGACCAGATTGGTCAGTATAGCTCCTTGAACGCCCAGGTTATTGGGATAAGTGTCGACCCTCCCTTTTCCCAAAAGGTGTGGATGGATCAAAACAACGTCACCTATCCCTTCCTAAGTGACTTCAATCGTGAGGTGGTCAATCAATACGATGTCGCCCTGCCCAACCTGGCTTCCATGGAAGGCTACGTGGCGGCGAAACGCTCTGTTTTCGTGCTGGACAAAGAGGGCATCGTCCGCTACAAGTGGGTAAGCGATACCCCGGCCAATGAGCCGGACTATGACGAGGTCCAGAGGGCGGTAGCCCAACTGGGCTAGACCAACGCTGATTGCGGGGGGATTGCTGTTAGGAATTCTGGGGGCGATACTCGCAGATTCGCTGGGTGAAGAGGCTGGACAGCCGCTCGGCATCCACCTCCAGGCAGACCCGAACCTTGGCTGATTCGTTGCCGGAGTCTGGACTTAAAGCCCGCCGGTCCACCACGGTCTGGCCTCGGGCCAACTCGCTGTGAGTCTCTATAGATACCGGGTATCCCATTGCCTGAAATAGGGTCGGGTCGATAGCGTAGGCCGCTGCGGACAGGTCGTTGTAACGCACCCCGTCCCGTTCTCGCAGCAACCCCTGACTGCGATAGTAGGATTGCAGGAAGGGCGTCGCAGCAGACAATAATCTGGTGGTGGTCGTACCGGCCTGTTCAATCTGGAGCAGTTGGCTCGAATTAATCTCCACCTGATTGCATACGTCCAGGCCTACCTGAACCAGAGGGGCTCCGGAATTGTAGAGGATGGACGCCCCTTCCGGATCTTCGTAGAGATTGGCCGAAGCCACCGGGGACACATTGCCGGGCACCCCAAGCGCTCCGCCCATGACGATGATCTCGGCTACATATCCAGCCAGCCCGGGCTCAAGGCTGATTGCCAGGGCCAGGTTCGTCATGCGGCCCAAAGCCAGCACGGTGATCTCTCCCGGAGAGGCCATGACCCGCTCAATGATTTCTAGCGCCGCGGGACGGCCGGCAACTGGGGAAGGGCCGACAGGCAGGGGAAAATCGGTGTTGCCCAGGGCGTCCGCGCCGTGGACCTGGGAGGCCCATCCGGGAATAGGCTGCCGCAGCAGGGGTCTGGCCGCCCCCTGGTAGACGGGTATTTCCAGGCAGCCCGCGGCGTCAAGAATCCGAAGGGTGTTCTGCGTGGAGATCTCCACCGGTCCGTTGCCGTAGACCGTGGTGATGGCCTCCACCGACAGCTCGGGGCTGGCCAGGGCCAAAAACAGGGCCGCAGCATCGTCGATGCCGGGGTCGGTATCGATGATAACCCGCTTCATCTGACTACCTTGTAGTCTCTGCTATCTGAGGATAGGGTTTTTGTGAAATCACTGGATTGCATTTGGGAAATAACAGTTTAGCGCTCGGACCTCAGGGCCTTTTCATTCTCCTGCCTGGTAGGAAAAGCCCATCATGTCGAAAGCTTCGCTGAGATGGGCATTGTGGCGGCGTAGTGCAGCGGCTACGTTGGAATGCCCAGCCCGGCGTACCAAGCTGATGACCAGGTTCCGCA
>JAKZUA010000275.1:0-12734 GCA_047516825.1 Dehalococcoidia bacterium
CTCGGGTCGTCCAACGCCGCGAAGTATTCGGCGATGGGTGCGCCTGTTGCCTGAACCATCACTACCCCTCCCTAGTTTCGTCATGATGATTACTATTTTAAACAAATTTAAGAAAGATAATAAGACGCGATTGCCCTGGAAGGCCCGTGACCCGGCACGAGGGCGGCGGAGGATAGGTGTATAATCGGGGCGATCTGCCCTTGCCCTGACGCCATTGTGATGACCGGGTCCCCAGATTCGCGCTGGGACGAACAGGTTGAACTCATCCCACCAAGGAGCGGAACCCGAATGACCAATCAGCGCCAGCTGCGTCTTGGAGTATTCCTGGCTGGAACCGGCAGCAACATGGCCTCCTGGCGGCATCCCAATGCCGTGGCCGACGGCGCCATAAACCTGGATTACTACCGAAACCTGACTCGTAAAGCCGAGGCTGCCAAGCTGGACTTCGTGTTCTTCGGGGACGGACTCTACATCAGCGAAAAATCCCATCCCAATTTTCTCAATCGCTTTGAACCCCTCACTCTATTAGCCGCGCTGGCCATGGAAACCAGCCATATCGGGCTGGCCGCTACGCTGTCTACCACCTACAGCGACCCCTTTACCGTCGCCAGGCAGTTTGCGTCCATAGACCACATCAGCGGTGGCCGGGCCGGCTGGAACATAGTCACCTCGCCGTTGGAAGGTTCGGCCTTAAATTACGGTAAGCCGGAGCATCCAGCCCATGACCTGCGGTACCGGATGGCCCACGAATTTTTGGAGGTGACCAAGGGTCTTTGGGATTCGTGGGAAGACGACGCCTTTATCCGCGATAAAGAGTCGGGGCAGTTCTTCGATCCCAGCAAGCTGCACCGAGTCAACTACCAGGGCGAGTTTTACTCGGTCCAAGGACCTTTAACTATCTCCCGGTCCAAACAGGGCAGGCCGGTATTGATCCAAGCGGGTTCCTCCGAGGCCGGCAAGGATTTCGCCTCGCGCCACGCCGATGCCGTATTCACCGGTCAAGCGAACCTGGAGGAAGGGGTCAAGTTCTACCAGGATGTTAAAGGGAGGGCGGCCAAATACGGAAGAAGACCCGATGAAATTTTGATCCTCCCCGGTTGCTCCCCCATAGTTGGGGAAACTCTTGAGCAGGCCGAAAAAAAATACCGGGAGATCGCCAATCTGGTCTTCATTGACGACGCCTTGAACTACCTGGGCCGCTATTTCAACGACATGGATTTCACCCAGTACGATCTGGACCAACCCTTCCCAGACCTGGGAGACTTTGGTCGTAACGGCTGGGAGAGCGCAACGGACCGAATAAAGAAGCTGGCCAGGGACGAGAATTTAACCCTGCGCCAGATGGCGCTACGCTCCACCACCCCCAAGCCCGCCTTTATCGGCACGCCCACCCAGGTCGCGGATAGCATGGAAGCATGGTTCGAAGCGGGCGCGGCCGACGGATTTATGATGAACAGCGCCGTGCTGCCGGATGGGTTCAATAATTTCGTGGATCAGGTTCTGCCCATTCTCAAGGAGCGGGGCCTGTTTCGAGTCGAGTACGAAGCCGACACCCTGCACGGCAACCTGGGCCTGGCAATTCCGGAGAACCGGTTCGCCAGACCGGCTGGACAGGAAAAACTTTCCCCTTGAGCTGAAGACTTTGGGAGCCTGGCCGAGAAGCGATCCTTTCCCATTAGTTAAAGTGGGGCATCACCTCTTTGGCGAATAGCTCCATACACTTCAGGACCGTTTTCTGTTCCATGCCGCCAAACTCAAAGTTGCAGCCGAAGTATTCAATTCCCAGATTCTGAAACTCCTTGATCTTGGCCACACACTGCTCCGGCGTGCCGATGACAGCCCGCTTTTCCGCCAGGTAATCGTAGCTGGGAGGCTCCTCGGTGCGGGTACGCCGAAAGTCGTCCAGCTTGTGGTAGACCTCGCTGCCTTCGCTGAACTGCCGCCGCCATTGGATCATGTCCTGGGTCCAGCGCATGGCCGGCTCGGCGTCCCGGCGGGCCTGCTCCTCCGTTTCCGCTACGTAGCAATAGCGAAAGAAGGGAACTTGGGACAGGGGCACGCCATGTCCGGACTGCTGGGACAGCGTTACGAATCGCTGGCACAGGTCCGTAGCGTCTTCATGGTCCAGCACCACTCCCGTAATTAGGGGATGCCCAGTGGAGATGGCGAACTCCAGGGTTTCCGGGGTACGGGTGGCAGCGATGTAGATCGGCGGGTGGGGTTTTTGCTCCGGCATGGGCACCAGATTGGCGTGTTTTACATGATAATGCTGACCGGCAAAGGAAAAATCCGGAGTTGTCCATAATCCCTGGATTATCCGGACGGATTCCTGGAACCGGGATTGGCTCTCCTCACGATCGACGTGGTATCCGGCGTATTCATAGCCTGCCGTTCCTCGTCCGAATCCGGCATCGAAGCGGCCGCCGCTGAGCAGGTCCAGGGTCGCGCCGTCTTCCGCCAGCTTAATTGGGTGGTGCAGCGACGGTACCAGGACGGCGGTTCCCAGGCGGATTTTCTTGGTGCGGGCAGCGATGCTACTGGCCAGGACCAACGATGAGGAGCCAATCCCGTAGCGGGAGAAGTGATGCTCGGCCAGCCAATAGCTGTAGTAGCCCAATTCTTCGGCTATAACAGCCTGCTCCATGGCATCTTCCATAAGCTGCTTGGGATTGCTGCCTTCCGGCCAAGGCACATGGGTAAAAATGCCAAACTTCAATTTTAGCCTCTCCGTGGGCCTCTCTAGTTAGCCCATTGGCGTGATTTAGGGTTAGACCTGGTTGGGCAAGCACCGGGACTGGCTCGAAGCTAACACCGGCTTACTCTAGCGTCAACCCCAATAGCGTCAACCCCAATGCGGCGGGTCGTTACGCGGCGCGGGCGCTAATGGGGGGATTTGGAACTGCCAAGTTGAGTAATTGCGGCAAAATTTAGAATCGAAGGGACGTTTCGGGAGTCCCTGTCTGGCTTAAAAGCCCTGCAACTGGCGGATAAGCCGGGAATTGTTCGGCCGGTCAAACTTGGACTTGCCGATGTATTGTCAGCGGATGGCGCCGTCTTTGTCCAGTAAGAAGGTGGATGGCGCGGCCACACCATCGTTCAGCAAGTCAAACACTCCGTATTCTTCGGCAACCCGGCCTCCTGGGTCGTGAAGGACCGGGAATTGCAGACCCATCCTCCCAGCCGCTAATTCGGCATGAGATAGGTCGTCGGTGGTCACCGTAAGGATCTCCGCCCCCAGCGCTTGGAATTTTTCGTAGTCTTCCCGCAGCTCAACGAGCTGCTGCCGGCAGTATACTCACCAGAAGCCCCGGAAGAATATCAGGACTACCTTGCTTTGTCCCCGGTAAGTCTCCAGGCTTACTGTTTCACCGCTGGCGCTGGTTAGGGTGAAGGCCGGGGCCGGAGGAAGGGAGATCTGGGAGGAAGAATCCTCCAAAGAATCCCTCGGGCCGGCTGCCGGGGCCTGAAGCGGTTCCGGGATCGGCTGAGGGCCGGCCGCAGCTGAATCTTCCTTTACAGCATTTGCGCTCTCCGGCTCAAGCTGGGTTGCCTCTGGAACGGTGCCGTCCGTCGCTTGGGAGGCTGGTTTCGATACCTCTTCGGTATTTTCGACAGATGGTATGCTGGCAGGTCCGACTGGCTGGCCCTCGCCCAGAATGCCGGCCTGCTGTGGAATGGCCTTCGACGGCTCTCCTAAATCTGGCTTGGCTGCGGGTGCGCCCGCGGCTGTCTGAAGGGCAAGCTCCTCCTCAGGGGCTATGGCCGCACTGGCGCATGCAACCAGGAGAAATAAAGTTAGGCCCAGAAAGATTTTTAACACAAAGCTTTTCCTACGCAGGGATTGGCGATGTTGCACCCCGCCTGCCTTGTTAAGGGGGAAAGCGCTGGAGTGTTTCATCATTTTCCTGATACGGATGAAGGGAGAATACGGATCTCTCTGGCACAAGCGGGCCGAGGGAAATCCCGATTAGGTTAATCCCCGGATAGGTCAATCCTCTCAAGGCTGCTCTTCCGGCTGGGGTTCCTGCATCTGCAGCAGGCGCATGCCCTTGTCAACCTGGCTTCCTGGCTCAACGGCCAACCTCAGGACCACCCCAGCTCGGTGGGCCGTTATCAGCAGTTCCATCTTCATGGACTCCATAATCATAACAGTTTGTCCCGACTCAACCTGGTCTCCCGCCTGCACCAGGATTTCCGCGACAGTTCCGGGCATGGGAGCCAAGATGTCGTCTCCCGATGCAGACTGCTCCCGACGGTCCGATCGCCGGGCATACCCCCGCCCAGCATCCACCCGTTCGTATACGAACAGGTAGCCGTTTAGCCACAGATGCAGTTCCTCTCCTACCCAAGAGAGGAGGAAGCGATGAGCCCGGCCGGCTGAGGTGCGGCACCACCCCTGGTCATTACCAGCGGCGGTGATGCTCAGCTCAAATTCCTGGCCATCCACCGCGACCCGGACCGTTCTTTCTTTAAACGTTTCTTCCTGTCCGGCCTGGCCGGTTATTTGGTAGCTCAAGACCGGGCCAGTTGAGGGGCCCAGCTCTCTTATTAGACCGCTACTTAGCCTACTACTCATGGAAACTGACGAGGTCCGGCGGCGCGCCAGGGAAAGTCAGGAACCGGGCCCGGACTCCGGGCTGTCTGTCCGGGCCTGGGGACGCCATCTGGGGACGAGGCCCAGGCCCAGGCTGCCAGGGCGTTGGCCAGCTGCCGGGTCTCTTCCGGCCCACGGGACTGGGTAATAGCCGGAGTATTCTCCAAAAAAGTGATGTCGTATTGTCCGTTTTGAAAATGGGGATGCCGAATAACCTCCCTCAAAAATGGGATGTTGGTTACCAGACCCAAAACCGGGAAATGGGACAGAGCCAGCTCCATTCGTCGTAGACTTGTCGGGCGGTCCGGCCCCCAGGCAATCAACTTGGCCAGCATGGGGTCATAGTAGGTGGATATCTCCTGCCCCTGCGCCACCCCGCTATCCAGCCGCAGTCCGGGCCCGCTGGGCGGCAGCCAGTGGGTGAGCTTGCCCGCCGAGGGAGCAAAATTGTTGTAAGGGTCCTCGGCGTAGATGCGGCATTCCACGGCGTGCCCGCTGGTGCGCAGGTCTTCCTGTTCCAGTGTCAGAGGTTCCCCAGCGGCGATGCGCACCTGCCATTCCACCAGGTCCAGGCCCAGTACCGCCTCGGTGATGGGGTGTTCCACCTGTAGCCTGGTGTTCATCTCAAGGAAATAGAACTGTCCCGACTCTTCATCCAGCAGAAACTCCGCCGTGCCCGCGTTTTGGTAGCCGGCGGCTCGGGCCACCGCTACAGCGGCCTCGCCCATCTGCTGCCGCAATTCCGGCGTCAAAACCGGGGACGGAGTCTCCTCTATGATCTTTTGATGGCGGCGCTGGATACTGCACTCGCGTTCCATCAGGTGAATAACCCGGCCATGATGGTCGGCCAAGACCTGAAACTCCACGTGCCGGGGTCGGGGAATGTAGCTTTCCAGGAACACCCGTCCATCCCCGAAGGCGGCGTCAGCCTCCCTCTGGGCGGATTCCATGGCGGCAGCCAGGTCATTGGGCTCGGTGACCAGCCGCATGCCCCGGCCGCCTCCCCCCGCTGCCGCTTTGACCAGCAGGGGATAGCCCAGGTCTGCCCCAAGGCTGGCGGCTTCCTCACCGGCCGGCTGGCAGACCGGGGAACTGGGAACCACGGGCACGGCGGCCTGGCTGGCTAGGTCCTTGGAGCGGACCTTGTCGCCCAGAGCCGCCATGCTCTCCGGGCTGGGTCCGATAAAGACAATCCCCGCCTCCCGGCAGGCCTGCGCAAATTGGGGGCTCTCCGACAGGAAACCGTAGCCCGGGTGGATCGCATCCGCCCCGTGCTGGCGGGCGATGGCGATATGCCGGTCGATGTCCAGGTAAGTTTCTTCCGCGCTAAACCCAGGCAACGGGTAAGCCTCGTCGGCCAGGGCCACATGGGGCGCTGAGGAGTCCGGCTCGGAATAAACCGCGATGGTGCCGATTCCCATCGCCTGCAAGGTTTGCTGTACGCGAAGGGCGATTTCGCCTCGATTGGCTACCAGCACCTTGGAAAAAATAGGGGGGAACATATGTCAAACTTCCTTGAGAGGGAGTCCTCCCGGGGGGATTTTCCCGCCCACCGAGAGGATAGGCTTTTCTCCGCAGCTCTTGGCAAGAACTGGTGGAAATGCTACACGTGGTAATTCTACATCCGGAAGACGCCCCGGGCCGGCTGGGGGAAGGGAGCATTAACCGCGGCGGCGATACCCAGTCCCACCACGTTGCGGGTGTCCGCCGGGTCGATGATCCCGTCGTCCCACAACCTGGCGGTACTGTAATAAGCGTCGCCCTCCTCGTCGTACTTCTCCAAAATAGGACGTTGGAGGGCTTCTTTCTCTTTGTCGGTCAAGGTTCGGCCATCCCGCTCCAGCTGTTGCTGGCGCACCGTCACCAGAACCGAGGCCGCTTGAGGGCCGCCCATTACCGAAATGCGGGCATTGGGCCACATCCAAAGGAACCGGGGCTGGTAGGCCCGGCCGCACATTCCGTAGTTCCCGGCGCCAAAGGAATTTCCGATAACTACGGTAAACTTGGGAACCGCCGCGTTGGCTACCGCCATGACCATTTTCGCGCCATCCTTGGCAATGCCTCCCGCTTCGTACTGGCGGCCAACCATAAACCCGGTAATATTCTGTAAAAAGAGCAGGGGAATACCCCGCTGAGAGCACAACTCTATGAAATGGGTTCCCTTTAGGGCGCTTTCCGAGAATAGAACCCCGTTGTTGGCGACCACTCCAACCGGGTAACCCCAAATACGGGCGAAGCCGCACACCAGCGTTTCCCCGTAATTGGCCTTGAATTCGTGGAACCGGCTGCCATCCACAATGCGGGAAATTACCTCACGCACGTCGTATTGTCTGCGATTGTCCGCGGCGACGATGCCGTATATCTCCTCTGGGTCATATATGGGCGGGTCCGGAGCCTCCACCTGAAAAGGTGGATTCCGCTTTTCCACGAAGTTTTCTACAATGTTGCGGGTGATGGCCAGCGCGTCCTCATCGTCCAGGGCGTAGTGATCGGCGACTCCGGAAACCCGGCTGTGAACGTCAGCGCCCCCCAGGGTTTCGGCATCCACCTCCTCGCCGGTGGCGGCCTGCACCAGAGGAGGCCCGGCCAGAAAGATGGTGCCCTGGTTGCGGACGATCACGGCTTCGTCGCTCATAGCTGGAATATAGGCGCCACCGGCGGTGCAGGAGCCCATTACCACCGCCACCTGCGGAATGGCCTGGGCGGACATCTGGGCCTGGTTGTAAAAAATTCGGCCAAAATGGTCCCGGTCGGGGAAGACCTCGGCCTGCAGAGGAAGATAGGCCCCGCCGGAATCGACCAGATAGATACAAGGCAGGCGGTTTTCCGAAGCGACTTCCTGGGCGCGCAGGTGCTTTTTCACGGTCAGGGGATAGTAGGTGCCGCCTTTCACAGTGGCATCGTTGGCCACAATCATTACCTCCCGACCGTGGATAACACCGATGCCGGTGACAATCCCGGCGGAAGGCACCTCGTCGTCGTAGAGGCCGCAGGCCGCCAGAGGGCTCAGTTCCAAAAAAGGAGTGTCCCGGTCCAGCAGGCGCTGGATTCGGTCCCGAACCAGCAGCTTGCCGCGCTCGCGGTGCAGCTCCTTGGCCGGAGACTCGCCCCCGCTCCGGACCAAAGCCAGTCTTTCCCTGAGCCGCTCCACCAGGGCGCCCATGCGCTTCCGGTTTTCGGCGAACTGCGCGGAGGTGGTCTGAACCCTGGACTCAATTACGTCCATGTCGAGTTCACGGTCGAGTTCACGCCCTCACTCAATAATGGGCCCGGCCCATGGGAGCCATCCATCTCGCCATTTTATACCGCGGACCAAGAGAGGGCCTGAGGGGGATATGATCGGGGATCAGCCATTTGGGGTAAAGTGGACCGAGCGGGCCGGTCCCGGATTGGCGCAGTCTGGAAGCGATGCCGTTTGTGTAAATCCCCCTATATCCCCCTTTTTGAAAGGGGGATATAGGGGGATTTGGATCTTGGGGATATTGAACTATCGTCGAGGCTCAGTATCTAGCTTCAAGCTGACCGTGGGAGCGGGCGGTCGCTCAAATCGGGAGCCTTGATTCCGTTCCTCCCTCTGGCACGTCGATCTCAAAGGCGTTGGCGTTGAAGGCCAGTAGGGAATAGTAGCCGAGCAGCGTGCTCAGCTCGGTCACCCCCAGCGCGCCCAGCTGATTTATCGCCGCGTCGAAGGTCGCCTGACTAACTTTATGGGTTTTAAAGCACTCCAGGGCATAGTTGACCACAGTCTGCTCGTCGGAGGGTAGTTGGGGCAGGGGTTTCCCGTCGCGGAGGGAGTCGACGAACTCGTCGCTGATGCCCTGCAGCCTGGCTCGGGCGGCGTGGGCATGCCAGATGTACTGACAGTCCATAGAACGGGCCGTGATTATCATTGCCAGTTCTTGAATTTTCTTGGGCAGGGACGATTCATCCCGCAGATAGTTAACCAGGCTATTTGCCCGGCGGCGCATTTCCGGGCTGTGAATCATTACTGACCCCGGTCCGACGGTTACCACGCCGCCGCTGTTGGCCGTCTCCGCATCGAAGGCGGAGCGGAGCTGTTCCGGAACTTGTTCTCTGGTTACGGTAGGTGTTCGTACCATCGCTTTCCTCCCCAAGTCATGGATTCGCTGGGCGGCCCTACTTTACCATGAATCTATCGCCGGGAAACTAACGCCTATCTGACTGCTCTGGATTAAGGAATTATCCCAATATGTCACCCCGAGCAAAGCGAGGGGTCTAGAGTCGCTGAGAACATGGGCCTTGCGCCGTTGGCTGGGGTGTGACTACAGTGCTCACCTAAAAGGTTTTACAGGCTCGGGATTTAGATTCCTCAGTCGCTTCCCTCTTTCGAAATGACATGGGTCGATTTTAGATAGTTACCAAGGGACCGGCGCAACTGGGTCAGATTGAATCCTGTTGGCCGGCGCCGGAACCGAGCTCCGCCAAAATCTTGGCCAAGTCCCGGTTGAATTCACCCTTGTTGAGAACCAGGTCGCAACCCAGGCGCCGGGCCCGCTCCAGCGTGGCCACCTGCTCGTGGGGGCCGAAGGCTACGACCTGCGTCGCTACCGGCTTGCGTTCTTTTAAAAACTCCAGAGCTCCAACCCAGGTCGCCTCGTCCCCCTCCAGGTCCACCAGAATCAAATCCGGCGGAGGCCCGTCCAGCTGATCCCGGAAGGCCGGCTCACTGGTGGACCTTCGTACCTGATAACCCAGCGGTTCGGCTGCAGCCTCGATGCGGCCCAAAAAGAATAGGTTTTGTCCGACTAGAAGGACTCCTCCCTTGCTTGAATCTGGCAAACAACTGCTCCTTGACGAAACTTCTAAACTTTAAGGATCCAAGTGACGGCAGCGCGACTCAAAAGTTGCCCTCCGGTTCCAGCCCCAGGAAATACTGGCCCGCGGTTTCATAGTGGGCGAGGCGGCCCTGGCCATGCTGGGTAATTACATGGATGTCCTGGAATAGGCGTTGAATTGGATTGGTTTCAAATATGGCGTCGCTGCCGCACAGATTGTAGGCCAGGTCGACTACCTGGGCGGCCATACGGATGGCATGGGTAGCCGCCAGCCGCAAGTTAATTCGCTCCTCCGTGGGTAACGCCCGGTTCTTCTTATCGGTCCTCTTCTGGGCGGCGGTTTTCTGGGCGCTTTCCCACGCGGAGGAAGCCTTCTGGCGCAGGAACGCTTGGGACGAGCCCCAGATGGCTTCACCTTCGCCGATTATCCGCTGGGTGGCGGACTGATTCTGAAGCACGACGCTGGTTCTGCCGGGGGTTTTGGCCCCAGCGACGCTGATTGCGGTATCCAGAGCGGCCCGGGCCACGCCCAAGGCCACGGTGGCAAACCCGGAGCCGAACAGCAGAGTCGTGGGTATCATATAGAGGGCTCCATCCTCCCGGGGCAGAGCCGTTGGATCGTAACTGCGGTCGCTGGGGATGAAAAGGTCCTCAACCTCGAAGCTAAAGCTGGCGGTGCCCCGCATTCCCTTTACCTGCCAAAAGTCCAGGAAGGTCACCGCCTCCCTTGGCATCAGCATGATGCGGGCTCCAGTCCGGTCCTGGGAGGCATCCTGGTTCGGGCCGCCGCCACTACTGCCGTTATTGATGGGAGCGAGGGCCGCAATCCAGGTCGCATGGGAGCTACCGCTGCTAAAGTGCCAGCGACCGTTGAGCTGGTAACCCCCGTCCACCGGCACAGCCTGGGACGAAGCCGTGGGTGGGCCATTGGTTACCACAGCTCTTTGCTCGGCCCAGATTTCCCGAGCGGTCTGTTCCGGCATCTTCAAGGAGTTGGTGGAGAAAACGTTATTCTGGTTGAGGCACCAACCGGTGCTCGCGTCAACCGCGGCGAATATTTCCAGGATTCGGAGGAAGTCAGGATGGTCCAGCTGGGCGCCGCCCAAAGAGCGGGGAAGCAGCAGCCGGAAAAATCCCTTGTCGGCCAGCTCCTCGGCCAGCTCGGAAGGTAACTGCCTCTCATCATCGATGCGATCGCCATTAGCCGCTACCTTGCCGGCCAACTCCCGAGCCGCTTCGAGATAATATTCAATGTCGTGCTTTACTGTTGCCATCGGCCTCCGCCTATTTCGTGGCCAGCGCCTCTCATCCAGCGCCCAAACCGCCGTCCGCTTATCAGGGAGCCTATCAGATTCTACCAAGCAGACGCAACGCGGGCTAACTCAGGCTGGTAAAATGGCGAAAAATCCCCGGGCGGCCCTAACCATAAAATATATAACGCTGCCTTGACGAGGGCGAGTATGAGGCTATACCACGGTACGACCCTAGCGAATGCTGGGCTAGTGGCCAGCAATGGTTTTCAGGACGTGACCAGCAATTTTGGGTTGTTTAGCGGGGCCTCCGGCGAGCCGGTAAACACGACCGGGGTTTTCTTCAGCGACCTGGTGCTTGACGAAAACGAAGGAATTTGCTCCGAAGCCTATTTGGTTCTGGAGATCCCCGAGGAACACCTGGTCAGCTATGAATGGATCGAGGAAGGGAAGGGATATCGCGAATGGTGCATCCCCGCTGTCCTGGCCAACACCTTCTTTACGGACCGCACAATTTATAGTTGGGAAAATGTGCCGGAGAGCAGCGCCACGGCGAGAGAAGAGTACCGAGGACAATCCCCAGCGGCCCTCGCTGGGGATCAAGACGACCCGTTGGCCAGCCAGGCTCAAGCCCTGAGACGTCACATTGAGGAGCTTAGCAACCTGAGCCTCCTTTGTCCGGCGTCGCAATTTGCGGCGGCTCTGACCACCCAGGAACTTGACGAGTTGAAGCCCAGCCTGGACCAAACCTTGGGCTGGTTTACCGCATTGTGGGAAAGATTGCCCTGATACGCCGGGCGGGATACCCGCTCAAAATGCTCAACGCCGGAAGCAGGCGCCAGGGACGTGGCTACCGGTAACCCTCCGCTGAACTAGGTACCAACTCCTTCACTGCTTACGAACTCTTCTTGTGAAGACCTTTCGGACTCCCTCACGAGCCCCGGCAGAAGCCGCTTCAATGGAGGCGTTCTCGATTTCTCCCCAAGTGATGGTGTGGTCATGCGCCGTGTCATAAAGGCTGGCACATGCCCTCGAGAAGGCATCACTACCTAATGCGCGATAAAGTTCCACAAAGAACCCGAAACTGAGGACGTAATTGGATATCCAATATATGCGCTCCAAATCGGGATCAACAGCGCCATCTCGCCAAATAGTGGTTGGTGCGTCGACCAGTCGCGACTGGTCCATACCTTCTCTTTGAAGAGGATAAATTATGAGCCCGGTGTATCGTCCGTCCATCTGCCGTTCGCGCCGATCGTGGTAATAAATGTCATAGAAAATCAGGTATGAGGCGAACTCTGCCACGCCCTCATAGAACGATATCGGTGAGTTATGAGTGCCGCCAGGTAATCTTTGGGGCCACCATGAATGTGCAACTTCGTGGAACAGGGTTGCTGAGCGCTCCATCGTCAAAGAGCCTGAACCTATTCCGAAAGAGACCAAGCCACCTCCACCACGAGTAGTCCGGTGAGACCATGCATTCACGACCAATGCAGGCCAGGGATAGTCTACGCCCAGTAATTGTTCCAAGTCGGGCAGCCCGGCTCGAAGCGCCTCTATCACAATGTCTCTGTCACTTTCCTTGGCATAGCTCACAACGAGAATGACAGGTCTACTGGGCAAGTCCACCGTCCCTACCCAGATCCTCCCCTCTAGAGCGGCACGCATACCCCAGTCCCGGTACACCCCGCGGAAGTCCTTGGCCAACTTCCCTAGCGCAAAGCTCTCCGCTGTCGAGATGCCATCCTCTACCCAATCTAAACCGCCCATGGCTTTAGCCAAGTCAAGATCTCGGGCTGCAACTTCAACCAATTCGGCGGGGATACCCGACAAGTCAGGCGTGGCGGTAGGCGTTGGAGCCGGCCTCCGTGTTGGGGCGGGGCTCGGTGTCGGAGTAGGAGTGGGCTGCAGCGTAGGCGTGGATGTTGCGGCGGGTATAGGCGTGAGTGTCGTCCTAGAGGATCGGCCGAAAAGTACCCTGATCCAGGCTAGTCCGATATAATGGGCAGGAGAATTTAATGGGTGTGGGAGGCAGGGGATGCTGGGAAAACGCTCTAAACAGCTGGGGTTCCTGGAAGCGGACCATCTCTACCT
>JAKZUA010000276.1:0-5244 GCA_047516825.1 Dehalococcoidia bacterium
CCCAATGAAAGCGGGGACTTTGAGTGAATCAGGCCGCATCAGACCGCATTTGACGCTCTTGGAATGCGGGATTATATTTGGCGGTATCCCCGCGGGAGCTATATCCAGGAAAGGTGGTTTGATCTGGGGAATCCCGGCTAATTCAGCCCACCCTTAGCCGATCGGATAAATGCTCCTTATGAGCCAAAACTTATGCTATGCGGAAGCGGTAAGGGGATCAAGCCACAAGGTGGGACGATAAAGTTCCAGTACGGTGAAACCCAGCACTGCTAGGAGTGAATCGCTCCCCCGTTTCAACCAAAAACGTTTTTGCCAGATACCCGACTGTCTTGGCCGCAATCGGCGTCCGCCCCTGGCCACCAGCCTGCGACTGGGGTAGTATGTAGGCCATGTTCTACCTGCGTCAAAACCAAGGTGGGATTGCATGGACCACCTTGCCAACCCCTATGGGGTTCATCTCGGCATTATTTTAGGAGTCTGGCCTAAATGAAAAACAAGGTCTATCCTGACTTCGATGCAGCGGTGGCCGACGTGCCGGACGGCATCACTTTCATGTCTCCCGGCTTTGGCGGCGTCGGCGTTCCCCGCAATCTGCTGGCCGCGCTGCACCGGCAGGGGGCGAAGAACCTCTCGGGCATTTCCAATAACGCCGGCACCATGGACGATAAGGTCGACGTCGGTACGTTGATCCAAGCCGGCCAGGTGAGAAAGATGGTTTGCGCCTTTACCGCCCCGACCCATCCTTCCCAAATCACGCCCTTCGTCCAGATGTACAACAACGACGAGATCGACGCGGAGCTGGTTCCCCAGGGGACCCTGGCGGAACGGATGCGCGCCGCCGCCGCGGGTATCGGCGGATTTTACACGCCCAGCAGCGTTGGCACCGAGCTGGCCGAAGGCAAGGAGCATCGGGAAATAAATGGCCGTACTTACGTGCTGGAGTATCCCTTGCCCGCCGATTACGCTTTCATCCGCGCCTGGAGGGCCGACAGCTTTGGCAACTTGCAATTCCGCCTGGCTCAGCGCAACTTCAATCCCATCATGGCCATGGCCGCCAATATCACTGTGGTGGAAGTGGAGGACGCCATCCTCGAGCCGGGGGAGTTGGACGCGGACCAGATACACCTTCCGGGCGTTTACGTGGATCGCCTGGTGAAGATACCTCCCGACGGTATCCTGGACTAGTTCCCCAGCTAGATTCCCGGACCCAAACTGTTGATCCTGGCCCAGTTTCCCGTCATGAGCCTAGCGAAACCGGAGGTTAGAGATGGCCGACAAACCCAGACTTGAGCGTCAAGCCATGTGCGACCGCCTGGCGATGGAATTCCAAACCGAGTGGATCGTGAATCTGGGCGTGGGCATGCC
The DNA here is from genome assembly GCA_047516825.1 of Dehalococcoidia bacterium. Taxonomy (GTDB): domain Bacteria; phylum Chloroflexota; class Dehalococcoidia; order Lucifugimonadales; family UBA3495; genus JADFQT01. The sequence goes on from JAKZUA010000276.1 coordinate 1,366, forward strand.
CACCCTATGCTCCAACTACGTCGACGCCAGTAAAGAGATCATCTTCCACTCGGAAAACGGGGTTATCGGCTATGGCCCGCTAGCTCCGGAGGGGCAGGAGGATAAGCATTTGGTCAACGCCGGGGGCCAAAACGTTACCGCGATGCCGGCAATGGCCATCGTCCACCACGCCGACTCCTTCGCCTTGATCCGCAAGGGTATGGTCGACGTGACGGTAATGGGGGCCTACGAGGTGGCGGAAAACGGTGATTTCGCCAACTGGCGCATCCCCAACCGTAAGGGCGGCGGAATCGGTGGAGCAATGGATTTGGCAGCCTGCGCCAAGCGAGTGTTCATCGCGATGGAGCATACGACTCGGGATGGTAAGTCCCGGATGCTGAAGCGATGTCAGTTGCCGATAACCGCTCCGGGCGCAGTGACCCTGATTGCAACTGATCTGGGGCTGTTCGCGGTTACCCCCCAGGGATTCGAGTTGCAGGAGCATGCCCCGGGCTGGACTCCTGAAGATATTCAGGAAGTCACCGAGGCCACGCTGGTAATATCCGAAGAGCTGAAAGAGTTTCGATTCCGCGACTAGGCTGCAGCCAATAGGAGTCCGCCCCCGGGCCAGCCGCCTAATGGAATTGGGCGCCGCCGTTGACGTGCAGGGTCTGTCCGGTAACGAACCCGCCATCATCACTAACCAGGAAAAGACACGCCGAAGCGATCTCATCGGGACTGCCCTGGCGGCCCAAAGGTATGCCATCGGTATTTGGCACGCCTCCGCCGGGATACCATTCCGGATGAGTTCTGGACGTGTCGATGCTTCCCGGCGACACCACATTTACCCGAATGTTGTTGGGCGCGAATTCCGAGGCCAGGGACCGGGCCATTCCCACCAGGCCCATCTTGGCCGCGGAGACGTGCGCCCGCTGGGCCGGACCGGCAAAAGCCCCGCCACCGGTGAAAAACAGGATTCGGCCGTAGTTGTTTTCCACCATAGACCCCAGGACCGCCCGGGTGCAGTAGAAGGCGCCGTCCAACACCACTCCCCTTACCTCTTCCCAGTCCTCCAGGGTAACTTCGAGAAAGGGCTTGTGAGGCCGTATCGCCGCGTTGTTGATCAGAATGTCCACCCGGCCGAACTCGGACAACGCCATGGACACCATGCTGTCGACCTGCTCCTTATTGGCCACGTCGGCCAGGATGGGCAGAGCCTTTACTCCCAACTCACGCACTTCCGCGGCCACCGATTCCGCCTCTTCCCGATTGCTGCGGGCGTTGACCACCACATTGGCCCCTTCGCCGGCTAATTTCAGGGCGGTGGCTCGACCAATGTTGCGGCCTGAGCCCGTGATTAAAGCCACCTTGCCATCCAGCTTGCCCATAAGTTGCACCTCCTGTTCTTCTTCAACTTTCTGGATTGTACTTTTATTGTAGCGGTAAAGAGATAGGGCCAGATTATAGCATGGTATGAGCCAGCATCTTGCGGTTGAGGAACTATAGGGCATTCAGCCTGGAATGTAGCGCGAAAACCGGGACCCGGCGGCTTGCTTGCGGCCGCCGTACTATGCCAACATAATTGCAATTCACCCTTCTATCCACTTTCCCAGCTGAGGATGGCCATCCATGTGGGTAATTCTGGCGCTGGCCAGCGCGGCCTGTTTCGGCGTGGTCAGCGTAATCGATAAGCGGCTCCTGGACTACCATCTGCCCGGCGTCTCCGTTCTCTATCTCTGGATCGCCTTGGTCCTGGGCTTCTACTCCGCTCTGGCGCTGCTGCTGACTGGCCTGCCTCTCGAGGCTCCCCGGGACGGGTTGGGCATGGCGTTGGCCTCCGGCCTGGCTGTAGGAATTGGCCTGGCGCTGATGTTCGCCGGGCTGAAATTAGATGAGGCGACCCGGGCCATAGCGATCACTCAGACCAATCCCATCTTTGTGGCCCTCCTGGCAGTTTTCTTCCTGGGGGAAACCCTGGTTCCCGCTCAATGGGGAGCCATCGCCCTGGTTGTATTGGGAACCATGTTGATTTCCCTGCGAAATTTGCCGGATCGCCGCATGCTGCTGCCAACCCGGGGAACCCCCCTTCTCATAGGCAGCGCCCTGGGTCTGGGGGTAGGTTTCTTTGCAGCCAAATACGCCCTGGAAACCCTGTCGATCTGGTCCGTGTTTGCCCTGCAGCAGCTGGGCGTAGTCTTGGTATTCGCGCTGTTTGCCCGCCCTAGTGTCTGGCGTCAGTTGGCCTCAGTCCTGCGGGGACGCAACTCCTTGCTGCTGATGTTACTCGGGGAAGGGGTGCTGCCAATCATCGCCATCTTATTAGGCCTGGCCGCCAGCGACCTGGGACCCATTTCTCTGGTAGCGGCCGTCCTGGGCACCCGTCCCCTTTTCGTTTTCATCATTTCCACTATCCTGAGCACCGCGCGGTGGGGGTTGATGGAGGAATCCCTGACGCGACAGGCCTTGGGCCTCAAAATGGCCTCAATAGTCTTGATCATCGCCGGAATGGTGGCCCTGGGGTCGGGATAGATTAGCGTCTGCTACCAGGGAAGAGGGTGTCTGAATAGCCGGTTCTCCTCATTGACCAAGGGGAGAGGAAGCCGAAGCCCAAGCCGGGATGACACTTTGAGCCCGGAACTCAAAGGACATTTCACCCTCCAGGTTAGACCGCGACCGGCCGGGGCGATGCCGGTGTGCACCAGTGGAGGTATTTGGGATTCCTCCCCACCACTATATCGAAGTACATTTCTTGCAGCTGGGCGGATATCGGCCCGGTCTTCCCGTCGGCGATGGGACGGTGGTCCAACTCCACTACCGGCGTAAGATGGGCGGCGGTACCGGTAAGCAGCACCTCATCCGCCAGATAAAGCTCGCTGCGATCCACGGTCCGCTCCACTAACTCTAGTCCCAACTCGCTCTGAGCCAGCTGGATGACAGTATCCCGAGTAATGCCGGGCAAGACGTTATCCTCCAGCGCGGGGGTAATCATCTTTCCGTCGGCGATTAGGAACAGATTCTCGCCGGAGCCCTCGCAGACATGCCCGTCATGATTGAGGATAATGGCTTCGTCGAACCCGGCAAGAGTGGCTTCGGTTTTGGCCAGAATGCTGTTTACATAGATGCCGGAAATTTTTAGGCGGGCCGGAATCATCGGGTCGTCCACCCTCCGCCAGGAAGAGGTGCAGCATCTAAGGGTGTCGGAACCCAGATAATTTCCGAAGGGGATGGTGATCAGGGCAAAATCACTTTCCAAATCTTGCAGTTTTAGATTGGCTACCAGCTCCGCGCTCTTGTAGGCCAGCGGGCGAATATAAATGTCCTGCCGATGTCCGTTTAGCTCCACCAGCTCCACCGTGATGTCACAGAGCTGATCCGCCGTATAGGGAATGTCCAGCATGAGCAGGCGACATCCTCGGAGCAACCTCTCGTAATGCTCCCTAATCCGGAAGATGTTGACCACTCCCTGTTCCTCACTCCAGTTGCCCCGTATTCCCTCGAATACGCCGGTTCCATAATGCAGAGCGTGGGTCATTATGTTAACGTTGGCGTCTTTCAGCGGAACAAAATCGCCTCGGAAGAAGGCCTGCAGATCGCCAAACTGGGGAGTGGATTGCCCTGTGCTCACGACGATACCCCTTTAGCCAGAAACTAAGCTAGATTATAATAGGCCCAAGGCGCCAGGTACAAGGTAGGCGCCCACCGGGTTGAGAGACTGAGCTGAGACGGCCCATCAGTCCTGGATCCGGTTATTACCCTTCAAGCTAGTACTACAACGACGGGTTTAAGGTGGCGGCTCCATCCTGCTTTCGCGGCGGGTGGAGCGGCGTCTCTCGTGGGAACGGCGAGCCCGTTCGTTGCGTAGCTGCGTATCCTCCAGCCACAACAGCAATTGATCGGGCC
>JAKZUA010000277.1:0-3613 GCA_047516825.1 Dehalococcoidia bacterium
CATCATCCTGGGCAACGTTTTACCCATTTGGGACGACCCGCTTTGGCTGGCGGAACAGCTATCCATGATCGACATGATCTCCCACGGGCGGCTGGTCTCCGGCTTCGTCCGGGGTGGCGGCCGGGAGAGCTACGCCCATAACTCGCCACCCCACTTCAATCGAGAGCGTTTCGAAGAGGCCCACGACTTTATCATCAAGGCTTGGACCGATTCGGGACCCTTCCGCTGGGAGGGCAAGCACTACCACTACCGCTACGTCAATCCGTGGGCCCGTCCCTTACAGCAGCCCCATCCGCCCATCTGGATTCCCTCCACCGTCAGCGTGGAGACCGTGAAGTGGACCGCCGCCCACCGCTATCCCCTGGTGTTGCTAGCCACCAAGCTGGAGCCCACCAGGGAGGCTTTCCAGCTGTATTACGACACCGCAGCTGAGCTGGGCTATGAATCGGGCACCCAGAACCTGGCCTACCTTTGGAAGGTCCACGTGGACGATACGGAAGAAAAAGCCGAGGAGGTAGGCCGCAAGTTTCTTTCCGGCGTGAGCAACCCCTTCCTGGCGGGCAACGAGGGTCAGGTGAACCCGGCCATCATGAGCCTGCCGGGACACACCTCCCGCTCCTCTCGCCGTCTCTCCGCCACGGCTTTCGGCCCGGCCGGCCGGTTCGGGACTAACCGGCGTCCCTTTGAAGACCAGATAGCCGACCATACCATCATCACCGGCACGCCCAAGAGCGTGTTACCCAAGATTCGCCACGTGCTGGAGTATCTGCGGCCGGGTAGCGTTTTCTTCTGGGACGGCGACGGCGCAATGAGCCACGAGGACCAGATGCGCAGCCTGCGGTTGATGGGCGAGGAAGTGATTCCCGCCGTTCGTGAGATGGGTGAGGAATTGGAGCTGTACAGCTCCTTCGAAGTCGATCCGGCCACTGGACAGAAAGTGGTGGAACAGGCCACTGCCACCGCCGATTAAGCCAGCCAGCGAACCCACGTTGTGCCTAGATAAAGGGGGCCGGCTAGTTGCCGGCCCCCTTTATTTCCAGGCTGGGACCCTTTAGCCCTATGCCCGCCCGACCTCTACCTCTCTCCCCTGCTCCGAAGCCCGCCGGATGTCATCGATGAAATGGTGCAGGTCAACGGCCGTGTCGAAATTGGGCTCCCAGGTTTCTCCAGAGCGGATGGCCTCACCAAACCGGTAATACATCTGACCCACGTTAAAGGGCGAGCCGGTGGGCATGCCTTCAAGGACGTTGGTGTACTTGCCCGGAATTTCTAAATCCTCCAGGGTGTTGCTACCCTGGGCACCTTGTAACTTGACGTCGTTCAGCTGGGGCGAGTCCTCGGAAGAAACCGTCAACGTTCCATCCCGGCCGTATATCTCCATGCGATACCCGCTGCCCGCCCAGGGGTTGCTGGCAATGTGCACCGAAGCCACACCGCCGTTGGCCAACCTGCCGCTGACCAGAATGTTGTCTGGGGACGTAACGTCCAGCATTTGCTGAGTGTCGGTTTCCAGCCACTGCTTGGCCTGAGTGCTGACCACGGTGGAGACCTGTCCGAAGTCACCCAAAACGAAGCGCAGAGCATCGATGGTGTGCCCGCAGGCGATGGTCAGGGTATTGGCCCCCAGACTATCGTCCCGTTGCCAGGTGCGATCCGAGGTGCGCTGGAGCCCGCCCTCCCGAATGAGGCTCACGTGGCAAGACATCACTTGGCCCACGTAGCCGGTATCCACCAGCTCCTTGGCGTAGAGAATCCCCGGCGCCGCCCGGGCCTGCAGTCCAACCAGGGTGCGAACTCCTTTGGATCTGGCCAAATCCGCCATTTCGACGGCTTCCGCGGTGGTACGGCCCAGCGGCCACTCGGTATAAACATGCTTGCCGGCATTGAGGGCGGCCACGGTTGGCTCGTAATGGGACGGGACCCGCAACACCACCGCGACGGCGTCGATGTCCGGGTGGTCCAGCAATTTGTGATAATCATCGAAGGCCAGCCTGGCCCCGTACTTTTTGGCTGACTCGTCCGCCGATTCTTGCCTGGTGGTACATACCGCCGTCAGCTCGAACTCCGGGCTGGCCACGATGGCCGGCAGATGGGATCGGGGAGCCCAGCCCTTTTGAGTATTGGCTCCAATGATGCCCAGCCTTATCTTCTCAGCCATACCAACCCCCTTTTACTGCTAGATTTGGCCTATCCTAACACGCCAGCGTAGACACGCCAATATTTGCCGGGGTAGACCCGGCGCCAACCGTCCCTCGAGGGCTTTAACGCCCAGAGTTGTTAAACCCGGGGATAGCACTCCGTAACTATTGCTATTCTCTCCATCTGACGGCATACTTTCAGCCATTGGCAGCTAAATTGAGGAGAAATGTAGTGCAGATCGGAGCTATCTTCCCTCAGACCGAAATTGGCTCAGACCCCGGAGCGATTCGCGATTACGCCCAGGCGGCTGAGGATCTGGGCTATTCCCACTTGTTCATCGCGGACCATGTGTTAGGGGCCGACGCAGAGCACCATCCGCATGTGGTCGGCTCTCCCTACACCCATGAGAGCGTGATGCACGAACCCTTCGCTTTGATGGGGTATTTGGCGGCCGTTACCAAGACCATGGGCCTGTGCACCGGGATTTTGATCCTTCCCCAGCGTCAGACAGTTTTGGTGGCCAAGCAGGCGGCGGAGGTAGACGTGCTCAGCGGGGGTAGGCTGCGACTGGGAATCGGCGTGGGTTGGAACCATGTGGAATATGAGGCCCTGGGCCAGAACTTCCATAACCGAGGCCGGCGGAGCGAGGAGCAGATTGCTCTGCTGCGGGCTCTTTGGACTAACGAAGCGGTTAACTTCGAGGGCCGGTGGCACCGGGTAACCCACGCCGGGCTAAACCCATTGCCGGTCCAAAGACCAATTCCAGTCTGGCTGGGGGCCGGCAGCAGCGCCAGCCCCTTGCCCAGCGAGCCGGTCTTACGCCGTCTGGCGCGCATCAGCGACGGCTGGTTCCCCAACTTCGCGCCCGACACCGCTGGTAAAAAAGTCGTAACCACCCTGAGGAAATACATCCGAGAAGCTGGTCGCAAGCGTAACCAGGTAGGAATTGAGGGGCGCATCCGCATCGCCGGCAAGCAGCCGGAAGAGTGGCTGGACGAGCTGAAAGCTTGGGAATCTTTAGGAGCAGTCGGGGTAACCGTGGAAGCTCGTCGGGGCGGCCTGCAGTCGGTGGACCAACACATCGACGCCATACGGCGCTTCAAGGAAGTGGTTGGGTAAATCCCCCTATATCCTCCCTTTAAAAAGGGGGGCTGAGGGAATTAGGATCTTACAAGATTAGACCTTTCGTCAAGAATAAATAACCCCTTGCCCCGTAATCCCCACTAGAACTAGGGTGCACAGCCAACGTGCAACTAAGCTGGCATTCCGCTAGAATATCTAGTATCAGTTTGTTCTGTCGCGGCATGCCGAAAGCAGCCCTCTAATATTACAACGACGGATTGCCGAATAATATGGCTGACGGTTCTTGTCCAGCTACGAATCAGCGATCATGGAAAGATCACAGTGGCACTGTGCCAGGTTCAATTTCCTTGCAGGAATCCCCTCGTCAATTAATCCGTCGTTGTAATACTAG
>JAKZUA010000278.1:0-5012 GCA_047516825.1 Dehalococcoidia bacterium
TGTTCGCGCTGGAATAGAGAAATGCGCATCCTGGTATGACCCTCACCTCAATCCTCTCCCCTAAGGGGAGAGGAAGCTGAAGCCCAAGCCGGCATAACAGCTTGAGCCTGGAAGGCAAGGAACTTTTAAAACAGGCTCTAGGAGACAGGCGGACCTGGTTGCCAGGGCCGGGGCGAAGTTGTTTAATTAACGCTAACCCCATTGGGAAAGGAGATGAAGCAATTGCCGACTCCGCATATATTCGCTGGCAATCCACTGGACCGGGGAGAAAAAGAGCGTCGGGACGAGGATTGGATCCGCAGCAAGGCCCTGGACTCGACCAGCAAATTCTTGCCCCTTTGGGATTCGCAAGTTCTGATTTCCGATACTACCCAGCCGGAACTGGGCTGGCTCGCCTGGTCCGCGCTGGCTGAAGCCGGATTCGATTGGGATCCCTTGTTTCTCGGGTTGCAGGGCGAAACGGCCCACTTCGCCGTTGACCTTTCTCAGAAAGCCGAGGTTGGCGAGAAGCTTAAAGAGAAGAGGAATTACCGATTTGAAGACGCCCGCTCGGCGGCGGAAATGTTGAGCGCGCCCGAGGCGGGCATTCTTGCCCAGGGACGAGCGCAGATCAACTGGCACAACCGGCACGGATTTTGCTCCGTGTGCGGGCATGAGACAGGGGTGCTGCGAGGAGGGCAAAAGCGGGAGTGCCCCGCCTGCAAGGCCGAGCACTTCCCCCGGGTGGATCCGGTGATTATTATGGTCGTCTCAGATCGAAACCGCTGCCTGCTCGGTCAATCCCGCGGACGCCTGGCCGCCATGAACCGGTACTCGGCTCTGGCTGGATTCGTCGACCAGGGGGAGAGCATAGAAGAGGCGGTGGCTCGGGAGGTCATGGAAGAGGCGGGAATAAAGGTTAAGAATGTTCGTTACCATTCCTCTCAGCCCTGGCCCTTCCCATCTTCGTTGATGATCGGCTGTCATGCTGAGGCGGCGACCACGAAGATCGCCATGGACGCCGAGGAGATGACCGACGTGAAATGGTTTGAGCGGGAGGAGGTGCTGTTGGCCCTGGAGGAGAAGAACGAAAGCCTGAGGCTACCCGGACGTATTGCCATTGCCCACCACCTGATTCGGGCCTGGGCCGAAAAGGAGATTCGCTAGCGGCCCGGAGCAGTTTCTTGCTCGTTCTGCAGGGCGGCGAGCATCTGCTGGATGCTGGTCACCAGGTGGGTTGCCATCTTATACATCAGCTCGGGTTCGGCTTGAGTAACCATAATTATCGTAGTTTTCTTCTGCCCGGCGGCATAGCCCAGCTCCAGGTGGGCGCTGCGGCCGCAGGGCATCACCATCACCACGGCATCGGCCCAATCCAGCGCCTGATAATCGCTGTCAAACCCCTTTTGGGCCAGGGGATGGTCCAGCCCTTCTATGAACTTCTCCGGGGTCCAGCTCTCCCACAGAGGAGAGATGTCGGACCAGTGAAACCCCGACCCCTTCGCATGGGGATTTCGAAAATCGTATACCTGGTGACCGGCTCCCCGCAGGGCCTCGACGACCCCAGGCTGAGCATCGTTGCGCCAGGAAGACGCCACGTAAATCTTCAAATCAGTTCCTCAGTCTTCAACAAAATCCGGCAAAATCGACCAAACCACCCGGGCGCTTGACCAATCCCTCACTGCTCCGAGACCCCTAGCTCCTGCCCTTACCTGCCCCTTGTCACAAGACCGGTCCGGACGGCCGGTTGGGATAGTAGGAGGACTCTTCCAGTATCGATTAGCTTTCCTCTGCCTGGTGGATTTTTCGATGTTTTAGCAGAAGATTAATAAATACTACTGCAACAGACCACTTGAGGCCAACAGGTTTAGTGGCCAGAAAACCGATCCCGCTAGGTAGGGCCGACTTGACAGCAGGCCGGGAAAGCTGCAATTCTTTGATCGGCGTCGACCGGCCGAATATCGGAAGCGATTCGCCGGAGTTCTATTCGGACCCACGCTCATAGCGGAGGCAGTAAAATGCTGGTGCTGGTTACTGGAGCTACCGGCTTTCTGGGGCGGCAGGTCGTCCGAGAACTCCTGGCCCGCCACCATCAGGTCCGCTGCCTGGTCCACACTCCGGGACGGGAGCGAATCTTCTCCGACCGGTCTCTCCAGATCCATTATGGCAACGTGACCGATTTGGATGCCCTGGGCGCCGCCTGCCAAGGGGTGGAAGCTGTGATCCACCTGGCCGCGATCATTCAGCAGAAGGCAGCGGCCACCTTTGAAGATATAAACCGGCGGGGCACGGCCAACATAGTTGCTGTCTGCCGGGAATTGGGTGGTTTAAAACACTTCATCCTGGTCAGCGCGATCGGCGCCGCCAACAATCCCAGCTTCCGCTTTACCCACAGCAAATGGCAGGGCGAGCAGGAGGTGATCAATGGTGGGCTGCCATATACTATCCTCCGGCCGTCCATTATCTTCGGCGAAGGCGATGCCTTCCTGAATTCCCTCGCCGCATTGGTGCGGGTTTGCCCCCTGGTACCGGTGCCAGGCCGGGGGCGCAATCGGTTCCAGCCCATCGCGGCGGCCGATGTAGCCCGGTGCCTGGCCCTTACCGTGGACCGGGATGACCTCAAGGGTAAGACCGTCGAAATCGGCGGGCCAGAGCAACCCAGTTACAACGAAATCCTCGGCATCGTGGCCCGGACCATGGGCCGCCGCCGGGGTAGAATTCATTTACCAGTCTGGCTGATGCGCCCCAACGTGGCCCTGATGGAAAAGCTGCTGCCCAGACCTCCCGTCACCGTAGAGCAACTGCGGCTGGCAACCAATCGCAATGTCACCGAACCGGAGTCGGTACAGCAGGCCTTTGGCTTTACCCCGCGCCCTCTGGAAGGTAACATAGACTTCGTCAATTCTGTGAGATTCCGGGACGGGCTGAGTATTTTGTCGGGGTTCATGCCCAAGCACATTCGGGACCACTAACGCCAGGCGAGATCCCTAGCGCCCAGGGAAAATATTGGACTACCAGGAATCCATAAACCGCCTGCTTTCGCTGGTAGACCACGAGCGAAGACAACCAGTTGCTCCGCGTCAGAAGCAGATATTTGACCTAGGGCGCATGGATGGCTTTCTGGAGCTCTTGGGGAACCCCCACCGTTCCACTCCAACTATTCATGTTGCCGGCACCAAGGGCAAAGGCAGCACGGCGGCTTTTTGCGACGCGGTCCTGGCGGCCGCCGGCTACCGAACCGGCTTTTATTCTTCACCCCATTTGCACTCTTTTTGCGAGCGGATCAGGCTAGACACCAACCCAATCTCCCAACCCAAGTTCGCCTCCCTGGTGCAGGAGCTGTGGCCCTATCAGGAACAAATGGGGCCCGGTACTGCGCTGGGCGAGGTTTCCCTGTTTGAATTCATGACGGCGATGGCCTTCTGGTGCTTTTCCCAGGACCGGGTGGACTTCCAAACCATTGAGGTAGGATTGGGTGGCCGCCTGGACGCCACCAACGTGGTTGACCCGGAAGTGGCGGTGATCACCTCCATTAGCCTGGACCATACCAGCATTTTGGGTGATTCTCTGGAGCAAATCGCGGCGGAAAAAGCGGGAATCATCAAGCCCCAGGTCCCGGTGGTCATAGCGCCTCAGCCTCCGCAAGCCCTTGAGGTAATCTTGGCAACATGCCGGGAACAGCGCGCCTTCCCCATCAAGCTGCCGGAAGACGTTAGTTGGAGCCGGGAAGAACATAATATTGACGGTCAATCGCTGCAGGTCCGGGGGCGGCTGGGAGAATACTCTCTGCGAATTCCCTTCCTTGGAACCCATCAGCTGGAAAATGCGTCGAGCGCCCTGGCTGCCCTGGAAATTTTGATGGAGAAGGGATACGCTATTTCCCAAGATGCCATCAAGCAAGGATTCGCCGCTGCTTGCTGGCCTTGCCGCATGGAGGTGCTTTCCCGGAGCCCCCTGTTGCTGGCCGACGGTGCCCATAATCCTCATTCCATAGGCGTATTATTGAGGTCCTTGCCCGAATATCTAAGCTATCGGCGAATAGCCCTTATCGTTGGATTTTCCAGGGACAAGCAGATTTCCGAAATGGTCAACCTATTGGCTCAGCAGGCCAGCACAGTGTATGCTACCCGTTCAAGACATCCCCGGTCGGTTTCTCCCGATGAATTGGGGGAAATGTTTAGGGGTAGGGGAGCGGCGTCCGTCGCCGAAATTGAAGCGGTGGACGAAGCGGTAAACTTGGCGCACCGGGAGGCCGGTCCGGAAGACCTGATTTTGGGGACCGGGTCGCTCTTTGTGGCGGCAGAACTTCGGGAGGCGGTCCTGGGGATCGAACCGGAGCTATATCCAGACCTGCTGCCGGCAGTCAAACCGCCGGTTCGGTGAAATTAGTAGCTGAAAATCGGTAATTTAGGATATTGATAAGTACGGCACTCATGCGGCGGCTATTCTATGGTTGACACCAGGGTGGTCATCACCGGCATGGGGGCAATCACCCCCTTGGGAGAAACTCCGGAAAAATTCTGGTCTCACCTTCTGGAGGGCAAGTCCGGTATCGGCCCGATGACCCTTTGTGATCCCACGGGTTATCCCTGCCGTATCGCCGGCGAGGTTAAAAGCTTCGACCCAGCCCAGTACGTGGGCGCGCGAGAGGCCCGCCGCATGGCCCGCTTTTCCCAGTTGGCGGTGGCCGCAGCCCTCTCCGGAGTCGAGGCCGCGCATCTGAATATGGCCCAAGAAGACCCCTACCGAGTCGGAGTGATATTGGGCAACGGAAACGGCGGCTTTCCTGAGCTTGAGGATAACTGCCGTATCCTGACGGAAAAGGGCGGCATGCGGATGTCTCCCTATTTTTTCCCCATGGTGCTACCCAATATGGCGGCGGCAAACGTGGTCCACTACGTGGGCGCCAAGGGTTATAACTCAACCTGCTCCACCGCCTGCGCCGCCTCGAATCAGGCGATGGGAGAGGGGTTGCTAGCCATCCGGAGTGGCATGGCGGACGTGGTACTGGCTGGCGGCACCGAGGCCGGTAT